>NZ_CP117430.1:5649404-5963260 GCF_030687395.1 Pseudomonas wuhanensis | reverse complement strand
CAACGCCTATACCGAAGGTGACTGGACGGAGCTGCGGCGCAATTTCTTCCCCGGTTATTACTATCAAGTGGCCTCGGTGCCGCTGACCGAAGACGCCGCGCAGCAGATTCTGCCCGGCGGCCAAGGTTCCTGGGATACCCGGCAGGTGCTCAGCAGTATCCGTCGCGATGCTGAAGGGCGGTTGTTGCTCGGCAGTCTCGGCAATGGCAACCAGAAACCGGCCTGGTTCCTGAAAGCCTGGGCCGACCGGGTTCAGCAGCATTACTTTCCATACCTGAAACCGGTGGAATGGGAATGCACCTGGACCGGTTGCATCGCCTTCACTCCCGATCATTTGATGCGTCTGTTCGAGCCGGCACCGGGACTGGTGGCCGTTACGGGTTACAACGGACGAGGCGTGACTACCGGCACAGTGGTCGGCAAAGCCTTTGCCGATTATTTGTGTAATGGAAATCCTCAGGCCTTGCCGATTCCCTTCGCGCCCATGCAGCCATTGGCGGGTGTGGGGCTGCGAAGCTGCCTGTATGAGGCTGGATTTTCGTTGTATCACGCGGGCCAGTGCCTGCGGATCGTGATCTGATTGTTGAAATATGTTGCTGGAAGCGGCGCTTTTCAGCGAAGCGGCTAGCCTGTAATGGTGCGGGTTGTAGCAGTTGCGCACCGGTAGTGTGCAGTTCGGTGACGCGGGCTGTTACAGGCTGGTTGCACATCGTTTGGCGCTGCGGTTGCAATGATGGCGCATGCGGGTTGCGCCTTTAAACATAAAAGGTTTCACCTCCCGCGGTTTAGACGGTTGCACGCCCAATGAAAATGGGTCCGAAACAGTCGAAATAACAATAAGGCAGCGACTTTTCCCAGAATAAAAAACCGATGGCACGGCCCTTGCTCTGAGCATTCAGAGAAGTCGCAGTGCCAACTAAAAAAAACCTTGGAGCACCACCTCATGTCCCAGACGTTTTACAAGAAAGGCTTTCTGGCCCTCGCAGTGGCAACTGCGTTGGGTGTTTCTGCGTTTGCTCAGGCTGACATCAAGATCGGCGTAGCGGGTCCAATGACGGGCGCCAACGCGGCATTTGGCGAGCAGTACATGAAGGGGGCGCAGGCAGCGGCTGATGCAGTCAACGCCGCTGGCGGTGTAAACGGGGAAAAAATCGTACTGGTCAAGGGCGATGACGCTTGCGAACCGAAACAGGCTGTGACGGTCGCCAAGGACCTGACCAACCAGAAAGTCGCTGGCGTGGTCGGTCACTTCTGCTCCTCGTCGACCATCCCGGCCTCCGAGATCTACGACGAAGCGGGCATCATCGCGATCACTCCAGGTTCCACCAACCCGGCTGTTACCGAGCGCGGCCTGAGCGCCATGTTCCGTATGTGCGGGCGTGACGACCAGCAAGGCATCGTGGCCGGCGACTACATCGTCGACGTGCTCAAGGGCAAGAAAGTGGTAGTCCTGCACGACAAGGACACCTACGGTCAAGGTCTGGCGGATGCTACCAAGGCCCAACTGGTCAAGCGCGGCGTAACGCCGGTGCTGTACGAAGGCCTGACTCGTGGCGAGAAAGACTTCAGCACCATCGTCACCAAAATCCGCGGCGCTGGCGCCGATGTCGTTTACTTCGGTGGACTGCACCCGGAAGCCGGTCCTCTGGTTCGTCAACTGCGTGAGCAAGGTCTCAAAGACGTCAAGTTCATGTCCGACGACGGCATCGTAACCGACGAACTGGTGACCACCGCTGGCGGTCCGCAATTCGTTGATGGCGTACTGATGACCTTTGGCGCCGACCCACGCCTGCTGCCAGACAGCAAGACCGTAGTGGATGAATTCCGCAAGAAAGGCACCGAACCTGAAGGCTACACCCTGTACGCCTATGCTTCGGTCCAGACCCTGGCCGCAGCCTTCAATGGTTCCAAATCCAACAGTGGCGAGAAAGCCGCCGAGTGGCTGAAGAAAAATCCGGTCAAAACCGTGATGGGCGAGAAGACCTGGGACGCCAAGGGCGACCTGAAGGTCTCCGACTACGTGGTTTACCAGTGGGACAAGGATGGCAAATACCACCAGCTGGAAAAACAGAAGTGATATGAGCGTGTGACCGGTCTGTGGCGAGGGAGCTTGCTCCCGTTGGACTGCGCAGCAGTCCTGTTTTAGGGGCCGCTTTGCGACCCAGCGGGAGCAAGCTCCCTCGCCACAAAAATTGTGTCCACCGTTATTTAGCTGACTGGTTCCGCCAGAAGGCTCGTCTGTCTTTTCTCGTAGAGCTGCACACAACCTTGTTGCGCCGGCGGTTGAATCCCGGTCCGACGCATCCGGTTTCTGTGCAGTCTCTCAAATGCGTGAGATTGCGTTATGGATGGTATTTTCCTGCAGCAACTGGTCAACGGCCTGACCCTCGGGTCGGTCTATGGCCTGATCGCCATCGGCTACACAATGGTCTACGGCATCATCGGCATGATCAACTTCGCCCACGGCGAGGTTTACATGATTTCCGCTTACCTCGCGGCAATCAGTCTGGCTCTGCTGGCGTACTTCGGTATTGAATCCTTCCCGCTGCTGATGCTCGGTACCCTGATCTTCACCATCGTTGTCACAGCGGTGTATGGCTGGGTCATCGAACGCGTCGCCTACAAACCCCTGCGCAACTCCACCCGGTTGGCTCCGCTGATCAGCGCCATCGGGATTTCGCTGATCCTGCAAAACTATGCACAGATCGCCCAGGGCGCCAAGCAACAAGGGGTTCCCACCCTGCTATCAGGGGCCTGGCGAGTCGAAGTCGGCACAGGTTTTGTGCAGTTGACCTACACCAAGGTGTTCATTCTGATCGCAGCCTTTGTCGGGATGGCCCTGCTGACCTACGTCATCAAGTACACCAAACTCGGCCGTATGTGCCGCGCGACCCAGCAAGACCGCAAGATGGCTTCGATCCTGGGGATCAACACCGACCGGGTGATTTCCTACGTGTTCATCATCGGTGCAGCCATGGCGGCGCTGGCCGGTGTGCTGATCACCATGAACTATGGCACGTTCGACTTCTATGCCGGCTTCATCATCGGGATCAAGGCGTTCACCGCCGCGGTGCTCGGTGGGATCGGCTCGCTGCCGGGCGCCATGCTGGGCGGGATTATCCTCGGGATTTCCGAGTCGCTGTTCTCCGGTCTGGTCAACTCGGACTACAAAGACGTATTCAGCTTCTCGTTGCTGGTGCTCGTTCTGGTCTTTCGGCCTCAAGGCCTGCTCGGCCGTCCTCTTGTGTCGAAGGTGTAAGCGATGTCTTCAACCACTAAAAAAACCATTGATCTCAAAAGAAGCCTGGTTGATGCGATTCTCGCCGGCCTTGTTGCCCTGATTGTGTTTGGCCCGATTGTCGGCGTGGTCCTCGATGGCTATGGCTTCAATCTGGAAGCGACCCGGGTGGCATGGATTGTCGCCATCGTCATGGCCGGTCGCTTTGCCTTGAGCCTGTTCCTGCAAACTCCCAAGGGCCTGAGTATCCTCGAAGGCTTTGAAAGCACCGGCTCCGGGGTGCATGTACTGGCGCCTGACTACAAATCGCGGCTGCGCTGGATCATTCCGGTGATGATCGTCATCGCCGTGGTGTTTCCGTTCTTCTCCAACTCCTACCTGCTGGGCGTGGTCATCCTCGGGCTGATCTACGTGCTGCTGGGCCTGGGGCTGAATATAGTGGTCGGCCTGGCGGGGTTGCTTGACCTGGGTTACGTGGCGTTCTACGCCATCGGCGCTTATGGGCTGGCGCTCGGTTATCAATACCTGGGGCTGGGCTTCTGGACGGTGTTGCCCTTGGCGGCGATCATCGCCGGCCTGGCTGGGTGCATTCTGGGTTTCCCGGTATTGCGCCTGCACGGTGACTACCTGGCAATCGTGACCCTGGGCTTCGGTGAAATCATCCGGTTGATCCTCAACAACTGGTTGTCCCTGACCGGTGGCCCGAACGGGATGGCGGCACCGTTGCCGACGTTCTTCGGCATCGAGTTCGGCAAACGAGCGAAGGAGGGCGGAGTTCCGTTCCATGAGTTCTTCGGCATCGCCTATAACCCGGACGTGAAGTACTACTTCATATACGCGGTGTTGTTCCTGGTGGTGCTGGCCGTGCTTTACATCAAGCACCGCTTGACCCGCATGCCGGTTGGTCGGGCGTGGGAAGCCTTGCGTGAAGACGAAATCGCCTGTCGTTCCATGGGCCTGAATCACGTACTGGTCAAGCTGTCGGCGTTCACCATCGGCGCATCGACTGCCGGTCTGGCCGGAGTGTTCTTCGCCACCTATCAGGGTTTCGTCAACCCAACCTCGTTCACCTTCTTCGAATCGGCACTGATCCTCGCCATCGTGGTACTCGGCGGCATGGGCTCGACCATTGGCGTGGTGATCGCGGCATTCGTGCTGACCGTCGCCCCGGAATTGCTGCGTGGCTTCGCTGAATACCGCGTGCTGCTGTTTGGCATCCTGATGGTGTTGATGATGATCTGGCGACCGCGCGGCCTGATTCGAATCAGCCGTACCGGTGTGACCCCGCGTAAAGGAGTAGCGCCATGAGCGAAGTCGTACTCTCGGTCGAAAACCTGATGATGCACTTCGGTGGCATCAAGGCGCTGAGTGACGTCAGCCTGAAGGTCAAGCGCAACTCGATCTTCGCGCTGATCGGCCCCAACGGCGCAGGCAAGACCACCGTATTCAACTGCCTGACCGGGTTCTACAAAGCGTCCGGCGGGCATATAGAGCTCAACACCCGTGGGGTGAAAACCGACGTCATCAAGATGCTCGGTGAGCCGTTCAAGGCAACCGATTTCGTTTCGCCGAAAAGCTTTATCGGCCGACTCCACTACAAGATGTTCGGTGGCACGCACCTGATTAACCGTGCCGGTCTGGCGCGGACGTTCCAGAACATTCGCCTGTTCAGGGAAATGTCGGTGCTGGAAAACCTGCTGGTGGCCCAGCACATGTGGGTCAACCGCGGCATGCTGGCCGGTATCCTCAACACCAAGGGTTACCGCAAGGCCGAAAGCGATGCACTGGACCACGCGTTTTACTGGCTGGAAGTGGTGGATCTGGTGGACTGCGCCAACCGTCTGGCCGGTGAACTGTCCTACGGTCAGCAACGCCGTCTGGAGATCGCCCGGGCCATGTGCACCCGACCGCAGATCATCTGCCTCGACGAACCGGCCGCCGGCCTCAACCCTCAGGAAACCGAAGCGCTGAGCGCGATGATCCGGCTGCTGCGCGATGAGCATGATCTGACCGTGGTGCTGATCGAACACGACATGGGCATGGTAATGAGTATTTCCGACCACATCGTGGTGCTGGACCACGGCGTTGTCATCGCCGAGGGCGGGCCTGAAGCGATTCGACACGATCCGAAAGTGATTGCCGCCTACCTGGGCGCCGAAGAAGAGGAAGTGGTATGAGTGCACCCATCCTCGAACTCAAGAATCTGGACGTGTTCTACGGGCCGATCCAGGCCCTGAAAAAAGTCTCGTTGCACATCAATGAAGGTGAAACCGTCAGCCTGATCGGCTCCAACGGCGCCGGAAAATCGACCCTTCTGATGTCGATCTTCGGCCAGCCGAGGGCGGCTGACGGGCAAATCGTCTATCAGGGTGTGGATATCACTCACAAATCGTCCCACTACATTGCCTCCAACGGTATTGCTCAATCGCCGGAAGGCCGGCGGGTGTTCCCTGACATGACTGTCGAGGAAAACCTGTTGATGGGCACCATTCCGATCGGTGACAAGTACGCCAAGGAAGACATGCAGCGCATGTTCGAGTTGTTTCCACGGCTCGAAGAGCGGCGTACCCAACGCGCCATGACCATGTCCGGCGGCGAGCAGCAAATGCTTGCCATCGCACGGGCTCTGATGAGTCGGCCAAAACTGTTGTTGCTCGATGAGCCGAGCCTGGGCCTGGCGCCGATTGTGGTGAAACAGATCTTCGCGACCCTGCGGGAACTGGCCAGCACTGGCATGACTATCTTCCTGGTGGAGCAGAACGCCAACCACGCCCTCAAGCTGTCGGACCGGGCGTACGTGATGGTCAACGGCGAGATCCGCCTCAGCGGCACCGGCAAGGAGCTGCTGGTGAACGATGAAGTGCGTAACGCCTACCTCGGCGGCCACTGAGTTCACCGTAGCAACAAACAAGCCCCGACGAGCAATCGCCGGGGTTTTTTCTATCTGTAAAACACCACCAACCCTGTGGGAGCGGGCTTGCTCGCGAAGGCGGTGTGCCAGGCAACATTGATGTCGGCTGACACTCCCTCTTCGCGAGCAAGCCCGCTCCCACAAGGAGCGCGGGGAAATTGTGGAAAACAATATTCATGACCTCTCAAAGCGCGACATAAAGCCGCTGCAAATTGCTGTTTTGTCACGGTTTTGACTTGTCCCCGTTTGCTGTGGAGCTGGCTGTGAATAACGTGGGAGTAGCTGGCTGAAAGCCTTTGAATCCGTGGCTTGCAGAGATATGGTTGTTTTCTGATCAGGTGTTTTTGCAGGACCTCGAGCCGGCTTTGTCAACCTTTTTGTTAGGGGCAAACAGGGTATGAATCGAGGTGGGCAAGCCTGTGGATAAGTCTGTGGTTAAACTCTGGAAAGAGTCGGCTGAGGGCCGTAGTTACTGGCTTGGCGCCATCGTCGGTTTGACCGTCCGGTCGTGCAAATTGCCCGGGGTTACACAGCAGGCACCCGAGGGTCAAGCAAAAAACTTTCTAATATGCCCGCAAAGCCTTGTGGACAGCGGCTTGCAGCTTTTGCACTTGCCCCCGGAAACTGTGGGCCGGCCTGTGGATAAGGTGCGCGTACATGGCTGCAAGCCACAGCGCATATGGCGTTGCCGGTGTTGATTGTTTTTTGTACGGTTTTTGCGATGGTTGCCGCTGTGGACAAGGCCGGGCATGCTGGCAACTGATTTTCTATTCCAAGGGCTGTCGATCAGCCGAAGCAAGGAGAACACGATGTCCAACACCCTGTTTATTACCGGCGCGACCTCCGGTTTTGGTGAAGCCTGTGCCCGTCGTTTTGCCGAAGCCGGCTGGAAACTGGTGCTGACAGGTCGTCGTGAAGAGCGCCTCAATGCCCTGTGTGCCGAGTTGTCGCAGCAGACCGAGGTCCATGGGCTGGTGCTCGACGTACGGGATCGCAAAGCCATGGAGGAGGCGATTGCCAACCTGCCGCCGTCCTTTGCCAAATTGCGCGGGCTGATCAACAACGCCGGCCTGGCCTTGGGCGTGGACCCGGCCCCCAAGTGCGATCTTGATGATTGGGACACCATGGTCGACACCAATATCAAAGGCCTGATGTACAGCACTCGTCTGTTGTTGCCACGTTTGATCGCTCACGGTCGTGGCGCCAGCATCGTCAACCTTGGTTCCATCGCCGGCAACTACCCATACCCGGGCAGCCACGTGTATGGCGCGAGCAAGGCGTTCGTCAAACAGTTCTCTCTGAACCTGCGTTGCGACCTGCAAGGTACGGGCGTGCGGGTCAGCAACATCGAGCCGGGCCTGTGCGAGAGCGAGTTCTCGCTGGTGCGTTTCGCCGGTGACCAGGAGCGTTACAACGCCACTTACGCCGGCGCCGAGCCGATCCAGCCGCAAGACATCGCCGAGACCATTTTTTGGGTGCTCAACGCACCGGCCCACATCAACATCAACAGCCTCGAGCTGATGCCGGTGAGCCAGACCTGGAGCGGGTTTGCCATTGAGCGTAATACGAAGGCTTAAGACCGCGTAACGGCCATCGCGGGCAAGCCACGCTCTCACAGGGTTTGTGTTGACTCGCTATTTCGCGAACGACACAAACCCTGTGGGAGCGGGCTTGCCCGCGAAAGCAATCGCCCGGTCAGCGCAAATACTCGACCAACCCGCGATAACAGGTTGCCAAATGATAAGGCGTAGTCGAAGGCATGTCCTTGCGGCTCACTTCGCCATGCTCATCGCGACACTCATACCAGCCGCCCGCATGCAAAAAGCGTTGTTGCAGCGCCTGCAATTGGTGTTGCACAGAGGCTTCGCTGCCCGGGCGCAAAGTCAGGGCACGCAGGTATTCAGCCTGGGCCCAGATGCGCTGGGTCGCATCACGAGGATGGTCATCCAGTTCCAGCATCGCGCGCACAGCCCCGGTATGTTGATCCACGCCCAGTTGCTCGGTAAACGTAAAGGCGCGATCCAGCGAGGCATGCAGCTTGGAGCCGCGCAGTAATGGTGAGGACTCCAGCAGGAAGTACCATTCGAACTGATGGCCTGGCTCGAACCAGTTATCCACAGCGCCCAGCGGCTTTTCCATCAATACCGCGTGTTGCGGATCGATGAAGCGCTTCTGCATGGCTGTGCATAACTCGATAAGCGCGCTCTGCACAGCAGCGTCCTCGCGCACTGAAAGGATGGCGAGAAAGGCTTCGGCCAAATGCATCAATGGATTCTGCAGCGGCCCGGAGTTGAGCGAGGACCAATCACGGTCCAGGCTGGCTTCGTACAGGCCGTCGCCTGTGGCGAAGCGCTGCGCCACCACTTCCAGCGCGGCGTTGAGTACCGACTCCACCAGCGGTTCGCGAACCTTTTCCCAATAATGGGCGCAGGCGAACAGGATGAAGGCGTGGGTGTAGAGGTCTTTGCGCTGATCCAGCGGCGCACCTTGCGGGTCGATGCTGTAGAACCAGCCGCCATGCTCGGCATCGTGGAAATGCTGTTGCAAGGATCGGAACAGTGCCGCCGCCCGTTCTTCGGCCTGAGGCACTTGGCCGATCAGGCTGGAAAACAGGTACAGCTGCCGCGCGCAAGCCATGGCCCGGTAGCGCTGAGGGGGTAGCGGTCGATGCTCGGCGTCCAGCGCTTCATACGGCAATGCCATGTCGGCGTTCCAGCCGGGGCCTTGCCAGAGCGGCACGATCACGTCCTGGAAGTGCTGTTGCACCGAGGCGAACAGGGCGGTCAATTCAGGCTGGGAAGCAGAGCGGGAAACAGAGGGCATTGGCTGGCGTCGTCACGGCAGGGGCGATTGCGCGACATGGTAGCAGAGAGGCAGGCTTGAGAGAGGCGGTGTCTGATCGGACGCTATCGCGGGCAAGCCCGCTCCCACAGGGATCATCGGTATTCACACGATCTGTGCTGGCGGCGAATATCCTGTGGGAGCGGGCTTACCCGCGATGAGCATAGGTATCTACACATCTCCCGATCCTGGTCTATAAAGGGACGGCATGGATATCAAATGACCGGGCTAGATGCCCGACTGACAAAACGATACGACGAGTTAGTCATGGGACACAGTAATGGACTACCGGCGCTGGCCGCCGGGATGAAAGCCTTGCCGCGAAGCGACAAGGCTTTTGCACAGACGCAAGCCCTTTGGCGATTTTTGAGCAATGACCGGGTTCGGCCCGTTGACCTGGTTAAACCGCTGCTGGCGCTGGCCCACGAGGGTTGTCGGGATGACTGTGATGATTACGCGCTGGTCATGCACGATTGGTCTCGGCTCAATTACATGCACCACCACAGCAAGGCTGATCGCCTGCAAATGACCCACCGGGGCGACATCGGTTACGAGCTGCAAAGCAGCCTGCTAGTCACCGACCGTGACGGTGCACCGATCTGTACTCCCGCTCAAAATCTGGCGACCAAGGACGGCGTGCTCAGCACGCGAGCCGAAGAAGTGCTGGTCCCTGAGAAGCATCTGCATGAACTGACACAACGTATCACTTGGCTGGAACAGCAGAATTTTGCCAAGCCGCTTGTCCATATCGTGGATCGAGAGGCTGATTCGGTCGCTCACCTGAGGCAATGGCAGGCCGAGGGTCGGCAATGGCTGGTGCGAGTCAAGGCCGGTTCCACGGCCAGTCATGCAGGTCAATCGAGGGCCCTGAGTCAAATTGCTCGCGAGATGACCTACCGCAAAACTCGCAAGGTGGACTACAAAGGAAAACCGGCCATTCAATGGGTGGGAGAAACCGCCGTCGTGCTGACTCGCCAAGCCCAGCCTTTCACCAAAGACAGGGCCGACCGCAAGACGCTGCGCAAGTCTGGTGAGCCGTTGCCGGCCCGGCTCGTCGTGAGCCGAATACTGGGAGCCGATGGTCACCTGCTGGCCGAATGGTATTTGCTGAGCAACCTTGAGCAAGAGGTCGCAGATGAACGATTGGCGCTCTGGTATTACTGGCGCTGGCGTATCGAGTCCTACTTCAAACTGCTTAAAGGGGGTGGGCATCAGCTGGAAAACTGGCAGCAAGAGAGCGGTGAAGCGGTGTTCAAACGGCTGTTGATCGCCAGTCAGGCATGTGCTGTCAGTTGGCGTCTGATGCGGGCTAAGGGGGAGTTCGCTGAGCAAACACGGGATTTTTTGGTCCGTCTGTCTGGTCGACAGATGAAGCGCTCGCAGCCGGTGACGGCTTCCGCGCTGCTGGCCGGTTTATACATGCTTTTGGCCATGTGCGAGACATTGGAACAATACACGCCCCAGGAACTGGCGGGTTTTGCTAAAGAGGCCATCGGCTGGGTGGCCAGCCGAAGACTTTAGAGATGTGTAGATACCTATGCCGCGATGAGGCCGGTTCAGGCGCTAAAGAATCAACCCGCCAGCAACCACACCCCAGTAGCCGCCGAAGCCGCACCCGCCAGCCGAACCAACGGTGCCGCCGCCTGAGGCAGCACTCGAACCACCGCAAAACCCGCTGCATGCAACGCCGCCGTCGCCACCACAAACCCAACCGCATACGCCCACGGGCTCGACATCTCCGGCAACTCCAGACCATGCGCCACGCCATGAAACAGCGCGAACAACGCGGTCGCAGCCACCGCCAGGCTCAACGGCGGACGCACCGCTAAAGCCACCGCCAGGCCCAATGCCAATACCGATGCGGCAATCCCGCTTTCCAGCGCCGGCAGGTTCAACCCTTCAAAACCCAGCAGGCCGCCGATCAGCATAGTGCCCACGAACGTGCACGGCAGCGCCCAGCGCGCGGCGCCTTTCTGCTGCGCGGCCCACAACCCCACGGCAACCATTGCCAGCAAGTGATCGAGGCCGCCGATCGGGTGGCTGATGCCGGCCATCAAGCCATTGTCGCCATGGCCCGGGTGAGCGAACGCGATGGCCGGGCTCAGCAGCAGGGCCATGGCGCCCAGAATGCGTTTCAGTGTCATGGATAAGCTTCCTTGTTGATAAGTGTGATCAGGCCGCAGTCAGCAAGCCCTGGCGTTCGATGAAGGCTATGATTGCTTCCAGGCCCTGGCCGGTTTTCTGGTTGCTGAAGACGAACGGTTTGCCGTTGCGCATGCGCTGGGTGTCGCTGTCCATCATCTCTAGCGAGGCGCCTACCAGCGGCGCCAGGTCGATCTTGTTGATCACCAGCAAATCGGATTTGCAGATCCCCGGCCCGCCCTTGCGCGGCAATTTGTCGCCGGCCGAAACATCGATCACGTAGATAGTCAGGTCGGACAGTTCCGGGCTGAAGGTCGCTGAGAGGTTGTCGCCACCGGACTCCACCAGAATCAGATCCAGCCCGGGAAAACGCCGGTTCAGTTGATCCACCGCTTCAAGGTTGATCGAGGCGTCTTCGCGGATCGCCGTGTGCGGGCAGCCGCCGGTTTCCACGCCGATGATTCGCTCGGGCGCCAAGGCTTCGTTGCGCACCAGGAAGTCGGCGTCTTCGCGGGTATAGATATCGTTGGTCACGACGGCGAGGTTGTAGCGGTCGCGCAGGGCCAGGCACAGGGCAAGGGTCAGGGCGGTTTTGCCAGAACCGACCGGGCCGCCGATGCCGACGCGCAGGGGTTGTGTGTTCATGTGATTCTCCAAATGAAAAGGCGCTAGGAACGGAACAGACGGCTGTACTGGCGCTCATGGGCCATGCACGCCAGGGACAGGCCGAAAGCGGCGCTGCCAGAGTGTTCGGGGTTGATTCGGGTGGCGTCTTGCTGCGCCTGTTGCAGCAGCGGCAGCAGTTCACTGGTCAGGCGCTGGGCAGCTTGTTGGCCCAGGGGCAGGGTTTTCATCAGCACCGCCAATTGGTTTTCCAGCCAGCTCCAGAGCCAGGCGGCCAGCGCATCATGCGGGCTGATCTGCCAGGCGCGGGCCGCCAGCGCCCAGCCAAGGGCCAGGTGCGGTTCAGGGCATTGGTCGAGAAAGGCCCGGGCCGGCGCATCCAGTTCCGGTAAACCGTTGAGCAGTTGCTTCAGCGAATAACCCATCTGTCGACTTTCCTGATGCAACTCGCGGGTCTCCCGGCTGGCGCGATGTTCTTCGCAGCGTTGCAGCAGTTCGGCCCAGTTTTCTTCGGCCGCAGCAGTGCAATGGGCAAGCAGTAGCGGCGCTTCGAAACGTGCCAGGTTCAGCAGCAACTGATCGCTGATCCAGCGCCGCGCGCTGTCGGGATCGTCCACGCGGCCGTTATCCACAGCCATCTCCAGACCCTGGGAATAGCTGTAGCCGCCAATTGGCAGCTGCGGGCTGGCCAGACGCAGCAGCGCCCAGGCTGGGTTCATAAGCGCACGCCGAACTGGTGCAGTTTCGGTGGGTAGTTGAAATCCTCGTCACCGTGCCGCGAATGGTGATGGCCGCCACCGTAGGCACCGTGTTCCGGCTGGAACGACGCTTCGATGTTCTCGGTGTTGGCGCCCAGTTGCTCGAGCATGGCCTTGAGCACGTAATCGTCGAGCAGGCGCAACCAGCCATCGCCGACTTGCAGAGCCACATGGCGGTTGCCCAGGTGATAGGCGGCGCGGGTCAGTTCAAAGGCGTTGGCGCAGGTGACGTGCAGCAGTTGTTCGGGGCGAGCGCAGACGCGAACGACGCGCCCGTCTTCTGCTTGCAGGCATTCGCCGTCATACAGCGGCGGCTGACCGCGCTCCAAAAACAACCCGACGTCTTCACCCTCGGCACTGAAACAGCGCAAACGGCTTTTGCTCCGGGCTTCGAAAGTCAGGTGCAGCTCGGCGGCCCAGACGGGTTGAGGGTCGATTCTGCGATGAATCACCAGCATCGGAAGGCTTCCAGCAATGGACAATGCTCAGGGATAGAGCAAGGGGCTTGCCAATCGGGTGAGAGGTAGGAAATGCCTGTCGGAGCGAGGAGGGAGACTCACGATGTTGCAGGGTTTTGATTGAAGTTGGTGCGAGAGGGTTTTTTGCGCACCAAATTGCAGCGAATGCCTGTGTGGGAGCAGGCTTGCTCGCGAAGGCGGAGTAAAAGGCTACTCAGATGTTGAATGTGATGGCCCCTTCGCGAGCAAGCCCGCTCCCACAGGGTGAAGTGCGTTACTCGGTGCTGCCGAGGCCTTGCCAGTGTTTTAGGCCGATGAAGATGAAGCGCAATTGCTGCGTGATCTTCGCCTGCGGCGTCAAATGCTCGGGTAGCGCCTCGGCCGGGGGATCAATAATGTCGGGCAGTGTCGCGAACACGCTTTTGACGATCAGATCAGCCATGACACTCAAACCGGCGATGTCCAGATGCTGCAGTTTCGGCATCAGCGACAAGTCAGCCGCCAAATCCGAGCTGATGTCCTCGCGCAAGCGGCCAATGGCCTGACGGACCGGCAGCGATCCGCCGTACTGTTCGCGGGCAAGAAACAGAAACTGCGAGCGATTGGCCGTGACCACGTCGAGAAAGATTCGTACCGAGGCGTCGATGATGCCGCCCATGACGAACTCGTTATGGCGCACCAGGCGGATGGTTTCACGGAAGGTCTGACCGACTTCGCTCACCAGCACCAGACCCAGTTCATCCATGTCGGCAAAATGCCGGTAGAAACCGGTGGGTACGATCCCGGCGGTTCTGGTCACTTCGCGCAGGCTCAGGCTGCCGAATCCTCGGCCGCTTTCCATCAAGTGGCGAGCAGCGTCCATCAGGGCGTTGCGGGTCTGTTGTTTCTGTTCGGCGCGGGGCAGCATCGCAAGGGTGTTTTCTGGACAGGGACAGCGGCGCACTCTAGCAAATCGGCTTCGCTGGCGTCGAACGACTATCGGGGGATCACGCGGGGAAATGCAGCTTCTATAAAGTCAAAAGCCCAATCCGGGGATTGGGCTTTTTTTCGGGGCCGCCATGGGCTTAGCTCACAGCGCTGTTGCGTTCGATCACACGGTCACCACCACCTTCAGCCAGGGTTTGGCCTTGTGGAGTGCGATCGGAACCACCTTCAGCAAGGGTTTGACCTTGTGGGGTGCGATCGGAACCGTCAGCAGCCAGGGTTTGACCTTGTGGAGTGCGGTCGGAACCGTCAGCAGCCAGGGTCTGGCCTTGTGGAGTGCGATCGGAACCATCAGCGGCAAGGGTTTGACCTTGTGGAGTGCGGTCGGAACCGTCAGCAGCCAGGGTCTGGCCTTGTGGAGTGCGATCGGAACCGTCAGCGGCCAGCGTTTGACCTTGTGGAGTACGATCCGAGCCATCTTGAGTGATCAGGCCTTTTTCTTTCAGGCGATCATTGCCGCCTTCGGCCAGGGTCTGACCTTGTGGGGTGCGGTCGGAACCATCAGCGGCGACGGTCTGGCTGAACACCGAGTGGCTGTCTTTGACTTGTGGAGTGGCCTGATCAGCGGCCGGCAAAGCAAAAGCAGTGCTGGCTAACATCGAGAGGGTCAGGCTAAGCAGGAATTCGCGTTTCATGATGGGTTGCTCCTTGGGAGGGCGATAAAGTGGGTACGAGGGCAATGCTACTCTCGATAAGTCGATATAAAAGTTCATAAAGGCAATGGTAATAATCAACAGAATTGATTGTTCGGCCGCGGCGCTCTAGAACGGGTGTTTCCGGCGAGTTTTTTTGCACTGGGGTGGGTATTTTCGACCCACCCTCGCCTCGCAAAAGTGCGGGTGCAGTAACGCCGGATGAGGGAGCAGGGTGTCCCCAACCGATTATTTGAGTGTTAAGCGCCTATTCGGTTAAACCTGCGTGCCATTTCCCAGTCCTAAATGTCATGGCAGGCCGGTTCTGGCCTAACGTTTCATCAGTGCGTCGCTGTCGGGGCGCTCAGTCGTATTCAGGAGCCCTGTGCAATGACGCGCACTCGTAAAATTCTTGCCTGGACCTTCGCCAGCCTCGTTGTCCTGCTGGCCGTCCTGGTGCTGGTCATCGCGTTCTTCGATTGGAACCGGATCAAACCGCCCCTGAACGCCAAAGTGTCCGAAGAGCTGCATCGTCCATTCGCCATCAATGGCAACCTTGCGGTGATCTGGCGGCGCGAGCCTGATGAGGGCGGCTGGCGGGCCTGGGTGCCGTGGCCGCATGTGGTGGCCGAGGATTTGAGCCTGGGCAACCCGGACTGGTCGAAGCAACCGCAAATGGCCGCCCTCAAACGCGTGGAACTGCGTATTTCGCCGCTGGCCTTGCTGGCGCAGCGGGTAGTGATCCCGCGCATCGACCTGACCGAACCCAATGCCGACCTGCAGCGTCTGGCCGACGGTCGCGCCAACTGGACGTTCAAGTTCGATCCCAAAGATCCCGACGCCGAGCCTTCGAACTGGGCGCTGGACATCGGTGCCATCGGCTTCGACAAGGGCCACGTCATGCTCGACGACCAGAAGCTGAAGACTCAGCTTGATCTGCTCATTGATCCGTTGGGCAAACCGATTCCGTTCAGCGACATTGTGGGCGACAAAGCGGCAAAAAAAGCGCTTGAAAAGGGTGGCTCGCCACAGGATTACGCCTTCGCATTGAAGGTCAAAGGCCAATACCACGGTCAGAATCTCGCGGGTCAGGGCAAGACCGGCGGCTTACTGGCTTTACAGGACGCCACCAAGCCGTTTCCGCTTCAGGCGCAAATGAAGATCGCCGACACCAGTGTGGAGCTGGCCGGCACGCTCACCGATCCATTGAACCTCGGCGCCCTGGATTTGCGCCTGAAACTGGCCGGTGCCAGCCTGGGTAATCTTTATCCGCTGATCGGCGTGACGCTGCCGGATACCCCGCCTTACGCCACTGACGGGCACTTGATTGCCAAGCTGCAAGAGCCGGGCGGGGCGGTGTACCGTTATGAGGCGTTCAACGGCACCATCGGCCAGAGTGACATCCATGGCAACCTGACCTACGTGGCGAGCCAGCCGAGGCCCAAACTCAGTGGGGCACTGGAGTCCAATCAACTGCTGTTTACCGACCTGGCCCCATTGATCGGTGCCGATTCCAACGCCAAGCAAGAGGCCCGTGGCGGTGAAAGCAAGCAGCCGGCGGACAAGCTGCTGCCGGTCGAGGCGTTCAGGACTGAACGTTGGCGCGACATGGACGCTGATGTGGAATTCACCGGCAAACGCATCGTCCACAGCGCAAAACTGCCGTTCAACGATCTCTACACCCATGTGGTACTGACTGATGGCGTGCTCAGCCTCGAGCCCCTGCGTTTCGGCGTGGCTGGCGGTAATCTGGATGCGCAGATTCGTCTGAACGGGCGCGCCGAGCCTTTGGAGGGCCGGGCCAAACTGACGGCGCGCAAGTTCAAGCTCAAACAGTTGTTCCCCACCCTGGAGCGGATGAAAACCAGTTTTGGTGAGCTTAATGGCGACGCCGATCTTGTCGGTCGTGGCAACTCGGTGGCCAAACTGCTGGGCACTGCCGACGGCAATTTGAAAATGCTGATCAATGACGGTGCTATCAGTCGCGAGTTGATGGAGCTGGCGGGGCTCAACGTCGGCAACTATGTCGTGGGCAAGATCTTTGGCGACAAGGAAGTGAAGATCAACTGCGCGGCGGCCGATTTCGAGATCAAGGCCGGTCTGGCGACCACGCGGCTGTTCGTCTTCGATACCGAGAACGCGATCGTCTACGTCGACGGCACGGCAAACATGGCGACCGAGCAACTGGACCTGACCATCTCCCCGGAATCGAAGGGCTGGCGTTTGATTTCGCTGCGTTCGCCGCTGTATGTGCGGGGCAAGTTCATCAAGCCGGATGCGGGTGTGAAACCGGTGCCGTTGATGCTGCGCGGGGCGGGGATGGTTGCACTGGGTGTGATTGCCGCGCCGGCGGCGGGCTTGCTGGCGCTGATAGCGCCCAGTGGTGGTGAGCCAAATCAGTGTGCGCCGTTGCTGGAACAGATGAAGGCTGGGAAGGCGCCGGTGACGGTCAAGCCTACCAAGTAACTTTCGGCGTCTGTGAAGACGCCATCGCGGGCCAGCCACGCTCCCACAGGTTTTGCGTCGTGCCCATTGTCGGCATGCGACACAAAACCTGTGGGAGCGTGGCTTGCCCGCGAAGGCGGTCCAATAGCCGCTACAGATCTTTCAGAATATCGGCCATGTCATCGATGCTTCTACAATGGAATGCGTTCTGCCATATGAACTGCCGCAGGCTGCGATCTTGGCAATAGACCAGACAACCGGGCTTCTTCCTGCAACCACGCAAAAAACGCCCGCACCGGCGGATGCCGTTCACGGCCCGGTACGCACAGCGCGCTGTATCCGGCCCCGTCGACCTGAATGTCCCCCCGATAAGGCAGTAGCAAGCCGCTGGCCACACTTTCCGACACCAGAATATTGCTCGCCAGCACCAGGCCTTGCCCGGCGATGGCGGCTTGCAGGGCGTAATGCTCTTCGTCGTATTCACGCACCGCTGGTTGTTCGGTCAGCCAGGTTTCGCCGGATCGTACACACCAGGCCTCCCAGCCGTGGGCATACAGCTTGGAGTTGTGCCAGCGCACACTGATCAGGGTCGGTACCCGACTGGACGCCAACGCCACTTGTTCAGGCGAGCCATAGACCCCGAAGGACTCGTCGAACAGGCACAAACCATAAAGGTTCGGGTAATCGTCGAGGCTGTAACGCACCACCAGATCGACGCTGGCGTCCTGATGCAGGTCGATGACTTCGCAGTGAGTGTCCAGCCGCACGCTGATAGTCGGATGCCGGGCATAAAATCGCCCCAGCCGCGGCACCAGCCAGAGGGCGGCGAAGGCGGCCGTGGTGGAGATCGTCAGGTTCGTGCCGCTGCGTTGCGGGCGCAAGGTATCGACGCTTTGCGCCACTTCGAGCAGGGCGCCGTGCAGACTGCGGAACAGCCGTTCGCCGCACTCGGTGAGGCGCACTTGGCGTGGCAGTCGTTCGAACAGCGGCACGCCGAGCCAGTTCTCCAGGGAGCGGATCTGGTGGGAGACCGCCGTCGGCGTCACAGAGAGTTCTTCGGCGGCGGCCTTGAAACTCAACAAGCGCGAGGCGGATTCGAAGGCGCGCAGGGCAGTCAGCGGCAGCGAGGCAAACATTTAAAACTCCATGGATGAAATAGATTCATCCAGATTGATTTTTTCTCATTTGAAGGGGCGTGGCAGCCGGCTTCAAGCTGCAAGCCACAAGCAGTTTGAGTTTAGTCTTCAAGGAGATTCAGATGAACAGAATTCTTGCCATCCACGCCAGCCCCCGTGGCGACCGTTCTCATTCGCGGCGTTTGGCCGAGGTGTTTCTTTCGGCCTGGCAGCTTCGTAACCCGCAGTCGCAACTGACCCGCCGTGAGGTCGGCCGGGCGTTGATTCCGCCCGTCAACGAAGCGTTTGTGGCGGCCGCTTTTCATCCGGAACCTGAAGCGCGGCCGCTGTCGATGCAGGCCGATCTGGCATTCAGCGATGAACTGGTGGGGGAGTTGCTCGGCCATGATCTGTTGGTGATTTCCACACCGATGTACAACTTCAGCGTGCCCAGCGGCCTCAAGGCCTGGATCGACCAGATCGTGCGGCTCGGGCTGACGTTCAATCACACTCTGGATAACGGCGTCGCTCAGTACGAACCGCTGCTGCGGGGCAAGAAGGCGTTGATCGTCACCAGTCGCGGCGGATTTGGCTTCGGCCCCGGCGGTGAACTTGAAGCGATGAACCATGCCGATCCATTGCTGCGCACTGCCTTGGGGTTTATCGGCATCACCGACGTCACGGTCGTGGCTGCCGAGGGCGAAGAATCCGCCGAGCGCACCTTCCAGGTTTCCGTGGCCGAGGCCGAGCAGCGTTTGCTGGCGCTGGCCAGGGAGTTCTAGATGGCCTGGTTGTTCTTGCTGATCGCCGCCGGGTTCGAGGTCACCTTCGCCATGGGCATGAAGTACGCCGAAGGCTTCACCCGGCTCTGGCCTTCGGTGATAACGGTGGTAGCGGCCGTGGGTGGGATTTATTTCCTGACCCTGGCCATGCGCGAGTTGCCGGTGAGCATTGCCTACCCGATCTGGACCGCCATCGGTTCGCTTGGCACAGTGTTTCTCGGTTTTGCGCTGCTCGGCGAAAGCCTGACTGCGCTCAAACTGGTGTCGGTGGGGCTGATTGTGGCGGGCGTGGTGGGGTTGAAGTAGGGGATGTCATAGACTGGTCGTTGAGTTGTCATCTTGGGTGGCGATGCTTGGCTGATGCCTTGCATCCGATCTTGCTTCATCTCACCGATCACAAGGATGTTCATCCATGTCGCAAGGTTCCGCCACGCGTTACCCCTTGGTGCTGGTCCCGGGAATGCTCGGGTTTATACGGCTGCTGCTGTATCCCTATTGGTACGGAATCATTTCGGCGCTGCGCCGGGATGGGGCGACCGTGATTGCGGTGCAGGTCTCGCCGCTCAACTCCACCGAGGTACGCGGCGAGCAATTGCTGGCACGGATCGAGGAGATTCTGCGCGAAACCGGGGCCGAAAAGGTCAACCTGATCGGCCACAGCCAAGGCTCGTTGACCGCCCGTTACGCGGCGGCAAAACGCCCGGACCAGGTGGCTTCGGTGACGTCGGTGGCCGGGCCGAATCACGGCTCGGAGCTGGCGGACCATCTGCACACCCATTATCCGGCTGACAGCGCCAAGGGCCGGCTGCTGAGCTTTTTACTGTGGCTGATCAGCGCGTTGATGTGCCTGCTGGAAACCGGCTATCGCGGGCCGAGACTGCCGGTGGATATCCCGGCTTCGCACCAGTCCCTGACCACGGCGGGCGTGGCGCTGTTCAATCAGCGTTATCCCCAAGGCCTGCCTGACACCTGGGGCGGGCATGGCCCGGAAGTGGTCAATGGCGTGCGTTATTACTCCTGGTCCGGAACCTTGCAGCCGGGCAAGACCGATCGCGGCTGCAACCTGTTCGACGGGACCAATCGCAGTTGCCGGTTGTTTGCCAGGACCTTCGTGCGCGAGGCGGGGCATTGCGACGGGATGGTCGGGCGTTACAGCTCGCATTTGGGGACGGTGATTGGCGATGAATACCCGATGGATCACTTCGATATCGTCAACCAATCGTTGGGGCTGGTGGGCAAGGGCGCAGAGCCGGTGCGGTTGTTTGTCGAACATGCGGCGCGGTTGAAAGCGGCCGGTGTGTGATCGGCAGTGAGACCGCGTTATCGTTCTTCGCGGGCAAGCCACGCTCCCACAGGTTTGGCGTCGCGCCCATTGCCAGCGTCCGACACAAAACCTTCCACAGGTTTGGCGCCGTGCTCATTGCCGGCCCGACACAAAACCTGTGGGAGCGTGGCTTGCCCGCGAAGGCGTCCGGTCAGGCAGCGCTGATCTTACGGCTCAGCACGGTGGTCCAGCGTTCCGACAAAATCACCCCACCCAACGTCAACACCCCACCCACCAGGTGATACAGCGCCAACTGCTCATGCAGCACCAACGCCGCAATCAGCGCCGTAATCAACGGCAGCAAATTGAAAAACAGCGTGGTTCGGCTCGGCCCCAGGCGCACCACGGCCTGCATCCACGCCAGCGGCGCAAGCATCGAGGCCAGCAGGCAGGCGTAGAGCACCAGCGGAATGTTCTGCAGGGTCGGGCCGATTTTCGGTGAGGCGAGGAACAGCGGAAACAGCACCACCACCGCGACCAACACCTGCAAATACAACAACACCAGTGGTGGCAAACGCAGCTGCCATTTTTTCAACAGGGTGCTGTAAATCGCATACGCCAGCGTGGCGATCAGCATCATCGCGTCACCCAGGTTCACCCCGTGTTCCAGCAATGCGCCAAGGCTGCCAGACGACACCACCACCAAGACCCCCGCAAACGACAACACCGCGCCGGCCAGTGCCCCGGCGGTCAGGCGTTGGCCGAGGCTGACAATCGCCATGGCCAGCGACATCAGCGGCATCAGCGACAAGATGATCCCCATGTTGGTGGCCGAAGTCAGCGTTGCAGCGAAGTAAGCCAGGCTCTGATAAACCGCCATGCCGAGCACGCCGAGGATGAAAATCCTGCCCAGGTTCGGGCGGATCAACGGCCAGTGGACGATCACCGGTTTAAGCATGAACGGGGTGAACAGCAGCGCGGCCAGCAGCCAGCGGTAGAAGCCGATTTCGGCGGGGAAGATCGCGCCCACCGCGAGTTTGTTGATCACGGTGTTGCCGGCCCAAATGAAAATGGCCAGCAGGGGATAAGCGTATTGCATCGGGAAAAACCAGAACGTTAATGAAGGGTGATTATCCGCTTGTCTGAATCAATGCCTATACTGCGATCCAGACAACCTGCCTCTGATTCCAGACAGCATGAACAGCAAACACATCGACCTGCTGGATTTCAGCGAGTTGCCGGCCCCGGTCTATTTCCGTTATGCCGACTTCAACACCCATGAATACGCCTCGGCCCACCATCATCCTTGGGGGACCCTCGAGTATTCGGCCAATGGCGTCCTGCACATGGAAATCGGCAGCCGCCGCTTCATGTCGCCGCCGCAATACGCGGTGTGGGTGCCGCCCGGGACCGAGCACAGTTTCTATAGCAATCAGCCGATCAACTATCGCGCGGTCTGCCTCGCGCCGACGCTGTGTCGTGATCTGCCGCAACAGGCCTGCACCCTGGCGATCAGCGATATTCTCAAGGCGATCCTCAAGGACTTCGCCGCCCGCGATGTGAAAATTCCCGAGCACGATGCAGACAAGCGTCTGGCTCAAGTGCTGGTGGACCAACTGCAACAGGCGCCGATGCATGAGTGTTACTTGCCCTACGCCAGCAGCCCCGGGCTGCTCGCAATCCTTGAAGCCTTGCAGACCGAGCCTGGGGATAATCGGCCATTGGCGCACTGGGCCACGCAAATTCACGTCAGCGAACGCACGTTGGCCCGGCAGTTTGTCCGCGAGTTGGGCATGAGCTTCGGGGAGTGGCGGCAACGGTTGCGGTTTCTGGCGGCGATCGAAGCGCTCGATAGCCAGCGCAGCATTCAGGAAATCGCCTTCGACATGGGGTACAGCACCGGCTCGGCGTTTATCGCGATGTTTCAGCGTCAGGCCGGGTGCACGCCTGAGCAATATCGACGCAGCCACCTCGATAGCAGGTGAACGTGTAACAGGCTTTGTCTACACTCCGAAACAAGGCCGCATCCATCGGTGCGGTAACAAGGAGAACACTCCATGAAGATGTTGCGTGCCCCGTTGTTGATGGTCGGTTTGCTGCTCTGCTCCCAGGGTTTCGCCGCCACTGCCCAACAGAACAAAATGACCACCTGCAATGCTGACGCTACCGCAAAAAGCCTCAAGGGCGACGAACGCAAAGCCTTCATGAGCACCTGCCTCAAAGCCGCGCCGGCCGCCGATGCCGCCAAGCCCATGACTCCTCAACAAGAAAAGATGAAAACCTGCAACGCCGACGCCACGACCCAGGCGCTCAAGGGCGATGCGCGCAAAACCTTCATGAGCGAATGCCTGAAGAAAAAATAAGCAGCGCTGTCGGATCGGGAAGCTTTGTGGCGGTTGTGCTGGCCCTTTCGCGAGCAAGCCCCACATTTATTCTCTGGCGTGCGCAGATAGTGCGTTCACAATAGATCCAGTGTGGGAGCGGGCTTGCTTGCGAAGGGGCCAGTAAGGCCGACCGACACAATTCCTAGTGCTCGCCCCGGAACGCTGGCAGACTGCCAATCCTTTTACGTCGTTCGTTTTGAGGCTGTATGTCAGCGTTTTCTCAACGTCAGGTCTTGTTGCTCATCAGCTGGGTCATCATTTTTGGTGGTTTGCTGCTGGTGCTCCCTCTGCGATTGCTGCCCAGCCTGCTGGCCGGGTTGTTGGTGTTCGAACTGGTCAACATGCTCACGCCGCAATTGCAGCGGCTGATCGAAGGCCGCCGTGCGCGCTGGCTGGCGGTGGCGTTGCTGGGGACATTGGTGGTCAGCGTGCTGGCGCTGATCTTTGCCGGTGCGATCAGTTTTCTGCTGCACGAGGCGGAAAACCCTGGCGCTTCTCTCGATAAATTCATGGTCGTGGTCGACCGCGCGCGCGGGCAGTTGCCGCCGTTCATCGACGCCTATTTGCCGGCCAGTGCCGCCGAGTTTCGCGTGGCTATCGGCCAGTGGATGAGCAAGCATCTCAGCGATTTGCAACTGGTGGGCAAGGACGCGGCGCACATGTTCGTGACGCTGCTGATCGGCATGGTGCTGGGGGCGATCATCGCCTTGCAGCGAGCGCCGGATGTGACCAAACGCAAACCCTTGGCCGCGGCGCTGTTCGACCGTTTGCACCTGTTGGTTCAGGCGTTTCGCAACATCGTTTTCGCCCAGATCAAGATTTCCCTGCTCAACACTTTCTTCACCGGGATTTTCCTCGCGGTGGTCCTGCCGATGTTCGGGATCAAGCTGCCGCTGACCAAAACCCTGATCGTGCTGACCTTCCTGCTCGGCCTGCTGCCGGTGATCGGCAACCTGATCTCGAACACCTTGATCACCATCGTCGGCCTGTCGCTGTCGATCTGGGTGGCGGTGGCGGCGCTGGGTTACCTGATTGTTATCCACAAGCTCGAATATTTCCTCAACGCACGCATTGTCGGCGGGCAGATCAGTGCCAAGTCGTGGGAGTTGCTGCTGGCAATGCTGGTGTTCGAAGCCGCGTTCGGCCTGCCGGGGGTGGTGGCGGGGCCGATTTACTACGCGTATCTGAAGAGTGAGTTGAAGCAGGTGGGGATGGTTTGATCCGGGTGATGTAGTGTCTGGACTGGCCCCATCGCGGGCAAGCCCGCTCCCACAAGGACAGCGCATGACCTGTGGGAGCGGGCTTGCCCGCGATGGGGGCGCCTCGGTTTCAGATCAGGCGAGGGTGCCGTAGCGCTTCATCGCCTCGATCGCCAACCCGCTACCGATGCTGCCGAAGATGTTGCCTTCCACATGCTGCGCATTCGGCAACATCGCCGAGACGCTGTTGCGCAGCGCCGGGATTCCGCTCGAACCGCCAGTGAAGAACACCGTGTCCACCTGATCGACCCGCACGTTGGCGTCGTTCAGCAACTGGGTCACGCTGTTGCGCACCCGCTCCAGCAGGTTGTCGATGGCCGATTCGAACAGTGCCCGGCTCAGTTCCACGCTCAAACCCGGTTCGATCCGATCCAGCGGCACATGGCGGCTGTCGGCGTGGGTCAGCTGGATCTTGGTTTCTTCCACTTCCATGGCCAGCCAATGCCCGGCGCGCTGGTCGATCAGCTTGAACAGGCGATC
Source organism: Pseudomonas wuhanensis (assembly GCF_030687395.1). Taxonomy (GTDB): domain Bacteria; phylum Pseudomonadota; class Gammaproteobacteria; order Pseudomonadales; family Pseudomonadaceae; genus Aquipseudomonas; species Aquipseudomonas wuhanensis. The sequence goes on along the minus strand of NZ_CP117430.1, from coordinate 5,938,943 downwards.
GATGCCGCCGGTGTCCTCGATGTCGTAACGCATACTGCCCAGGGCCAGAGTCGACTTCTGCGAGTACACCGAGTTGATGGTGTGCCAGGTCGCCAGGTTCATGTGGTGGCTGGTCGGCATGTAGGCGCCGCTCTTCATCCGGCTGCCGTAGCCGAACAGCGGCATCAGGCCTTGCAGGCTCAGCTGCTTGTCGAAATCGGTCCCGCCGATGTGCACGCCACCGGTGGCGAGAATATCGTCGTGACGGTTGTCGTGGTTGCGGCGTTCAGGGGACAGGCGCACCAGCGAGAAGTCCGATGTACCACCGCCGATGTCGACAATCAGTACCAGCTCTTCTTTTTCGATGGTCGACTCATAGTCGAACGCCGCCGCAATCGGTTCGTACTGGAACGAGACGTCCTTGAAGCCGATGGCACGGGCTACATCCACCAGAGTGTTTTCCGCTTCCTGGTCGGCCATTTCATCGTCATCGACGAAAAACACCGGACGGCCCAGCACCACTTCCTCGAATTCCCGACCGGCGGCGGCTTCGGCGCGCTTCTTCAACTGGCCGATGAACAGCCCGAGCAGGTCCTTGAACGGCATCGCCGTGCCCAGGACGCTGGTGTCGTGCTTGATCAGCTTGGAACCCAGCAGGCTCTTGAGCGAGCGCATCAGTCGGCCTTCGTAACCTTCCAGGTACTCGTGCAGCGCCAGCCGGCCGTACACCGGGCGGCGTTCTTCCATATTGAAGAAGACCACCGAGGGCAGGGTGATCTTGTCGTCCTCCAGCGCGATCAGCGTTTCCATGCCGGGGCGCAGCCAGCCGACGGTGGAGTTGGACGTGCCGAAGTCGATACCACAGGCACGGGCTGGAGATGCGTTTTTCATGTCTTTCAAGTTCCGGTTAAAAAACGGCCGCGCAGTGTATGTCAGTGCGGCGCAGATTCGAAGGCCGACTATCTGTTAAATCACATTGGTCTGCGCTTGAAAGATGCGTCATCACCCCCAAACTTCCCTGCATAGGTTTGGCAATCCTTGGGCGACAGCAAGAACTGCGCCTGGCTGCCGATAAACTACTGATGCGCTGCCCGGTCACAAAATTGAGATTGATCAATCAAGACGCTGTAAACCAGAGCATGCTGTACCAAGTGGCGCGATTTCGATAATGGATGGTGATTCCCTCGATGGACTTCAAAGACTATTACAAGATTCTCGGTGTGGAGCCGACCGCGGACGATAAGGCGATCAAGGCCGCCTATCGAAAGCTGGCGCGCAAATACCACCCCGACGTCAGCAAGGAAAAGGACGCCGAGGCCAAATTCAAGGACGCGTCGGAAGCCTATGAAGCGCTGAAAAGCGCCGACAAGCGCGCCGAATATGACGACTTGCGCAAATACGGCCACCACGGCCAGCCCTTCCAGGGCCCGCCGGGCTGGCAAAGTCGCGGTGGTTTCGGTGGTGGCGGTCAGGACACGGGCGACTTTTCGGACTTCTTCAGTTCGATCTTCGGCAACCGTGGGCCTGGTTTTGGAGGTGGACAGTCGCATCGCAGCACCGGGCGCCGAGGGCAAGACGTGGAAATGGAATTACCGGTTTTTCTGGAAGAAACCCTCTCGACCGAATCGAAGAAAGTCAGCTTCCAGGTGCCGCATTACAACGCTGCGGGCCAGCATGTCAGCAACACCAGCAAAAGCCTGAACGTGAAGATCCCCGCCGGCGTGACCGACGGCGAGCGCATCCGCCTCAAGGGCCAAGGCGCTCCGGGCATCGGTGGCGGGGCCAATGGCGACCTGTACCTGACCATCCGTTTTGCGCCGCACCCCAAATTCGACGTCGAAGGCGAGAACCTGATCATCACCTTGCCACTGGCACCGTGGGAGCTGGCGCTGGGGACCGAAGTCGCAGTGCCAACCCTGACCGGCAAGATCAACCTCAAGGTTCCGGCCGGCAGCCAGAACGGCCAGCGCATGCGCGCCAAGGGCCACGGCCTGCTGCACAAGTCCGGTCACCGTGGCTACTTGTTCGTGCAGCTGAAGGCAGTGATGCCGAAAAAACTCGACCATGACGTCAAGGCGTTGTGGGAGGAGTTGGCGAAAAAAGCCGCTTTTAATCCGCGAGAGAATTTTTGATTTTGAGATAAGGAGGAGCCAATCATGAGCGACCCCGTGATCGTTCTATTGGACCTGGCAGAATTCTGTGAGGCGACCGAGTTGTCGGACGTGCATGTGATCGAGATCGTCGAACACGGCATCCTCGAACCACAGGGAACAGAGCCCAAGGATTGGCGTTTCACCGACTATGAACTGGTATTGGCCAAGCGCGCCGCCAAGCTGCGGCGCGACCTGGAGCTGGAATGGGAAGGCGTCGCGCTGGCGCTGGACCTGCTTGAAGAAGTCCGGCAACTGCGGGCCGAGAACCGCATGCTCAAGCAGCGGTTGGGGCGGTTGGTGGTCGAGTAAGTCGTTCTGATGTTTTTGTGTTGCCCTTGAGGACGCTTTCGCGATGCAAGCCCGCTCCCACAGGGGATTTGCGGCGCACACAAATCAAATGTGGGAGCGGGCTTGCTCGCGAGGAACGATAACGCGGTCTCCCGCCGTCAGACCTTTCTGGGCAACACAACGGTAAACAACGTGCCATCGGTCTCATTGGAGCTGACTTCGATGGTCCCTTTATGGGCATCAACCACTTCCTTGACGATGAACAGTCCCAGACCGAGGCTGGTGGACGATGCACCGAGCTCTTCGTCGGCACTGCGTACCAACGGATCGAAGATGGTGGGGATCGCCTCGGGTGGAATCGGCGCACCGTCGTTGTGCACAGTGAGCCTGACGCCGTCCGCTTCACCCCTGAGGGTCAGTTTGACCGCGCTGTTGTTCGAACCGTGTTGCAAGGCATTGCCGATCAGGTTCTGCAGCATCTGATCGAGCCTTCGGCCATCCCACACACCTTGGGTATCGCCTTCGACGCTCAATGTCGGATCGCATTGCGGATGAGCGGCACAGGCCTGCGCAATCGCTTCACGCGCCGCATCGGCCAGATCCATGGGCGCCGGTTCGATCGGCAGGCTCTTGCCCAAGCGACTGCGGACCAGCTCCAGCAAATCTCCGACCATCACCGCCATGTGGCGGGTGCCACGCTTGATGTGGTGCGCACAGGTCAATGCGTCACCCTCAAGGTTGGTTTTACGCATCAGTATTTCGGTGGACATGCTCACCGCTTGCAGCGGTGCGCGCAGGTCATGGCCGAGGATTGCCAAAAAGATGTCCCGGGAATGATTGACCTGCTCGGCATAGGCCGCCGTCGATTCGGCCAGGGCTTCGTCAATGGCTTCGTTGAAACGGATCATGTCCTGGAAACAGGCCATGTCGGGGGCTTCGAGGCTGTCGACCCATAGGCGAATCACGCAGGCTCGCAAATGGCGAAACTCGCTGGTCATCTGCACCAGGTCGAAGCCCACGGTATGCCGCAGCTCGCCATGGCTGGCGCCGGCTTCGTCCAGGCTCGAGGCCTTTTCCGGGCCTTCACCCTTGGACTTGGCTTGCTGTTCGCTGTCGGACTGCGGCTTTTCCATATCCCGCGCGGCGGCCAGCAGGATCGCTTTTGCATGATCGCGCAGGGCCACGCTGTCCATGTGCTCGGCGGCGGGGGTAATGGTTTTGGCGAATTGCTCCCATTCATCGACGATACGGTCTGCGTTCTGGACGATGAAATCACTGAGCCGCATAGATGATTACCTTAGGGGCAAGGGGGACAGGAGTCGCATCTTATCCTCTTCTGCTCGATAGCGAGTACTCGAGCAGATGCACGGAAGCCGTGAGTATTTTTGGCGAGGGGATTATCCAAATGCCAGCCGGTCAAGTCGCGGCACCTGTGGGAGCGGGCTTGCCCGCGATAGCGGTGTATCAGGCACAGGGATATTGAATGTGCCGCCGTCATCGCGGGCAAGCCCGCTCCCACAGGGTTTTCGCTTGACTGACTGGCATTGGCGAAAGCCCCATAGCCATTGGAAAATCTAGAACAGGAAGTAGCGTTGCGCCATCGGCAATACATCCGCCGGTTCACACCACAGCAACATACCGTCGGCCTTGACCTGATAGGTTTGCGGATCGACATCGATATGCGGCAGGTAATCGTTGTGGATCAAATCGGTTTTTTGCACGTCGCGACAACCTTTGACCACGGCGATTTGCTTCTTCAGGCCCAAGGCTTCGGGCAAACCGGCCTCCTGCGCTGCCTGGCTGATAAACGTCAGGCTGGTGGCGTGCAGCGAGCCGCCGTAGCTGGCGAACATCGGGCGATAGTGCACAGGTTGCGGGGTCGGGATCGAAGCGTTGGCGTCGCCCATCAGGCTGGCCGCGATGGCACCGCCTTTTAGAATCAACGTCGGTTTGACGCCGAAAAACGCCGGGCGCCAGAGCACCAGATCGGCCCATTTACCCACTTCCACCGAGCCCACTTCATGGCTGATGCCGTGGGTGATCGCCGGGTTGATCGTGTACTTGGCGATGTAGCGTTTCGCTCGGAAGTTGTCGTTGCCTTCACCGTCCTGAGGCAGCGGGCCACGCTGTTTTTTCATTTTGTCGGCGGTCTGCCAGGTGCGCGTGATGACTTCGCCAACCCGGCCCATGGCCTGGCTGTCGGAGCTGATCATCGAGAAGGCACCGAGGTCGTGGAGGATGTCTTCGGCGGCGATGGTTTCGCGGCGGATGCGGCTTTCGGCGAAGGCCACGTCTTCGGCAATGCTCGGGTCCAGGTGGTGGCAGACCATCAGCATGTCGAGGTGTTCGTCGATGGTGTTGCGGGTGAATGGCCGGGTCGGGTTGGTCGAACTTGGCAGCACGTTGGCGAAACCGCAGGCCTTGATGATGTCCGGGGCATGACCGCCGCCCGCGCCTTCGGTGTGGTAGGTGTGGATGGTGCGGCCCTTGAAGGCGGCGAGGGTGGTTTCGACGAAGCCCGACTCGTTGAGGGTGTCGGTATGGATCGCCACCTGCACGTCATACTGATCGGCCACGCTCAGGCAATTATCGATGCTGGCCGGGGTGGTGCCCCAGTCTTCGTGCAACTTGAGGCCGATGGCGCCGGCCTTGACCTGTTCGATCAACGGTTCCGGCAGGCTGGCGTTGCCCTTGCCGGTGAAGCCGATGTTCATCGGGAAGGCATCGGCGGCCTGGAGCATGCGCGCCAGGTGCCACGGCCCTGAAGTGCAAGTCGTTGCGTTGGTGCCGGTGGCCGGTCCCGTGCCGCCGCCGATCATGGTGGTGACGCCGCTCATCAGCGCTTCTTCGATCTGCTGCGGGCAGATGAAGTGGATATGGGTGTCAATGCCGCCGGCGGTGAGGATCATGCCTTCACCGGCGATCACTTCGGTGCTGGCGCCGACCGCGATGGTGACGTTGGGCTGGATGTCCGGGTTGCCGGCCTTGCCGATGGCGGCGATGCGCCCGTCCTTGAGGCCGACGTCGGCCTTGACGATGCCCCAGTGGTCGATGATCAAGGCGTTGGTGATCAGGGTGTCGACCACTTCCGCGGCGAGTAACTGGCTCTGGCCCTGGCCATCGCGAATGACTTTGCCGCCGCCGAATTTCACCTCTTCGCCGTAGGTGGTGAAGTCCTGTTCCACTTCGATCCACAGTTCGGTGTCGGCCAGACGGACCTTGTCACCGACGGTGGGGCCGAACATGTCGGCGTAGGCTTGTCTTGAGATTTTCATGCGCTTGCCTTGGGATTCAATTGGGTTTGAAATCGTTCGCTGCGCTCACTATCGCGGGCAAGCCCGCTCCCACAGGAGAATGCGATCAACTGTGGGAGCGGGCTTGCCCGCGATGAGGTCAGAACAAACGCCATAAAACTTAAAGATCCCCCATGACCCGCCCGGCAAACCCGAACACCCGGCGATGCCCGGCCAGGTCCACCAGCTCGACCTCGCGGCTCTGCCCCGGCTCGAAGCGCACGGCGGTGCCGGCGGGGATGTTCAGGCGCATGCCGCGGCTGGCGGCGCGGTCGAAGGTCAGGGCGTCGTTGGTTTCGAAAAAGTGATAATGCGAGCCGACCTGGATTGGCCGGTCGCCGCTGTTGGCCACCTTCAGGCTGAGGGTGCGGCGGCCGACGTTGAGTTCGATGTCGCCGGGCTGGATCTGGTATTCACCGGGAATCATCACTGGGCTCCTTGGAGAATCTTGTAGTAAAGGGCAGTCGGTTTGTAGCGGCCGTTCGGGTCGCAGGCGTAGTCGGGGATTTCGCCGGCGCGGGTGTAACCCAGCGCCTTGTAGAAGTCTTCGGCGGGGGAGCCGGCCTCGGTGTCGAGGTAGAGCATGCCGCGCTTGTGCTGGCGAGCGGCGAGCTCAAGGGCATTCATCAGCTGTTGGCCCAGGCCGCGACGACGGGCGTGTTCACGCACCAGCAGTTTCTGCACTTCGGCGCGATTGAGCCCATTGGCTTTCTGGCACAACGTCAGTTGCACGCTGGCCTGTACCTGTTCGTCCTTGACCACCACCCACAGCAGCACGTTGCCTTTGTTCAGGTTCTCCTGGACGTCATCGAAATAGGCTCGGGCCTGCGTCGCATCCAGATCCGCCATGAAGCCGACGCTGGCGCCATAGCCGACGGCGTCGAGCAGCAGATCAATCAGTCCCTGACGATAGTGCGCAAAGCTTTCAACATTGACGCGGCGCAGTTGGGCGGCGTTCATGGGGTATCACTCCTTGTGGGAACCGGGTGGCATTGCGCCGGGGTCGAGGATCAGTTGCATGAAGGTCAGGTCCAGCCAGCGGCCGAACTTGGTACCCACCTGCGGCATTTGGCCGGTGATGACAAAACCGGCCCGGTCGTGCAGCCGGATCGAGGCGCCGTTACTGCTTTCGATGGCGGCGATCATCACGTGTTTGTTGCAGCCTTTGGCGCGTTCGATCAGCGCGTCCATCAGTTGCGGCCCAAGGCCGTTGCCCCGCTGGTCGTTGCGCACGTACACCGAGTGCTCGACCGTGTGGCGGTACCCGTCGAACGGCCGCCAGTCACCGAATGAAGCGTAGCCGAGTACGCTGTCGTCACCGTCGACGATCACCAGCACCGGATAACCCTGGGCTTGCCGGGCGCTGAACCAGGCCTGGCGGTTGTCCAGGTCCACGGTCTTATCGTTCCAGATCGCCGTGGTGTTGAGTACGGCGTCGTTGTAGATGTCGCGGATCGCCGGCAGGTCGGCAAGCAGCGCATCGCGGATGTGGTAAGTCATGGCGCGGCCTCAGGCGATCGGTTGGTGAACGGTGACCAGTTTGGTGCCGTCGGGAAACGTCGCCTCGACCTGGATCTCCGGGATCATTTCCGGGATGCCGTCCATCACTTGTTCGCGGCTGAGCAGGGTGGTGCCGTAATGCATCAGCTCGGCCACGGTCTGGCCGTCACGCGCGCCTTCGAGCAGCGCCGCGGAAATGTAGGCCATGGCCTCCGGGTAATTGAGTTTTACGCCACGAGCCAAACGCCGTTCGGCCACGAGACCGGCGGTGAAGATCAGCAGCTTGTCTTTTTCGCGTGGGGTCAGGTCCATCGTAGAAATCCATCCGGGCAGATAAAAAAGAGTTGGATCTGCTTGCACAGATCCCCTGTGGGAGCGGGCTTGCCCGCGATGGGGCCATCACATCCAATAGAGATGTTGGCTGTAAGACCGCCATCGCGGGCAAGCCCGCTCCCACAGAAAAGCATTTCAGGTGTTCCATATTCTTGGGGGGATAGCTTCTCGGCCAAGCAACACAGGCCGGAGCAAGCGCCACAAATCAATCAGCCAACCCCGTGCCAACAGCGCTTCACTGGCCAGGCACCGGGCGACCAAAAGCCCTGGCAACTGCGTCAGATCTCCGCGCACGTCATTGGCCAGCGAGCGGCACTTCTCCAGCAATTCGCTATCAATTTCACCCGTCACCAGCAACGTCGCAAACACCGGTTGGCCATCCAGCCCGATCGGCGAATCCAGCAAACCATCGTTCCCGACAATGCGCTGGCGTTCGTGCCAGAGCAACTGCCCGTCGCGGCGGATATCCAGGTGCGCCTGAAAGTGCCCGAGGTCAAAGCGCTCGCCACTGGCCGGGCGACCCAGCGCGACCACGTCCCAGTAGAACAGTCGCGCATCGCCCTCAAGGTCGATGCTGGTGTTGAGTTCCGCCTGAGCGTCGCTGAAGATAATCGTCTCTTGCGGCAGCCACTCCAACGTAGCACCGGCGGCCACGCGCAGGTCGAGTTTCTGATAAGCCGGCCCCGCCGCGCGATACCACTTGGCGGCGCCGGGGCTGGTGATTTGCGCCCAGGCGTGCGTGCCGACGCTGGCCGAGATGTCCAGCCGATCACCCCCGGCAATCCCCCCCGGCGGGTGGACGATGATGTGCTGACACACCTCGGGGCCTTCGGCATACAAGTGTTTCTGCACCCGCAGCGGGCCTTGGTGACGGCGCTGCACCGGGCGTGTGCTCTCGCCGAAACGGGCGTAGCCGAGTTCCAGCTCGGCATGCCAGCTGGGGGTGAACAGCGTGATGGGGGCAGGTAAATTCATGATTTCTGATTATCGTCAGGAGGCTGCAGGTTAGATCGTAACCAGTCCACGGACGCCTTCGGCTTCCATATTTTCGCCGCGACCTTGTTGCACGATCTCGCCCCGGGACATCACCAGGTACTGATCGGCCAGTTCGGCGGCGAAATCGTAAAACTGCTCCACCAGCAAAATCGCCATGTCGCCGCGCGCTGCAAGCTGCTTGATCACCGCGCCGATTTCCTTGATCACCGACGGCTGGATGCCTTCGGTGGGCTCGTCGAGAATCAGCAAACGTGGACGACTGGCCAGCGCTCTACCAATCGCCAGCTGCTGTTGCTGACCACCGGACAAGTCACCGCCACGCCGTTGCTTCATTTGCAGTAGCACCGGGAACAGCTCGTAAATGAACGCCGGGACTTCCTTGGCTTCGGAGCCGGGAAACCGCGACAGGCCCATCAGCAGGTTTTCTTCCACGGTCAGTCGACCAAAGATTTCCCGGCCCTGAGGCACGTAAGCGATGCCGGCATGCACCCGTTGGTGCGGCTTGAACGTGGTGATCGGTTTACCTTCCCAGTTCACCGCGCCTTCCTTGGCCGGCAACAAACCCATCAGGCATTTGAGCAAGGTGGTCTTGCCCACGCCATTGCGTCCGAGCAGGCAGGTGACTTCGCCGACCTTCACCTCAAACGTCAGGCCCCGCAGGATATGGCTACCGCCGTAGTACTGGTGCAGCTTGTCGACTTGCAGCATGTTCAAAATTCCTTCTGTTCCACACAGAACCCTGTGGGAGCGGGCTTGCCTGCGATGGCGGTGTGTCATTCAACAAAGATGTTGGATATGCAGGCCTCATCGCGGGCAAGCCCGCTCCCACAGGTTTTGCATTTGCAGGTCTAGCGACCGAGGTACACCTCGATCACCCGCTCATTGTCCTGCACCTGTTCCAGCGACCCTTCGGCCAGCACGCTGCCTTGGTGCAATACAGTGACGTGGTCGGCGATCGAGCCGACGAAGCCCATGTCGTGTTCCACCACCATCAGTGAATGCTGGCCGGCCAGGCGCTTGAACAGCTCGGCGGTGAATTCGGTTTCGGCGTCGGTCATGCCCGCCACCGGCTCGTCGAGCAGCAGCAGCTGCGGGTCTTGCATCAGCAACATGCCGATTTCCAGAAACTGCTTCTGACCGTGGGACAACAAACCCGCCGGGCGATTGACCGAGGCGGTCAGGCGAATGGTTTCCAGCACTTCGCTGATGCGATCTTCCTGCTCGCCACTGAGACGAGCCCGCAGACTGGCCCATACCGACTTGTCGGTCTTCTGCGCCAGCTCCAGGTTTTCGAACACGCTCAAGGCTTCGAACACCGTCGGCTTCTGGAACTTGCGACCGATGCCGGCCTGGGCAATCTGCACTTCGCTCATTTGCGTCAGATCGAGGGTTTCGCCGAACCAGGCCTTGCCGTGACTGGGGCGAGTCTTACCGGTGATCACGTCCATCAGCGTGGTCTTGCCCGCGCCGTTGGGGCCGATGATGCAGCGCAATTCGCCGACGCCGATGTACAAGTTCAGATCGTTGAGCGCCTTGAAGCCATCGAAGCTGACGCTGATGTCTTCCAGGGTCAGGATGGTGCCGTGTCGGGTGTTCAGACCTTTGCCGGCGCTCTGGCCGAGGCCGATGGCATCGCGGCTGCTGCCGGCGTCCCGGTTGGGCTCCAGGGGCGGAAAAAAGGCCGGTTCGAGCATGAATTCAGCCGTTGCAGTGGTTCTCATTTTACGAGCCTCATTGTTCACCCCTTTTCTTCAGCAACCCGATCACGCCTTTGGGCAGGTACAACGTCACGACGATGAACAGCGCGCCGAGGAAGAACAGCCAGTACTCCGGGAATGCCACGGTGAACCAGCTCTTCATCCCGTTGACCACGCCAGCGCCGAGCAGCGGACCGATCAGCGTGCCGCGCCCTCCGAGAGCCACCCAAACAGCGGCCTCAATAGAGTTAGTTGGCGACATTTCACTCGGGTTGATAATCCCGACTTGCGGCACATACAACGCGCCGGCCAAGCCACACAACACCGCGCTCAACACCCAGACAAACAACTTGAAACCGCGTGGATCGTAGCCGCAAAACATCAAGCGGTTTTCCGCATCCCGCAGGGCGGTCAGCACCCGGCCGAACTTGCTTTTCGCCAGGCGCCAGCCGATGAACAGACTCGCTACCAGCAACAGCACCGTGGCGAAAAACAGCACCGCGCGAGTCCCTGGTTCCGTGATGCCGAAGCCGAGAATGGTGCGGAAGTTGGTGAAGCCGTTATTGCCGCCAAACCCGGTTTCGTTGCGGAAAAACAGCAGCATTCCGGCGAAGGTCAGGGCCTGGGTCATGATCGAGAAATACACGCCCTTGATCCGCGAACGGAAGGCGAAGAAACCGAATACCAGCGCCAGCAATCCCGGCGCCAACACCACCAGGCACATGGCCCAAAGGAAGCTGCTGGTGCCAGTCCAGTACCACGGCAATTCGGTCCACGACAGGAAGGTCATGAACGCCGGCAAACCGTCACCCGAGGCCTGGCGCATCAGGTACATGCCCATCGCGTAACCGCCGAGGGCGAAGAACAGACCGTGACCCAGCGACAGCAAGCCGGCGTAACCCCAGACCAGATCAAGGGCCAGGGCGACGATGGCGTAGCAAAGGATTTTGCCCACCAGGGTTAGCGTATAGGCTGAAACATGAAACGCACTGTCCGGCGACAACAACGACAACAATGGCAGCGCCAGCAGTAAAACAAGGATCACCGCGCCAACGGCAATCGTGACTTTGGGGCCGGCCTTCTGGCTGGCTGTGAGCATCAGAGGCTGGTTCATCAGTCGATCACCCGTCCTTTCAGTGCGAAGAGGCCTTGCGGACGTTTCTGGATGAACAGAATGATCAGCGCGAGGATCAGGATTTTGCCCAGCACCGCACCGATCTGCGGTTCGAGAATTTTGTTGGCGATGCCGAGCCCGAAGGCGGCGAGCACGCTACCGGCCAATTGACCGACACCGCCGAGTACCACCACCAGGAACGAGTCGATGATGTAGCTCTGGCCGAGGTCCGGGCCGACGTTGCCGATCTGGCTGAGGGCTACACCGCCGAGGCCGGCAATGCCCGAGCCGAGGCCGAAGGCGAGCATGTCGACGCGCCCGGTCGGTACGCCGCAGCAGGCGGCCATGTTGCGGTTCTGGGTGACGGCGCGCACGTTCAAACCCAGGCGCGTCTTGTTCAGCAGCAGCCAGGTCAGCACCACGACAAACAAGGCAAACGCGATGATCACGATGCGGTTGTACGGCAGCACCAGATTGGGCAACACCTGAATCCCGCCCGACAACCACGCCGGGTTGGCCACTTCGACGTTTTGCGCACCGAACACCAGCCGTACCAACTGGATCAGCATCAGGCTGATGCCCCAGGTGGCGAGCAGGGTTTCCAGCGGTCGGCCGTAGAGGTGACGAATCACCGTGCGCTCCAGCGCCATGCCGATCCCGGCGGTAACGAAAAACGCCACCGGCAAAGCAATCAGCGGGTAGAACTCGATGGCTTGTGGCGCGAAGCGCTGGAACATCAGCTGCACCACATACGTCGAGTAAGCGCCGAGCATCAACATCTCGCCGTGGGCCATGTTGATCACGCCGAGCAGGCCGAAGGTGATCGCCAGCCCCAACGCCGCGAGTAGCAGAATCGAACCGAGGGACATACCACTGAACGCCTGCCCGAGCATCTCGCCGATCAGCAGTTTGCGTTTGACCTGGGCCAGGCTGGTTTCGGCGGCGGTGCGCACGCTGGCATCGGCTTCGACACCGGGTTCGAGCAACCCTTCGAGGCGAGTGCGGGCCAGTGGGTCGCCGGTTTCACCGAGCAGACGCACCGCAGCGAGGCGCACGGTCGGATCGGTGTCGACCAGTTGCAGATTGGCCAGCGCCAGGCTCAGGGCGGCGTGAACGGTTTCGTCTTTTTCGCCAGCCAGTTGCTGGTCGAGGAATTTCAGCTGCGCGGGTTTGGCGCTTTTCTGTAATTGCTGCGCGGCGGCCAGACGGGTTTTGGCGTCGGCGGCGAGCAATTGGTGGCTGGCCAACGCGGTGTCGATCAGGCCCCGCAGGCGATTGTTCAGGCGCAGGGTTTTCGGCTGTCCGTCGACGCTCAACTCACCTTGTTGCAGGGCGTTGATCAGTTCGATACGGGCCGGATCGGGCTGCGCGGCCCAGGTTTCCAGAAGCTTGGCTTGCTGCACGGGATTGGCCGCGACGAAGTCTTCGGCGTCGCCGGCGTGGGTGGCCATCGGCAGCAAAAGTGCGATGGCGAAAATGAGGCGGTAAAGGGCAGTGGGCATAGAAAGTCGCCTTGCGCGGACATTGTGGGAGCTGGCTTGCCTGCGATGCAGACGACTCGGTGCGTCTGATGCACCGAGGTGATGCCATCGCAGGCAAGCCAGCTCCCACAGGGATTTGTGTCGAGCCTGAATGAAGTGCCCAGGCCCGACACCCAGTGGCTTAGTTGCTCTTCACCGCATAGTCCGGCTTCTTGTCGTTACCCGAGATAAACGGGCTCCATGGTTGAGCGCGGATCGGCCCTTCGGTCTGCCATACCACGTTGAACTGACCGTCGGCCTGAATCTCGCCGATCATCACTGGCTTGTGCAGGTGGTGGTTGGTCTTGTCCATGGTCAGGGTGTAACCGGACGGTGCGGCGAAGGTCTGGCCGGCCAGGGCTTCGCGGACTTTGTCGACGTCGGTGGACTTGGCTTTCTCGGCCGCTTGCGCCCACATATGGATGCCAACGTAAGTGGCTTCCATCGGATCGTTGGTCACCGCTTTGTCGGCGCCCGGCAGGTTGTGTTTCTTGGCGTAGGCTTTCCAGTCGGCGACGAATTTCTTGTTCTGCGGGTTCTCGACCGACTCAAAGTAGTTCCACGCCGCGAGGTTGCCCACCAGCGGTTTGGTGTCGATGCCGCGCAATTCTTCTTCGCCCACGGAGAACGCCACGACCGGAACGTCGGTCGCTTTCAGGCCCTGGTTGGCCAGCTCTTTATAGAACGGCACGTTGGAGTCGCCGTTGACCGTGGAGATGACCGCCGTCTTGCCACCGGCGGAGAATTTTTTGATGTTGGCCACGATGGTTTGATAGTCGCTGTGGCCGAACGGGGTGTAGACCTCTTCGATGTCCTTGTCCGCCACACCTTTGGAGTGCAGGAACGAGCGCAGAATCTTGTTGGTGGTGCGCGGGTAAACGTAGTCGGTGCCGAGCAGGAAGTAACGCTTGGCGCTGCCGCCTTCTTCGCTCATCAGGTATTCCACCGCCGGAATCGCCTGCTGGTTGGGCGCCGCGCCGGTGTAGAACACGTTCGGCGACATCTCTTCGCCTTCGTACTGCACCGGGTAGAACAGCAGGCCGTTGAGCTCTTCGAACACCGGCAGCACCGATTTACGCGACACCGAGGTCCAGCAACCGAACACCACCGCCACCTTGTCCTGAGTCAGCAACTGCCGGCCCTTTTCGGCGAACAACGGCCAGTTCGATGCCGGGTCAACCACCACCGGTTCAAGCATCTTGCCGTTCACGCCGCCCTTGGCGTTGATTTCGTCGATGGTCATCAACGCCATGTCTTTGAGCGAGGTTTCGGAGATCGCCATGGTGCCGGACAACGAATGCAGAATACCGACCTTGATGGTCTCGGCGGCCTGGACGGTCCAGGCCATGCCCATCGCGGCAATGCTTGCCGATAGTGTGAAAGCCTTGATCAAACTGCGACGCTTCATTGTGCGATCTCCATGAACGTTAAAGTTTTTTATGGTTGGCAGATGCGGACGACTGAAGGGTCTTTAGCAAGGGCTGTGCCCGGTCGGGGAAGGGCAAGGAAATGTCGTATTAGAGCGGTTGCGGGGTTTGGGTGACGCACCATGAAGGGACGCGTCTGGCGCGTTGGTGCGAGAAGATGCGCCACATTGGGGCGCAGATATTGTCTCACTCCAAGGAGCGAAGCTTGCTCGCGAAGACGGTGTGCCAGTCACAAGGATATTGGATATGCTGCCGTCATCGCGGGCAAGCCTCGCTCCCACAGGGGGAGCGGTCATATACAAAATCTGTGTAGGACACAAATCCTGTGGGAGCGGGCTTGCCCGCGATGGCGGTGGGTCAGTCACGGTGATGTTGAATGTGCCGCCGCCATCGCAGGCAAGCCAGCTCCCACAGGAGGAGCGGTCATATACAAAATCTGTGTACGACACAAATCCTGTGGGAGCGAGCCTGCTCGCGATGAACGATAACGCGGTCTACGCCGGGTCGACGTTATCCAGCGCCCGGTTCACCGCCAGTTCCGCCAGCATGATGCTCTGTTGAATCGCCAGCGCCGTGTAGCGCTGCGGGCCGGTCAGGTCGTTGGCGAAATCGCTGGTCAGGACGCTCGCTGTGGCTAACGATTCGTAGGCGTGGGCCAGCAGGCTTTCGGTATCCATATTCGGGGCGACCATGAACATGGTGCTGGGGCGGCGGGGTTTTTCGGTGTATTGCGCCGGGGGATCGAGGTAGTAGTCGAGGGCGCGTTTTATGGCTTCGCGGTCTTTGAGTAATTCTTCAGTGCGCGAGGCTTCGGCGTTGGGGGTGGTGGTATTGAAGGGTGGGTCTGGTACGAGTTTCTTATTCATTGAAATATCCTCTAATCAGTTGAAGCCATCACTCGTCGTTTCTCACGCGACGGAGTGGTGGCAGCTATGTGCGGAGTGAGAAACCGGTAGAGGATCAAACCCGGCCGGACCGAAGTCCGCCCGCACACAGCCGCCATAGAGCATTGCAGGCAGCGGATAAGCTGTCGGCGATTATGGTGGTACTGGCGATGGATTAAAACCTCTTCCGGGCTCTCACACCCGATCGCTGAGTGTTCAGCGACAGCCCAAGACTAGAGGGCTCGCGTCCGACGAACAACCTGAAAAAGGCGTGGGAAAGTTCCGTGTTTTGACACATCCGTTAAACATTCAAAAGCGGAACGCGGAGCGTCCCTGGCGGCATTCCCACGCGGGAGCGTGGGAACGATCAATCCCCAAATTTGTGTACGACACAAATCCTGTGGGAGCGGGCTTGCCCGCGATAGCGGAGGGTCAGTCACGGTGATGTTGAATGTGCCGCCGTCATCGCAGGCAAGCCAGCTCCCACAGGTGCAGTGGTTCTTTTGGAAATTAGCGGCGGCGCATCAGGCCGATGAAGAACAGGCCGCCAATCGCGGCGGTGGCGACGCCAATGGGCAAGTCTTCCGGGGCGATCAGGGTGCGCGCGGCCACGTCGACCCAGACGAGGAACAGGCTGCCCAACAACACGCACACCGGCAGCAACCGCCGATGCTCGGCACCTACCAATCGCCGGGCAATGTGCGGCACCATCAACCCGACAAAACCAATCGAACCGCTGATCGACACCAGCACCCCGGTCATCAATGAGGCAATCAAAAACACCCGCAAGCGCACGGTGCGGGCATTGAGCCCGAGGGTCACAGCGGTCTGTTCGCCGGCCATCAACGCATTCAACGGCCGAGCCATCCCCAGCAACAACACCAACCCAAGCAACACACTCGCCGCCGGCACCGCGAGCAATTCCCAGCGCGCCAACCCGAGGCCACCGAGCATCCAGAACATCACCGCCGAACTGGCGCGATGGTCGCCCAGAAACAGCAGCAGGTTGGCGATTGCCATCATCACGAATGACACCGCGACACCGCACAGCAGCAGCCGATCACTGTCCAGCCGCCCATGACGGTTGGCGATCATCAGCACGACCAGCATGCTCAGCAGCGCGCCGATAAACGCCGCGATGGGCAAGGTCAGCAGGCCGACGATTTCACCGACATGCAACACCACGATCACCGCGCCGAGGGTCGCGCCGGAGGTCACGCCTAACAAGTGCGGATCGGCCAATGGATTGCGCGTCACCGCTTGCAGCACCGCACCGATCAGCGCCAGGCCGGCGCCCACCAGCGCGCCGAGCAACATGCGCGGCACGCGGATCAGCCAGACGATGTGTTCCTGTCCGGCCGTCCAGTTCTGCTCGCCAACACCGAACGCCTTGTGCAGCAGAATCCGCCACACCACGTCCACCGGCACCCGCGCCGGGCCAAAACCCAGCGACACCACACACGACATCAGCAACAGCACGCCGAGGCCGATCAGCAACAAGGCATAGCGACGGTCGATCATTCGCCGTGGAAACCCTTGGCCAGGGTTTCGACCGCCAACACGTTGTCGATTCCCGGCGTAGCCTGCACGTACGGAATGACGATGAAGCGCTGGTTTTTGATCGCGTCCACCGATTGCAGGGCCTGGTTGTTCAGCAAAAACTGCTCCTTCTGTTCAGCGGTGACTTCGCCGTAATCGACGATCACGATCACCTGCGGATTGCGCTCGACCACGTTTTCCCAATTGACCCGGGTCCAGCTCGCCTCGACGTCATCGAGGATGTTGCGCCCGCCGGCCGCGTCGATCAGCGCTTGCGGCATGCCCAGGCGCCCGGAGGTCATGGCCCGGTCTTCACCGCTGTCGTAGAGAAATACCCGAGGCTTGTCCGCTGGCAGATCCTGGCGCACCTCGGCGACTTGCGCCTGCATCTGGGCGATCACGGCGTTGGCGCGGTCTTGCACGTCGAAGATTTTGCCGAGGTTGCGCAGGTCGTTGTAGGTGTCTTCCAGGCTCGCGGGTGGGCGCTTCATCACGAACGCGCAGGACTCGGTGAGTTCGTAGACATTGATGCCCAGCGGTTGCAGGGTTTGCGGCGTGAGGTCACCGCCCACGCGCATGCCGTAGTCCCAACCGGCGAAGAAGAAATCGACGTTGGCGTTGAGTAGGGTTTCCACCGATGGGTACTTGGCCGCCAGTTCCGGCAAGCCGTCGAGGATGGTCTGCATCTGGGGCGTCACCGACCTCCATCCGGTCACGCCGCTGTAGCCGGCCATCCTGGGTTTGAGACCGAGGGCGAGCATCATTTGGGTCATGTTGATGTCGTGGCTGACCGCGTGTTTCGGCGCTTGCTTGAAGGTCACTGCGCGGTTGCAACTCTGGACAGTCAGCGGGTATTTCGTGGCCTCGGCGAAGGCCTGGGCACTGCCCAGCAACAACGCGACGCAAAGCAGGGAACGCAAAGTCATGGTTGGGTTATCCAGGTGATTCGTGGGTAGCCGTGCAAGGGATGGTCATCGATCAGGGCGTCGACGCCGAACACGTTGTGCAAAAGGTGTGTGGTCAGGACTTCTTTGGGGGAGCCGCTGGCGACGATACGGCCGTGATGAATCACGTACAGCCGATCGCAGAAGGCCGCCGCCAGATTGAGGTCGTGAATACTCGCCAGCGTGCCGATCTGCAGGCGTTTGACCAGTTGCAGCAGTTCCAGTTGATAGCGCGGGTCGAGGTGGTTGGTCGGCTCATCGAGGATCAGCAATTGCGGTTGCTGGGCCAGGGCGCGGGCGAGGATCACACGCTGCTTTTCACCGCCGGAAAGGGTGGCGAAAGCGTGGTCTTCGAAACCTTTGAGGCCGACCGATTCCAGGGCGTGGGTCGCGAGGTGGCGGTCGTGCACGGTGTCGCCGTCGAACAGGCCTTTGTGCGGCGTGCGGCCCATGGCGACCACTTCCTCGACGGTCAGGCCGAAGGCATCGGGGAATTCCTGCAACACCACGGCGATGCGTTGCGCGCACCAGCGTGAGGATTGTTTCCAGACGTTGTGGTGGTCGAGTTTTACTTCGCCGCTTTCCGGTTTGCTGAAGCGATAGGCGCAACGCAACAGGCTGGTTTTGCCGCTGCCGTTGGGGCCGATCAACCCGACGAACTCACCGGCGGCCACGTGCAAGGACGCGTCACGCAGCTGGAACTGGTGATGGCAGTGGCCATGGCCCAGGGGTGTCCAGGCGAGGTTGGTGAGGTTCAGCGAGGTCATTTCATTCCAGTTGATCGTAATGATCGTTCCCACGCTCTGCGTGGGAACGCCTCAATGGACGCTCTGCGTCCGCTTTTGGGACGCGGAGCGTCCCGGGCTGCATTCCTTTGCTGCGCGTGGGAACGATCAATCGGCGGTGACGAAGAAAGATCGCGGTTCGCATTGTATTGGCTTTACGCGTACGCGTATCTCGCCTGTTTCATGATGAAGGTGAGGTGGATTCAGTTTGCCGGCCCCGGCGCGACAGCAGACCCCAATCCAATAGCCACACGACCACCAGCGAAGCCCCCACTAACGGAAACATCACCGCCAGGGCGAACATGATGACCATCGCGGTTTTCCATTTCGGCAGGTCGTGGCGCAACGGCGGCACCCCGACTTTGCCCTGTGGCCGACGCTTCCACCAGATCACCACACCACTCACTGCACTGAGCAGAATCATCAGGCAGATCAGCAGCGCGATGATCTGATTGATCGGGCCGAACATCTTGCCTTCGTGCAGCATCACGCCGACTTCCGTGGCCCGGGCGACGTTGCTGTAATGCTGCCAGCGCACGTCGGCGAGAACGTCGCCGGTGTACTGGTCGACATGCAGGGTGGCGTCGTTGCGCGGGTCGTCGGCGAACACCGCGATGGTGAACACGCCGGCGGATGTGGTCGGGAAAGTGATGCTGTAGCCGGGCTCGACCTTGCGCTGCACGGCGATGTTCTGCACGTCTTGCAGGCTGATGGTCGGCGCTGCCGGGCCGGTTTGCGTGCTGGTGTGAGCCATGTGTTCGGCATGGTCGCCAGACATCGGCATCGGCGTGTTTTCCATGGCCCACGGCACGGTCTGGCGGGTTGCGCTGTTGAGGCTGCGGGCCTCGACGTCGGACTTGGGCACGTCATTCCACATGGCGACCGGGAAGCGGTTCCAGAGGTCGGCGTATTGCTTGCCCCAGAATCCGGTCCAGGTCATGCCGCTGAGCAGCATCACCAGCAGCAATGCCGCGCCCCAGAACCCGGTCACCGCGTGCAGGTCACGCCAGAGCACTCGGCCGCGACTGTTCAGGCGTGGCCAGAGAATCCCGGCGGACTGGCCGCGCGGCCACCATAAAAATACCCCGGAGACCACCAGCACGACGCCCCATCCGGCGGCCAGTTCTACCAGTCGATCACCGACGGTGCCGATCATCAATTCGCCGTGAATCGAGCGCGCGACTGCTTGCAGATTTTTCTTCGCGTCTTGCTCGCCAAGGATGTCGCCGTGGTACGGATCGATGAACACGTTCAGTTCATGACCTTCATTGATCACCACAAATTGCGCACTGCGTTCGGCGTTGACTGGCGGCAGGTACTGTTTGATCTGACCTTGTGGATATGCTTCTTTCACCCGTTTGAGCAGGTCGTCGGCGGAGACTTTGTGATGAGCAGCGGGGACGTTCAGCAGGCTGCCGTACATCAACGGATCGAGTTGCGGTTTGAACAGGTAGACGATTCCGGTCAGGGCCAGCATCACCATGAATGGCGCGACGAACAGGCCGGCATAGAAATGCCAGCGCCAGGCCAGGTTGTAGAAATTCGGTTTGGGCTGTTTCATTCGTGTGCTCCGCTAGGCGTTGTTCTTTGTTGTTTAGTGCGGTTGCTGCGCAACCGATCGCGGGCAAGCCCGCTCCCACATGGACGGTGTTGAACCTGTGGGAGCGGGCTTGCCCGCGATGCTCTTAGAAACTCATGTCCACCTTGGTCCAGAGCATGCGCCCCGGTTCGTTGATGGCCTGCGGATCATTGGCCGGGAAGCCGAAACCGGCGTTGCCCGCCAGGTTCAGGTGTTCGGCGTAGGCCTTGCCAAACAAGTTGTCGACGCCGCTGCTGACCTTCCAGTTCTTGTTGATCCGGTACGCACCGTTGAGCGAGAACACGCCGAACCCAGAGCTCGTGTCGAAGTCTTTGCCGACCACATTGCCCTTGTTCTGGTCGATGCGGTTTTGCGCCGCGACCACCCGCCACAAGGCGCCGGCGCTCCAGTTGTCTTCGCTGTAGGTCAGGCCGAAGCGCGCATCCAGCGGTGGCATCTGCGGCAAGGCGCTGCCGTCACTGCTGTTCTTGCCCCAGGCATAGGCCAGGGTCGCATCGGCTTTCCAGTGGGCCGTCAGCTTGTAGGCCGCGCCGAGTTCGCCGCCCATGATTCGCGCGTCGATGTTCTCGACTTGCGAGGTCATGCCCATCATTCCCGGCGTGTAGTTGAACAGGATGTAATCGCGCACCTGGCCGACGTAACCCGAGGCCCAGGCTTCGAGGTCTTCGGTCTTGTATTGCAGACCAAAGTCGAGCTGGGTGGTTTTCTCCGGTTTGATCGAGTCGAAGGCATTCACCGAACCAGCGGGGCCGGACTTGGGCGAAAACAGCTCCCAGTAATCCGGGAAACGTTGGGAGTGACCGAGGCCCGCATACAGCGTGGTGGGGCTGTCGGCCAGGTCATGCTCGTAACGGACGAAACCGCTGGGCAGGGTGTCGGCGCGGGTGTCGTCGGCCGTCGGGTTCGGGCGGGCCATCATCCCGGAGCCGATGGTCTGCCGATAATCCTTGGCCGACGCACGATCCAGTCTCGCACCGGTGATCAGCCGATCACGGTCGGCGGCGTACCAGGTCAGTTCGCTGAACACGCCGTAGTTGTGGAAGTCGGCGTCCTTGTTGCGCGGCACATCCTTGTAGGCGTCGACGCCCATGGCGCTGCGCTGGCGGTGTTCGTTGGTTTGCGCGTCCAGGCCACTGATCAGTTGCGCATCGGCCCAGCGCCAGGTGGCTTTGATCCGCGCGCCGAGGGTTCGGCGATCGACATTGGAGGCCATGGGACCGGCCATCATTCCGGTGCCGGAGGGCGTGCGCAGGGTGTAGTTGTCCATCACATGGTCGGCGTAGTTGTAGTAGACCTGCGCCTCGACCTTATCCAGCACCTCACCGATGTTCGACTGCTCGAAGCGCAGGCCCAGGCTTTCGCGCAAGAACTGCGAACCGTCCATGCCGCGCCCGGCGTAACGGGCTTCGCCGTCGCCCTTGCCGGCGGTCAGTTCCAGCAGGGTGTCGGCGTTCGGGGTCCAGCCGACCGCGACGTCACCGTTCCACTTGTCGTAGCGCGAGGGCACGGTGTCGTTGTTGCCGTCCTTGTAGT
The DNA here is from genome assembly GCF_030687395.1 of Pseudomonas wuhanensis. GTDB lineage: Bacteria > Pseudomonadota > Gammaproteobacteria > Pseudomonadales > Pseudomonadaceae > Aquipseudomonas > Aquipseudomonas wuhanensis. Next base: position 5,917,358 of record NZ_CP117430.1, on the reverse strand, counting down.
CATCGGAATGCGCAGTGTTGCCGATCACGCGCACGTAACCCAGCGGTCCGCCAGCAGCGGCGTCCACCACTTTGTCGAAGCGCCCGTTGGAACCGGCCAATACGCTGGCATTCACCCGAGTGCCGAGTTCGCCGAAGCTTTCCGGCTCACGGTCGAACAGGACGGTGCCGGCCGATGCGCCGGGACCCCAGAGCACGGTTTGCGGGCCTTTGATGACGGTGAGTTTGTCGTAGGTTTCCGGTGAGATGTAGGAGGTCGGGGCGTCCATCCGGCCGGGGCAGGCGCCGAGCATCATGCTGCCGTTGGTGAGGATATTCAGGCGCGAGCCGAACATGCCGCGCAGCACCGGATCGCCATTGGTGCCGCCGTTGCGCACCAGGGCGAAGCCGGGGATGGTTTTCAGATAATCGCCACCGTCGCTGGCCGGAACCGGTTGGCGCGGGTCCTTGGGGTTGGTGACGACAGTCAGCGGCGAGCTCGGCGCGATGGCGGTGATCACCGTCGGGCTCAGTTCTTCGCTGTGGCCGGTGTGTTCATCGGCCAGCACCAGCGGTGTCAACAGCAAGCCGCAAAGGGCGGCGGTGGCCTGCCTGAAACGAATGAAGGATTGATTCAGGGCAAAAGAAGTCTGGGCAGCGCCCAAACGTGTGTCAGCAGAAAACCTGGACATGACAATTTCCATCGAACAGTCGTAAACGACACGGCCGGCAGCCGACACAATCCTTGTGGGAACCAGCTTTTTGTGGCGAGGGAGCTCGCTCCCACAGGTTGCTTGGGTGTCTTCGGGCCGTGTGAAGTCGGAGGTGGGTGTTTACGCGATGATGGGCGGTGCGCGGGTGCGGGCGCCGGGGAAGACGGTTTGCCTGGCGTGGCCCAAGCGGGTGGCGGGGGTGGTGAAGGTGGTTGTCTGGGGGCTTTCGAAGGCGACGAAGGACTGACCACCAGTGAGCGCCGGGCAATTGAATAGCAGGCTGCAATAGCCGCATTTTTCCCAGAGTGCGTGATGGTCGGCTTTTGGCGGGCAGTGCTCGGCGGCGGGTTGCGCGCCATGCTCCATGGCCGACATGTCCATGGACATGTCCGTCGACATGCTCATGCTCATGCTCATGGACATTGAGGCGCGTTGATCCATCGGCATCGACTGAGAAATCAGCGGGCCGATAAAGATCATCAGCATGGCGAACAGGCTGATCCAGCTGCCGCGGGTCAGGCTCATTGGCTGACGGCGGCGCACGGATGACCTGGCGCTATGCGGGTGCATAGGCGTTTTCAACGGGGGCGATTACTGGGCGTGCATGTGCGCTTGCATGCTGTCCGGCGCCTTTTTCTGCACCGAGACCTCGACCGTTACATCACCGGACTTCTCGAAGTGCATCGTCAGCGGGAAGCGCTTGCCGTCGCTCAACAGGCTGCGGTCTTTGAGCTCCAGCAGCATCACGTGGTACGCCATCGGCGCGAAGGTGGCTTCACCGCCAGCCGGAATCTCGACGCTGGGCACTGGCTGCATTTTCATCAGATCGTTTTGCATCACATGTTCGTGCAACTCGGCCTTGCCGGATATCGGCGAGCCGACGCTGAGCAACCGGTCAGCGGTTTTGCCCTTGTTGTGAATCACGAAATACGCCGCGACGGTGGGCGCGTTGGGCGGCAACTCTTGCGACCACGGATGGGCGATCTCAAGCTCGCCAACCTTGTATTCGTGGGCATTGGCAAAACAGGCAGGCAGCAGCAACACAGCCAGGACGATGAGTTTGTTCAACATGGCAGTTCTCCAGAACGATTCAAAACGCAGGTCAATTGCGAGAAAGAATCACACCAGAGGGGATGCGCGGGGGTTGAGACTCGGCCATTGCTGGCGCGGTGTAGGGGTGTCGAGCGTGGCAGGCGGCAGGCTTCGATTGGCCTCGAAACGCGCAAAATACAACTGCGGCGCATGCCCCGGCAACGCCACCAATGGCGCAGAGCCCGAGCAGCACCAGCAATGCTGCATGTTGGAATGATCGTCGCTCTGCGGGACTTTCTGCTCGATATCGCCCAGGGAAATCGCCACCAGCTTCGTGCCGTTGGAGGAGCAGAAACTGCCCCACAGCAATTGCTCGGCCGGCGATTTCGCCGTCTGCGCCATCGCTCCGGACATCGGCATGGCGAGCATGTTGAACAGCACTGCAAAGCAGGCGATCCAGGCAAATGCGAGCCGTTGTCGGGACATGGGGCAGATCCGTTTGAGTGGGCGATCAGGCGCGGCTATTTAGCCTGATCAGGGGCGATAAGTAAAAAGGCCGCGTGCGGTGTGGTGTCGCAGTGCAATCAGAGAGCGCTGGCATGCAGCCGCAGGCCTAATGCTTTCATCACTTTCATGATAGTCGCGAATTCCGGGTTGCCAGTGCTGCCCAATGCTTTGTAGAGACTTTCGCGACCCAGCCCGGCATCACGGGCAATCTGTGTCATGCCTTTTGCACGAGCTATGTCGTTGAGTGCGGCACGTATGAGAACGCCGTCACCTGCATCTTCTTCAAAGCAGGCATCCAGATAAGCGGCCATTTCTTCTGGTGTTTTGAGAAACTCGGCGGCGTCGAATCGGGTGAATTGTTCGGCCATGACTTACTCCTCATTACCGATGTTTTGCGCCATTTGAAGAGCGCGTTTGATATCTCGTTTTTGAGTCGACTTGTCACCGCCCACCAACAGCAGATAGACCACTGCCCCTCGACGAGTGAAATACATCCTGTAGCCGGGGCCGTAATGAACACGCATTTCATAAACAGCCTCGCCTACGGGTTCGCAATCACCGAAATTACCGTGTTCGGCAGCTCGGAGCCTGGCAATAATGCGAGCTTTACCGATGATGTCTCTCAGTGAGTCGAGCCAATCGGCAAACGCACGAGATCGTTCGAAGTCGATCATATCGGATCGTATTCCTTGGGATACAAGTTGGCAAGCCACACTTTTCTCGGCCCAATGGGAGGCCTTACCCATGGGTAGCCTGGGTGGTGTTGCTAGCTAGGATCAGGGGGAATCGAATATAGAGTTGAAGCGCTTGCCGGGCACAGTCGGCCCTCTCCTGAAAAGTTGTCGGCAAAGTCGCAAGGTCGTGCAGGTTCAGGAAATGTCTGACACTGACAAAGCCGCCAAGACGTCATCCACCGCCCAAAACTCCCGCTCAACCCCCGGCAATACCGGCCGCTTCAACACCAGCACCGGCACTCCACGTTCCCGCGCCACTTCCAGCTTCGGCTCGGTGGCGGTGCTGCCGCTGTTCTTGCTGATCAGCACGTCGATCTGCCGCCGCTCGAACAACGCGCGTTCATCCTCGATCAGAAATGGCCCACGGGCACCGATCACTTCGCAGCGCGCGTTGCCCGGATAAACGTCCAGTGCACGCAACGTCCAGAATTGCTCCGGCGGGATTTCGTGCAGGTGCTGCAATGGCTCGCGACCGAGGGTGAACAGCGGTCGGCGAAAGGGTTTCAGCGCTTCGATCAGCTCAGCCCAGTCGCTGACTTCGCGCCAGTCATCTGCGGCTTGTGGCTGCCAGGCCGGACGGCGCAGGGCCCAGCAGGCAATGCCGCTCAACTTCGCGGCGGTGGTGGCGTTGTGGCTGATGCGGGCCGCGTAGGGGTGGGTCGCATCCAGCAGCAGGTCAATGCCTTCATCGCGGATGAACTGCGCCAGACCTTCGGCGCCGCCATAGCCGCCAACGCGGACCTGACAGTTCAGATCCGTCGGCACACGACCGACGCCAGCCAGGCTGTAGATGTGCTCCGGCCCCAGGGTTCGGGCGATGGCCAATGCTTCAGTGACACCGCCGAGCAACAACACGCGCTTCATTGAAAAACTCCCGCATGGCCGACAATCCCGCCCTGGCGATCGATGGCGAACACTTCGACCTGAACCTGCTTCGGCACCACGCTGCGGGCAAAGTCGAGGGCGTGCTGGCACACCGCATCGCCAAGGGCGATCCCGGCCGCGCTGGCCATCGCCAACGCTTGCTGACTGGTATTGGCTTCGCGGATCGCCTGTTGCAACGCCGCATCGGCACCGACTGCTGCGGCCCATTCAGCCAGTTGCGGCAGGTCGATACTTGAATGCCGACTGTGCAAATCCATGTGCCCGGCCGCCAGTTTGCTGATCTTGCCGAAGCCGCCGCACAGGCTGAGTTTATCCACAGGCACTTTGCGCAGGTGCTTGAGCACCGCGCCGACGAAGTCGCCCATTTCGATCAGGGCGATTTCCGGCAAGTCGTAAACCCGGCGCATGGTGTCTTCGCTGGCGTTGCCAGTGCACGCGGCGATGTGCAGGTAGCCATTGGTTTTGGCGACGTCGATGCCCTGGTGGATCGAGGCGATGTAGGCGGCGCAGGAGAATGGCCGGACGATGCCGCTGGTGCCGAGGATCGACAAACCGCCGAGAATGCCCAGTCGCGGGTTCATGGTTTTCAGCGCCAGGGCTTCGCCGTCCTCGACGTTCACCGTGACCTCGAAGCCGCCCGGGTAATCCAGCTCCTCGGCCAGCAACGTCAAGTGATCGGTGATCATCTTGCGCGGCACGGGGTTGATCGCCGGTTCGCCGACGTTCAGCACCAGCCCGGGCCGGGTGACGGTGCCGACGCCACGGCCGGCACTGAAGCGGATGCCCGGTTCGCGGTGCAGGCGCACCTGGGAAAAGAGCAGGGCGCCGTGGGTCACGTCCGGGTCGTCGCCGGCGTCCTTGATGGTTCCGGCTTCGGCGCCGTCGTTCATCAGCCGACAGAATTCCAGGCGCATCTGCACCCGTTTGCCTTTGGGCAGAGTGATCTCGACGGCGTCCGCTTCGACGCCACTGAGCAGCAGGCGTGCCGCAGCAAGGCTGGTGGCGGTGGCGCAGCTGCCAGTGGTCAGGCCGCTGCGCAGCGGGGCGGGTTGTTCGGCTGTTTCGTCACGCATCGAGGGGTTTCGTCACGTCCAGCAAGGTGATCGGCAGCGCCTGACGCCAGGTATCGAACTCGCCGAGTGGTTGCGCCTGAGCGACGTGAATGCGGGTCAACTCACCGCCATGCTGTTCGCGCCAGGCCATCAGGGTCACTTCACTTTGCAGGGTGACGGCGTTGGCAATCAACCGGCCGCCGGGTTTGAGTTGCGCCCAGCAGGTATCGAGCACGCCCTCACGAGTGACGCCACCGCCGATGAAAATCGCGTCCGGGCGTTCGAGCCCGTTCAGGGCTTGCGGCGCACTGCCGCGAATCAGTTGCAGGCCGGGAACGCCCAGGGCATCGCGGTTGTGTTCGATCAACGACTGCCGTCCCTCATCCGCTTCGATGGCCAGCGCCCGACAACTCGGGTGAGCGCGCATCCATTCGATGCCGATCGAACCGCTGCCGGCGCCGACGTCCCACAGCAGTTCGCCGGGTGTCGGGGCAAGGCGCGCAAGGGTGATGGCGCGCACGTCGCGCTTGGTCAGTTGGCCGTCATGCTGGAAGGCGGAATCTGGCAGGCCGGCCAGGCGCGACAGGCGCGGTGTGTTCGGTTCAGCGATGCATTCAATGGCGATCAGGTTCAGATCGGCGATCGCCGGGTCATTCCAGTCGTTGGCCACGCCCTCGATGCGTCGTTCGGCTTCGCCGCCCAGATGTTCCAGTACGGTGAGGTGACTCGGCCCGAAACCACGCTCACGCAGCAGCGCCGCGATAGCCGCCGGACTCTGGCCATCGTTGCTCAATACCAGCAGACGCACACCACTGAACAAATGAGCGTTGAGCGCGGCGACGGGGCGGGCGACCACCGACAGCGTCACTGCATCCTGCAACGGCCAGCCCAGGCGAGCGGCCGCCAGTGAAACGGAGGATGGGGCGGGCAGGACCAACATTTCTGTACCCGGCAGTTGCCGCGCCAGGCTGGCACCGACGCCGAAGAACATCGGATCGCCGCTGGCCAGCACACACACCGGCTCGCCACGCAGTGCCAATAACGGCTCAAGGGTAAACGGACTGGGCCAGAGCTGGCGCTCGCCGCGAATGCACACGGGCAACAAATCCAGTTGCCGTTGGCCGCCGAAGATCCGCGAAGCGCCCAGCAGGGCACGACGGGCGTTCTTGCCCAAGCCCTTGAAGCCGTCTTCACCGATACCTACTACTGTCAGCCAGGGCGACATCTGCAGTCCTCAAAAAATGCCTCAAACGGGGTGTTCCGACGGGCAGGCTTTTCATGCCGTCGGACAAAGCAGGCATAATACCGCGCCTTCGCCCGCGAAGCCCCTTTCCCACACAGCCGGTCGCCCCTTTGAACGAACGCCCGATGTCCTCTGCCCTACGCCCCTCGGCTTGCCCGGGGTTGCTGCGTATTGTCCCGGCGCTGGATGGCGGCATCTGCCGGATCAAGTTGAACGGCGGTTCGATCAGCGCTGTTCAGGCTGAAGCGGTGGCCAGCGCGGCCGAACGGTTTGCCGGCGGCGTGATCGAGGCAACCAACCGCGCCAACCTGCAGATTCGCGGGATTGGCAGCGAGCAGACGGCCTTGATCGGCAGCCTGCTCACCGCAGGGTTGGGCCCGCGTACCGCGGCGGGCGACGATGTGCGCAACTTGATGCTCAGCCCGAGCGCCGGGATCGACCGGCAGATGTTGCTCGATACGCGTCCGCTGGCCGAACAGATCCTTACCAGCCTGCAAAGCCATGAGCGTTTTCACCAATTGAGCGCCAAATTCGCCGTGCAGCTCGATGGCGGCGAAGGCTTGGCGATGCTCGAACATCCTCACGACCTGTGGCTGAGCGCCGTTAAGCAAGAGGGCGAGTGCGTGCTGGCCTTCGGTCTGGCGGGTTGCCCGACGCAGACTCCGTCGGGCGCGGTGCGACTGGAGGACGGCCATGCGCTGGTGATCGCGGTGCTTGAGTTGTTCCTCGATCTGGCGCGTCCCGACCAGACGCGCATGCGTCATCTGCTGGCCGAATACCCGGTGGCCGGGTTTGTCGCTCAAGTGGCCGAACGTGTGCCGCTACTGTCCATCGTGAGGGGGGCGCGCGTTACGAACTCGAACGTTCTACACATAGGCGCTCATCCGCAGCGTGAAGCCGGCCGTGTCTATGTCGGCGCGACGCCACCTCTGGGCCGACTCGATCCCGCCATGCTTCGGGGCGCGGCACAACTGGCCCGTGAACGGGGCGATGGCAGTCTGCGCTTCACGCCTTGGCAAAACCTGCTGTTGCCCGATATCCACGAACGCGATACCGCTGAAGTTATCCACAGCCTGGAAAATTTGGGCCTGTGCTGTTCGGCAGACGATGCCTTGGCGCATGTGATTGCCTGCACCGGTGCTGCCGGATGTGGCAAAGGCCTGTCCGACACCAAAGGCGATGCGCTGCAACTGGCGGCGTTGCTGCAACGTCACGGCCAAGTCTTTGATGTGCATCTGTCTGGCTGCGCGCGTTCCTGCGCGGCGGCGCACATCACGCCAGCGACGTTGCTGGCAGTCTCGCCCGGCCACTACGACCTCTATTTTCGCGACGCAGCGCAGCCGGGTTTCGGCGCGCTGCATGCACGCAATCTTACTATTGAAGCGGTCGCAGCCTTGCTCGACGCCCGCTCACGGAGCCCCCTTGATGCTTGATTACATCCGCGACGGTCAGGAGATCTATCGCAACTCCTTCGCGATCATTCGTGCCGAGGCTAACCTTGCGCGCATTCCGGCCGATCTGGAGAAACTCGCCGTTCGGGTGATCCACGCCTGCGGCATGGTCGAGGCCATCGACGGGCTGCAATTTTCCGAAGGCGCCGGCAAAGCCGGGCGCGATGCACTGGCTGCTGGTGCGCCGATTCTGTGCGACGCGCGGATGGTCAGCGAAGGCGTGACCCGTGCGCGTTTGCCCGCCAATAACCCAGTGATCTGCACCCTGCGCGACGACAGCGTTCCGGAACTCGCCCGTGAGTTGGGCAACACCCGCTCCGCCGCCGCGCTGGAACTGTGGCGCCCGCACCTGGAAGGCAGCGTGGTGGTGATCGGCAATGCGCCAACCGCGCTGTTTTACCTGCTGGAAATGCTCGACGCCGGCGCGCCGAAACCGGCGCTGATCCTCGGCTTCCCGGTGGGCTTCGTCGGCGCCGCCGAATCCAAGGCGATGCTCGCGGCGGACAGCCGTGGCGTGCCTTTCGTCATCATGCAAGGCCGGCTCGGCGGTAGCGCCATGGCCGCCGCCGCCGTCAACGCCCTCGCCACGGAGATCGAATGATGCAGCAACCTGGACGTTTGATTGGCCTGGGCGTCGGCCCCGGTGATCCGGAACTGATTACCGTCAAAGCCTTGCGCCTGCTGCGCGAATCGCCGGTGGTGGCGTACTTCGTCGCCAAGGGCAAGAAGGGCAATGCATTCGGCATCATCGAAGCGCATCTGCAGGATGCACAAACCCTGCTGCCGCTGGTTTACCCGGTGACCACCGAAGCGCTGCCGGCGCCGCTGTCGTACGAACAAGTGATCAGCGATTTCTACGATGCGGCCGGCGAACAACTCGCCGCGCATCTGGACGCTGGCCGTGACGTGGCGGTGATCTGCGAAGGCGATCCGTTCTTCTACGGCTCCTACATGTACCTGCACGATCGTCTGGCCGAGCGCTATGAAGCCGAAGTGGTGCCGGGTGTCTGCTCGATGCTCGGTGGCGCCTCCGTACTGGGCGCGCCGTTGGTGTATCGCAATCAGAGCCTGTCGGTGTTGTCGGGAGTGCTGCCCCACGAAGACCTCAAGCGGCGACTGGCCGATGCCGATGCGGCGGTGATCATGAAACTGGGGCGCAACTTTCCCAAGGTCCGTCAGGTACTCGAAGAACTCGGTCTGGCGCAGCGTGCGCTGTACGTGGAGCGCGCGACCATGGCCAATCAGAAAATCGTGCCGCTGGATCAGGTCGAGCCGATGTCCTCGCCGTATTTCTCGCTGATTATCGTTCCCGGTGAAAGGTGGCAAGGCTGATGGTCCATTCCGCTCCGGCGATTGTCATTCTCGGCAATGGCAGCCTCGCGACCGCACGCAGGATTCAGCAGGTGTATCCGGGCGCACTGATCCATGGATTGGCCGAACGGGTCGAAGGCGCGGACCGTGTTTATCACGAGTTCGGCGCAACCCTGCGTGAACTTTATCAACAGGACACGCCGATCATCGCGCTGTGCGCCGCCGGGATTGTGATCCGCACCCTGGCGCCGTTGCTGCTGGAAAAGGGCGCTGAGCCACCGGTGCTGGCCGTGGCCGAAGACGGCAGCGCGGTGGTGCCACTGCTTGGCGGGCTCGGTGGGGTGAATGTCATGGCGCGCGCGATCGCTGCCAGGTTGCAGGTCGCGGCGGCGATTACCACCAGCGGTGAGTTACGTTTCGGCACTTGCCTGCTCAATCCTCCCAGCGGCTATGCCTTGGGCGATCTGGAGCTGGGCAAGCGCTTCGTCTCGGACTTGCTGGCCGGCGAACACGTGCGCATCGAAGGGGCTGCGCCCTGGTTGGCGCAAGCACAATTGCCGCAGGATCCTCAGGCTCATTTGTCGATCCATGTTGGCAGTGCCGAACGGACGCCGGCCGCCAATGAATTGTTGATCTACCCGCGCAGTGTGTTGTTGGCGGTCAGCGCCAGTGTGGCGGATTTGCCCCAGGCGACTCGCGCGGCGCTGCGTCAGGCCCAAGTCGCCGTTCAATCGCTGGCGTGCTTGCTGGCGCCAGCCACGCAGATGGCTAGCCCGGCGTTGCGCGAAGCGGCGCTTGAGTTGGGTGTGCCGCTGCGTTTTGCATCGGCTGCCGGCGATGCCAGCGAGTTGGCTCGCGGAGCTGTTCCCGGCGCGACGATTATCCCGATCGACGCGAACCTGGCATTGGCGATCGCCGAACAACCTCTGGATGTCGCGCAGATCGGCCGCCCTCGCGGTCGGCTGGCGGTGATCGGCCTGGGTCCGGGGGCTGCCGAATTGATGGTGCCTGCGGTGAAGGCTGAACTGGCCAGAGCCACCGATGTGCTCGGTTATGAAACCTATGTGCGCATGGCCGGGCCGTTTCGAGCGGATCAAGTGCTGCATTGCACCGACAACCGCGAGGAGATGCAGCGTGCCCGTCACGCCTTCGAACTGGCGGCCGAAGGGCGGTCGGTGATTGTGGTCTCGTCCGGTGACCCCGGCGTGTTCGCCATGGCGGCTGCGGTGCTGGAAGCCTTGCACGAGTCGAGTGAGCCGGCCTGGCACAGCGTCGATCTGGAGATTCTGCCGGGGGTTTCCGCTTCGCTGGCGACGGCCGCTCAGGCCGGTGCGCCGCTGGGGCATGACTTCTGCGTGATGTCGCTGTCGGATAACCTCAAGCCGTGGTCGATCATCGAAAAGCGTCTGGACCTGGCCGCCGAAGCCGATCTGGCGCTGGCCTTCTACAACCCGATTTCCCGTTCGCGACCGTGGCAGTTGGGCCGTGCTCTGGAGATCGTCGCACAGCACCGTACGCCGCAAACTCCGGTGGTTCTGGGTCGTGATATCGGTCGGCCCGGCCAGACGCTGCGGGTCACCACACTTGGCGCGCTTACGCCGGAGCAAGTGGACATGCGCACCATGGTGCTGATCGGCTCGTCCACCACCTGCGTGTTCCCCCGCGCCGAAGGTGGCAACTGGGTTTACACACCGCGCTGGTATGGCAGCAAACCCCTCTGCTGAACCCTGGCGGCCCGTTCGGGCCGCCTTCATCACCTTGATCCCGTTATTTTCCCGATTGTTACGGCATTTGTGCGCGTAAGCCTGTTCGGTCATTTGAGTGGGATTGGATTGTCTGTCCAGGAAGAATTTTAATCCTGCATTGTAGGAAGTTCTACTTTGATGCGGGTGTTTTCAGGGTATGACAATTCATGACTTAAGACGGCTGTTATGAGGTTGGGCTTATAAAGGACTTTCTCGGGGCTCTAATGTGGCTGTCATCATTCAACTAATCAGTGTGTGTAAGTCTGTAACATTGGATGTGGTATTTGCCTTGTAATTAATTGAATTCCTTGTGAGTTGAGCAGTGTTTTGGTTGTGGGTTAGTTTGGTTCCAAGTTTTGTTGGTATTCATTTGTTTTAGAGGGCTCAGATAACGTTTTGCTCGGTTTTAAGTGTATTGAAATTCGATGTTAGCTCAGGAGGAAGGGCGCTTATTGTTTTGTTGCAAATAGGTGAAAGTGCACGAGTGTCTGAGTGCGCGTGTGGAGTCATCATTGTCTAGAGTCGATCCCGGCTATTTATATACGATAAATGGAAGTGTTGTTTATGAGTGAGTCCAAGTTCTCGGTTGCGGGTGACTATGTCGATTTTGTGGATCTGTTTAAACGTGAGGACCTTGAGCAGGCCTTAATATCGCACAAGGGCACCGATCAATATGATGCAGTGTTCCGATATTACTTTGGTTGTTTCAATGTGCCGGATTCTTCCCGGTTGTTGGAGCCGTTAGGGCTGCTCAAGCAAGCGTTGGGGGGCTTGGAGGGAGATATCCGGCGGCGGCGCGCGACAGAGTCGGAACCACCTATGAGTCCTGGCGCCGCCGGGGCTCCTGATTTGGCGGAAATCTACAACAGGGTGGAGGGTTTCGAGGCTCGCCTGCACAACGGTCTCGAACAATTGAAGTTGCCCGCCACCGAGGTACCGAAAAATCTGCATTTTGTCTGGCTTGGGGGGGGCGTCGGGGAGATTCAGCGCGATTACATCAACATTTGGAAGCAGGTGATGGTCGCAGAGGGTTATCACCTCAATCTCTGGCACGACAGCGACGCGTTGCTGGCCTATGAAACCAACCGGATCATTGTCGAAGCGGCCAAGGCCGATGCCATGCTCAATGGCGGGCAAACCACTTCCGATGCGCTTGAACTGGGTGACCGCTATGAAGAGCGGGCGATTGTTCTGAAGCAGCAAATGTACGCGCACATTACGAAGGCCGTGGAAAACGGCAGCAGCGCCGATGACGCCAGAATCGATTTACTGGTTCGAGCCTACAGCCAGGATGAGGCGCGCCTGATTGCCTTGAAGAACAGTAACCGACTCAGTCTTTCGGCATTGGTCGAGGGTGGTCTGGCACTGCGCGATCTTGCCGTCGCTGAGACACCGCTGCATTTACAGGATATCTACGAGCGCGAGATCAGTCTGCGCGGCAATCTTGCGGCGGCTTCCGATGTTGTTCGTGTCGAGGCCCTGTTTGCCGAGGGTGGCAGTTATGCCGATGTTGATAACCTGCCACCGTTGTTGGAAAAACTGGGCGAGGTGGATATCCGTGCGTTCAAGACTGACGCACGTCTGGGCGTGCTGCAGTTGATGCTCGACCGCAATCCCAAGTGGATGCCCGGCCGTCAGGCATTGCGCAGTAGGTACACTAATTACTTTGAGCAGATCCCGCCGGAGCATCGCGAAGCACTCGAGCGTTTCGCTGAAAGCCAGCCCGAATTGAACCGCGTTTTTCGTCCCCCGGTGGAACGTCTGGTCCAACCGGATGGTCTGCGAGCCGTCGCCGAACAAAGCAGCCTGAGCAACGCTTTCCTGATGGCCCACCCTGGTGCCGCGATGCTCAAAACCGTGCGCGAGCGTTTCAGGCTCAATTATGAAATCGTCGATGCCACGGCCCGCCTGGCCGATGAGCGAAACGTTGCGCTCACCGATGCCGAGGCCATGAGTGGTCTTGCGCAAGAGGCCGCGACGCAGGTTTTCGGTGCTCTACACGAGCTGTCGCTGGAACAAGAACTGGGCGCATCTTTTCTGGTCCAGGCGGCCGCAACTTACTACAGCGACGGCATCCGCCCCCAGAGCGAGGTGACGATCTATCTGACGGGGCCTGCGGCCATGCGCGAGGGCATGGCGAACTATGAAAGGACGCATTTTACACCTCGAACCGCTGAAGCGTGGCAAGCGGAAGTCGCCATCCCGGCCATTGCCACTGTCAATCGGGCGACCGAGGAGGAGCTGGATCATTCCTGGAAAGAGAACGAAAGTGACACCGGGCAATGGCTGAACAACGAGAAACAACGTTGGCAAGAGGGCCGATTCAAATCCCGTTACACGGGCGATCTGGCACAGCTGCTCAAATACCGCACCATCGACTTTGATGAAGGCTGGCCAGTGATCGAGGGGCGCCATGTGCTGTCCACCGACCTGTTGCAGCGTCTGGCCGATGAGCTGGGTGAGCCGTTCACGCGGATGATGAATCGTAGCCATAACGGTGCGGTGAGCTTCGATAAGGCTGTACCACTGAGCTTCGATGATCGCCAGTCGATCCTCGCCCAAAGCATGAATGCGCTGCCGCCTGCGTCATTGAGCGATCCTCAGACACAACAATTGTCGATTGATGAGCTCCTGAGCCGACTCGCCAAGGGCACGATCGAAGTCGCTCAGTTGAGCCCGTTGCAGCGTCTGCTGCTGGCAGCCTTGAGCGGCGCGCCGGCCCTGGATAATCGCAGCTTCGACGCGGCTCGTCCGCAGCTGGAGAACCTGGCCAATAACCTCAGCGAACTGGGGACGGCGGGTCGCTACGCGACAATCGAACACGCACTGTACCAACAGCAGGCCCCGGCGTTTCTGGCCGGGCTTGCCAGCCCGGCCGATCATCCGCCGGTGCATGCCGAAACCGCCCTGGGGCTGAAGAAAAATGCACTGGAACAACCGCTGACCTTGCGCCAGTGGGGCAAGCTCGTCGCCAGAATTCAGCAGGTGGCGAAACTTGAATACCGTGACCAGGTTGTCGAGCGCGTCGGTGTTGTTCTGGACGGCTTTGAAGCGGGCACCATCAAGCTTGTACCGCAGGATTTGCTCCTGCAGGGCGCCGGTGACACGGTGGGTGGACGTTGTTATCCGCTGTCCCTGGTGATGGCGGCAGCGTTGTCGGAGGGGAAGGCTGCGGCCAACACCCTTCGCGAGCGATTCTATTTGGGGATTATCGAACCTGAGGGGAGCGATTCCGCGACCTTTCTGCACAGCCTGGAGGCGCTGCGCGGCGTGCAGATCAGCGAGGTGGGCAGCGCACTGGCACGTTCGGATGTGAATCAAGTCGTGGACATTCTGCAAGCCAGAGCAACCACCAGTACGCTGATGCTCAACTCCGATAATCACGCCATGTTGGTGGCCAAAACCATTGAGGGCGAGCGCAGCACTTATCACTTTTACGATCCGAACTTCGGTATTTTCGAGTTCGATCAACCGGTCGCATTCAGATTGGCATTGGAGCAGTTTTTCCTTCGGCAGGGGATGGCCAGACATTACGCCGCTTATGGCGACGTGGCGCGCCCGACCTTCGATCTGATCGAACTGGAAGGCGCGCGGGTGTCGGAAATGGCATTGCCTGGTGCAATCCGTGTCTCGCAACTGCTGCAACCCGGCCCGTTGCCAGGACAGTCGCAACGCCCGGTCAGGCAGCGTCTGGCCAGTGCCCGCGGACAATCACTGATGAGCAACGCTCACCTGGGCAGCAGCCTACTGGCGCTGGACAGCCGCTGGTGGGGGCAACAAATCGCGCAAGCGACGAACCACCTCCAGCAGCAGAATCAGCTGGCACCGCAGCTTGTGCCGTTGTTCGAAACCCTGGAGATCAGGCCGGACGGGACGTATCGGATGAGCCTGATCGATCCTGAAAATCCTGAACACGTGGTACGTGTTATCACCGACGACCAACGACTCTTGCGCATCAAGAACTACCTCTCGGAACGTTTTGCAGCCTTGGCCAATAAATCATCCGTCCCGGGTGATCCGGTCGACCCAACCGATGTTGGTAGCGTCCATACCTTGAACGCCGGCTTCGCCATACAAGCGCTGATGAATGCGCTGAGGGGGCAGGAAGGGGCTGACCGACCTCTGACCCTGGCTGTCCGGTTGCACGCCTATGTCAATTACGCGCAGTTGGTGCATGGCATCGTGGTCGATGTGGCGGGCTTGATAGGTCTGGTTCGGCAGGCACTGGCTGAAGAGAAACTGATTGCCCGTACTGTCGCCCCAGTGGTCAAAGCGGCTGTGGGGCCGAGCGTGAGCGAAGCGACCGGCGGACTGTTGCAACTGGCCAATGTCGGGTTCGACATTTATCAATTGGCGACTGCAAAAAACGATGTCGAACGCGCCCAGTTCGGGACGCAACTGACTTTTGACTCGGCCAGTCTGGTGTTGTCGGTAGGCGCTTACGCTGCTGGCGCCACGACCGCCGGGGCGTTTCTGGGCGGGGCCGCCGTGATTCTGGCGGGACTGGCGGTGGGGGTGGCGGCACTGGCTCAGGGCTTTGCCGCCATTGCCGAAGAAGCCAAACAGGTCGGGTTGTTTTTCGATGAAATCGAGAAGGCTCATCGTCAAGGCTATCGTTTCGACAGCGCGTTGACCGCGTGGGTGCCGTGCTCATCGCTGATCGTCCAGACGCTGGATCTGGCCGCCGGCAAACTGGTGCTCGACAGCCCAAAACTGTACCCGCTGCGCGATCATTTCGGGGTGCCGACCTTTGACGGCGATTACGAGCGGGCGATCAATATTCGTCGGGAACTGAATCTGCCTAGCCAGATAAAATTCACTCCGCCCACCGGGCAGATCATCGTACTGCCCTGCACACCACAGACCTGTTACGGCTACGAGTACAAGGCGCTGCCCTTCGCCACGCTGCGCCATGACAGCGGGTTCGACACGGCCCGGCGTCTGGAGAAAAGGAAAGCGGACGGCGGATGGCTGTTCCTGTTTTCCTTCTATTCGTTTCCGAGTGAGTACATCCTTTATCGCCTTTTTCCGGCCTATCGGCCAACAGTGATCGATGTGCTGCTCGATGCCGTCGAGCGCTCACTGGTGGTACCGGTTCTGCCCCCGGCATGGCACGGGAAAGTCGCCTATCGGATCCAGGGCGCGGGCAAGCAATGTGCATTGGTGCTCAATCCCGGGGTGAGTCTGACACTTGAGTCCCCCAGCGTTACTACTTCCCGATGGGTGCTGGAGGCGGCGTGGGCCAGTGAGAGCGACGTTATTCTGGGCGGGGCGACGGGCCTGCAGATCGGCACTGTCAAGGTGGAGTTCACGGGCCGAGGTCTTCATGACGTCCTGATCCGGATCACCAATAATCAGCTATTCCAGCTTGATCGCGGAAAATGGCAGATGAGCCTCGTTGAGCAGGATGTGCCACCGGGCATGGATCGGCAGACGCTACAGGAACATTTCAAGGGACTGGCTCAGGAGCATCGTTTGGTGATGCCGTATACGCCGGTTCATCACTATCTGATTCCGTTCGAGAAACCGAGTGAGCCCCGTCACACCACCGCCTGGTACGACGCGAAGGAGGAACGCTTCCTGTACATCCGCAGCAAGGATGTACTCGCCGCTGATGAAGCGCTGCCAGGCGCGGTGGCTGGCGGCTACGTCTATTTCTACGAACCGCAGGGTTTCGTGATTTGGCAAGTCGACGCGGTCACCGGATTGCTCGGTTATCGTTATCGGTTGCTGCCTAAAAACACGGGAGCCACCATCAAGAGCGTGGAGGCGGACGCGCAAGGGGTGATTCACGTCGTACAGGAAATCGCTCGCGAAGATCAGACCAGCGATGTGCTGGTGTACGTGATCCATGACGGGCAACTGCTGCTGAGTTCGATCACCCGCGACATGGATCCGGCGCTGGAATCGGTCTTCAGTGCCAGCGACACACTGGCCGACTGGTCGCAGGTACTTGGCAACTATTACGTCCTTAGGCCTGTTATTGACGATGATGACTTTTCCACCGTCAATTGGCAGCCGGCCCCCTTTGTCTCGGTCTGCTGGAAGTTCGAAGCGAATGCGCGGGACATGGCGTGGGTTCGTCAACGTGACCACCTGATTATCCGCCCCTCCCCGTGGATTCACCGTGGACGCGGTTGGGCCGACTCGATCAAGAACATGACTGATTTGACGTTGCTCGCACCAGCGGACGGCAGCGATGTGTTTGTCATCTACGACAGGCTCAGGCAGCAGCTATGCCGCAAGCAACGTACTCTGGTGGCGGGCAAAGGAGATTGGTCGCATACGTGGGAGCAGCCCGAGAAGCTGGAGAATGTAGTGGCAGTCGAAGGTGGATACCTGGCGCTGACGTCGGAGGGGCTGTTCTTCAACCTGACCCCCCAGGGATACCTGACGCTGGGAGGCCTTGGCGAGTCGTGGTTCAAGGATCGGATGCACTGGTGGTCTGCATTGGAACCGCTTGCCCGGCAACACGCGGCCGAGCGTTTTGCTCTTGTCGGTCTGACCAACTTCAGCGGCGACGCGAGATTGTGCGCCTGGTATGTCGGCAATCGAATATTGCTGGCTGATCTGGGCCATGGAAAAGAGGTACGCCTGCTCAGCGTTACCCCTGATAGCGAGGCGGCCTGGTTATTCCACGTTTCGAGCGGTGAAATCTATCGTCAGGCGTTCATCGATCCGCAGCGGCTGGAACCTGTATTTGGCGAAGGCTCGCGATTGCTAAGGGCTGATGCGCTACCCGCTGCCGAGCGTGAATGGGCGCCTTGGCAGTTTGCCGAAGTAACGGTTGAGGGAGGCGGATTGCGCGGTACGACACTTGAAGGCGTGGTACTCGAGTTGCGTTATCAAGAACCGGCATTGCTCACCGGCGTCACCCATGAGTGGGTCATGTCTCAGGAAGGGCGAGCGCACGAAAACCTCATAGAGTTGGCGGACAGCCAGCCTCATGCCGCGCTGCTGTCGGTAGAGGACGTTGGCAGTCTGATATGGTTCGTAGTCGATACCGAACGTGTGATTCGGGTGCCAAAGGCCGCGATTCCAGAATCCTTCGAGCTATTGGGAACGCAACGGCAAACCAACGTATTGCTTCATGATGACAAGAGTGGCCTTCTGCTGACTTATCCGGGCATTGGGCATGCGGGGCCACTCAGTTATGTCTGGCGTAATGCCCAGGTACTGGTCATTGAAGGCCAGATGAAAGTCGACGATGTTCTGCCACTGATGCCCGACGATGTCACGACCCTGATCCTGCGCATGGGACAAGGTGCGGTAAGTTACCGGTTGTCGAAGGCTGCCTGGCTGAGGCTTGAGTCGGTCATCCTCGACTGCCGGCATTCGCTGGGCACTGCACAAACGATTCCCGGCAAGTTGATCTGGGAGCTGGATAATCCTGAAAAGCTGTTGCTGAGCATCGTTCAGGAACACCTGGTGATGATTGACCCGGACAGCGGGCACAGTGTGATCTTTCGTGAAGTGTATGCGACGGATTTCAGCTTGCGCGGCGAAGTCTTGCTCGGGTTCGAAGGGCATCGACCTTATGCCGTTTCGACACTGGTGCAGAGGCTGGTCGCTCGACAGAGCGCGCATGACAGCGCAACGCTGGGAGAACTTCTAACGGTATCGACTGCTGAGTTGGAAAGCAGCCTGGTGGGATAGCGTTGAGCTTGCCGTACAACTGGACAGGTCAAACGAAGTTTAAAACCTTCGGAATGCGTTGAGCATCGCTGACCGAAAAAAGGCTGCAGGTTAAATACAACCTGCAGCCTTTTTTTGCCTATCGGTATCAAGGAACCAGATATCCCTTCACCCCGGTAAAAATAATCTGCGCCGCCAGCGCGCAGACGAACAACCCCATCAGTCGGCTGACAATCTGCAAACCCTGATCGCCGAGAATCCGTTCTATCCGATTGGACAAGTAAAGCACCACGCCGACCGTGAAACTGGCCAGGGCAATACTGAGAATGGCCGTCAGCTTGTCATCCCAGTGGGGCTGGCTGACGCCCATCACTAACAGAGCACCGATGGTGCCGGGCCCAACCGTCAGCGGGATGGTCAGCGGAACGATGGTGACGTCCTGCTGTACGTTATCGGTTTGTACCGCCGACTTGCCCTGGGCCATGCCCAATGCCGAGATGAACAACACGCTGCCGGCGCCAATGCGAAAGGCGTCTACGGTGATGCCGAACACATTGAAAATCACACGACCGAAAAGATACAGCAAGACACTGGAAACCAGCGTGGCGGTTGCCACTTTCCAGGCCAGGCGTCGTTGCTCCTTGCGCGAATAACCGCGGGTCAGGCTGATGAAACAGGACAACACGAAGAATGGGCTATAGAGCACCAGCATCTTCAGGTAAACGCTGAACAACACGTGGAGCATGGGGCAAGCTCACTGGCGAGGGAAGTCGAGGGGGAGTCTATCAGGCGCTGTGGAGGCTGTCGGCTCAGGAAGTCTGAACCGCTGCCCGGTTCTGCTGATCACGCTGGGCAACCCAATGCTCGATCAGATCGCGCAGCTGCGACAACTCGACCGGTTTGGCCATGTGCCCGTCCATGCCGGCCTGGCGCGCGCGCTCTTTGTGTTCGGCGAGGATGTGTGCGGTCAACGCTACCACCGGGGTGCGAATCCGCTGGTTGCCGACTTCCCAGGCGCGCAATTGCTGGGTGGCGGAGAAGCCGTCGAGGATTGGCATTTCGCAGTCCATCAGCACCAGGTCGTAACGCTGTGCCTTCATCGCCACCAAGGCTTCTTCGCCATTGCTGGCGGTATCCGGTTGCAGGTTGAGCTTACCCAACATGCCGCGAATGACCTTGGTCGAGATGCTGTTGTCTTCGGCCACCAGGATGCGGAAGTCGCTGGGCACCTTGACCGGAAGGGTCGGGCCGGTGGGCAGGTGTTGTGAAACGGACGGGCCCTTGTTGCGCTGGTTCAGCTCGTCCGCCAGAGTGGTCTTGAGCGTATAGCCGGCCACCGGTTTGGCGAGAATGCGTTTGATCCCGCAATTACGCGCGATGATCTTGCTCGGTGCATTGCTGATACCCGTGAGCATGATCAACAGAATGTCGTGGTTCAGACTCGGGTCTTCCTTGATCTTGGCGGCCAGTTGCATGCCGGTCATGCCGGGCATGTTCTGGTCCAGCAGGACCACGTCGAAGTAATCGCGCAGGTGGGCCTTGGTGCGCAGCAGCGCCAGGGCCTCCTTGCCGGACGGCACGGCGCTGACATTCAGGCCCCAGGCGCTGCACTGCTGCACCAGCACCTTGCGACAGGTGTCGTTGTCATCCACAACCAGTACGCGTGCACCTTGCAGCGGGCCGTCCAGGTCCGAGGTCGGATGTTCGAGACGGTCCGGGTCCAGTGGCAGGGTCAGCCACAATGTGCTGCCCTGGTTGGCGCCGCTCTTGATGCCGAATTCACCCTGCATCAAACGGATCAGCTGCCGGGCGATGACCAGCCCAAGATTGCCCCCCAGGCTGGTGGCCGAGAGAAAGTGCTTGCTGTGCAGTTCGGCATGCATCAACGCGTCACGTTCTTCCGCTTCCATGGGCTGGCCGCTGTCCTGCACGGCGATACGCAGCCGCGGTTTGGCGCTGCGTTCATCCAGGGCGACGACGATCAGGATCTCGCCTTCGTCGGTTTTCTTCAGGGCGTTTTCCAGCAGGCTCAGCAAGGTCTGGCGCAGGCGCGTCGGATCTCCGCTGATGACGCGTGGTACCTGCGGCTGGATGAAGCTGATCAGCTCGACGTTCTGCTGTTCGGCCTTGGCGCGGAAGATGCTCAGGCAGTCTTCGATCAGGGCGTTGAGGTCGAACTGCACGTCGTCCAGTTCGATCTGCCCGGACTCGAGTTTGGAGATGTCGAGAATTTCGTTGATCAGTGTCAGCAGCTCGTTGCCCGCGCTATGGATGGTCTGCACATAGTCGCGTTGCTTGACCGACAGCGGTGTGCCCAGCAGCAGTTCGGTCATGCCCAGCACGCCATTCATCGGGGTGCGGATTTCGTGGCTGATCTTCGCCAGAAATTCGGCTTTGGCGTTGATTTCGGCGTTGCTCGCGGCCAGATCGCGACTGACGCTGAAACGGTCTTCAGTGATGCTTCGCTGTCGCTCGCCCAAGGCAACACTCATCAACAGGCCACTGATACAGATAAACACCAGCAGAATGATGATCAGGCCTTGCGGCGCGACAAGGGTCAACCCCTGCAGCGCCGGCAGGATAATCAATGTGCCGAGGTTGAACACCACCATGGCCGCGACGAACAGGCGCGCCGGGCGATAACCTTTTTGCCAGTGATGGGCACCGACGAACAACATGCTCAGGCCCGCCAGAGCAACCAGCCCATAGGTGATCAGGTTCAGTGGCAGTGTGTTGACGAACAGCAACAGCAGGCCGCAGGCCACGATGAACAGGATGTCCCCCAGCAGCAGCTTGTTCAGCGGGTGGGGGCCGAGTGGGGCGAAGAAACGATAGGCGAACATCAGGCCGCAAGGCGCGGTCATCAACAAGGCGAGGTAGGCGCCGGGTGTTTGCACGGCGGACCAGTTCGGCAGCCATGGCCGGACCAGGTTCAGCAGCAACACCAGGCTGAGCATCAGCAGCCCTTCGCACGCTGCCAGCCAGAGGCTGCTGCGCGAGCGGGTGTAGATGTAACGGGTCAGGTTATGCAGGATCAGCATCCCGAGGCAGCCAAAGAGCAGGCCGTAGATCAGCGTCAGGTTCTGAGTGGCCGCGGTCATGACCGCCGATTGCAGGGTGATGTAAGGCCGCAACTGGTGTTCGGAGACCAACCGCAGGTAGACGTCGAGGGTTTTGTCGCTTTGTGGCAGCGGCAACATGAAGTCGCTGCTGGGGAGGGGGCGCGTAGCCTGGAGCTGCCCGGTACCGGTATTCAATTGATCGATCAACTGGTCGCCGTCGAGCACATACAGATTGAGGTGCGACAGGTCCGGTGCGAACACTCGCAGCAACTGTTCATGCTTGCCGGGCGCGAGCCTGAAACGCAGCCATAGCGCACCCTCGGGCGCGGCCGCGGTGAGGCGCTCGAGTTCGATGGGGCTGAATTGATTGGTGTAGCGGCTGGAGCGGATGTCGCTCAGCTGCAGGTCGCCCTGTTCGTCGAGCAATACCGCCCACCCACTGCCTTGCGCGGCTTGGGCCGGGAGCATGCAGAGCAAGGTCAGCAGAGTGACGGTGAAGCCTATGGCAGTCCTGAGCCAGCGCACGGCGAAATCCCTTCGTAGGTTAATGCCAGAGTATAACTATGCGCGGCGCCGGAATAGTCAGGCAAGGGTCGCAAGCCCTTGCCTGGCCGAATGGATGGCTTATTCCTGATTCTCGCCACGCTCGCGGGCAATGGCGCGGTAGCCAATGTCCTTGCGGTAGAAGCAGCCTTCCCAGTCGATTTTAGCTGCCAGTTTGTAAGCTTGCTGCTGGGCTGTATCGACACTGGTGCCCATGGCGGTTGCGCACAGCACCCGACCACCGGCGGTCACCACCTGACCGTCCTTGAGCGCAGTACCGGCATGGAAGACTTTGCCTTCCAGTGCCGCGGCTGCATCCAGGCCGTTGATGGCAACGCCTTTGGCGTAGTCACCCGGGTAACCGCCAGCGGCCAATACGATGCCGACGCTCGGACGTGGATCCCATTGTGCTTCGACCTTGTCCAGCGCTTGCGCCAGGGCCGCTTCGACCAGCAACACCAGGCTCGACTGCAAACGCAGCATCACCGGTTGGGTCTCAGGGTCGCCGAAACGGCAATTGAACTCGATAACTTTTGGGTTACCCGCCTTGTCGATCATCAGGCCGGCATAGAGGAAACCGGTGTAGACGTTACCTTCCTCGGCCATGCCACGCACGGTCGGCCAGATCACCAGGTCCATGACCCGCTGATGGACTTCGGCCGTGACGACCGGGGCCGGGGAGTAAGCGCCCATGCCGCCGGTGTTCGGGCCGGTGTCGCCGTCGCCGACGCGTTTGTGGTCCTGGCTGGTGGCCATCGGCAATACGTTCTTGCCGTCGACCATGACGATGAAGCTGGCTTCTTCGCCGTCCAGGAATTCTTCGATCACCACGCGGGAGCCGGCGTCGCCAAACGCGTTGCCTGCGAGCATGTCGCGCACCGCGTCTTCTGCTTCGCCCAGGGTCATGGCCACGATCACGCCTTTACCGGCGGCCAGGCCATCGGCCTTGATCACGATCGGTGCGCCTTTTTCACGCAGATAAGCCAGGGCCGGCTCGATCTCGGTGAAGTTCTGGTAGTCAGCGGTCGGGATCTTGTGGCGAGCCAGGAAGTCTTTAGTGAAGGCTTTCGAACCTTCCAGCTGAGCAGCGCCAGCGGTCGGGCCGAAGCAATCCAGGCCACGGGAGCGGAACAGATCGACGACACCGGCGACCAGCGGTACTTCCGGGCCGACGATGGTCAGGGAAACGTTCTTCTCGGCAAAGTCAGCCAGCTGCTCAAGTGCGAGAACGTCGATAGCGACGTTCTCGCACTTGGCTTCAATGGCGGTGCCGGCGTTGCCCGGGGCAACGAAAACTTTCTGCACGCGCGGATCCTGAGCCACTTTCCATGCCAGGGCGTGTTCACGGCCACCGCTGCCAATGATCAAAACATTCATTTCAAAAAACCTCGGATGACGCTAATTCTGGAGAACTTGTCGGGCCGCTTTACTGTGGGAGCTGGCTTGCCTGCGATGGCATCAACTCGGTATGACTGAAGCACCGAGTTGCCTGCATCGCAGGCAAGCCAGCTCCCACATAAGCCAGTGCCCACAGTTGATCGTCGTACTTAGTGACGGAAGTGGCGCATGCCGGTGAACACCATCGCGATGCCCGCTTCGTCGGCTGCGGCAATCACTTCGTTATCACGCATCGAGCCACCTGGCTGGATCACCGCAGTGATACCGACCTTGGCCGCATTGTCGATGCCGTCACGGAACGGGAAGAACGCGTCCGATGCCATGACCGCGCCCTGCACCTGCAAGCCGGCGTGTTCAGCCTTGATCGCGGCGATACGCGCGGAGTTCACGCGGCTCATCTGGCCGGCGCCGACACCGATGGTCTGACGGTTCTTGGCGTAGACGATGGCGTTGGACTTGACGTACTTGGCGACTTTCCAGGCGAAGATCAGGTCGTTGATTTCCTGTTCGGTCGGCGCGCGTTTGGTCACCACTTTCAGGTCTTCGCTGCCGATCATGCCGATGTCACGGCTCTGCACCAGCAAACCGCCGTTGACGCGTTTGTAATCCCAGGCCGGAGCGCGATCAGCCGACCACTCGCCACAGGCCAGCAGGCGTACGTTGGCTTTCGCAGCCACGATGGCGCGAGCTTCTTCGCTGACGCTAGGGGCGATGATCACTTCGACGAACTGACGCTCGACGATGGCCTTGGCGGTTTCAGCATCCAGCTCGCGGTTGAACGCGATGATGCCGCCGAACGCCGACTCGGTGTCGGTGGCGTAGGCCAGTTCGTAGGCCTGACGGATGCCGCCTTCGGCGTCCGGGCTCACGGCCACGCCGCACGGGTTGGCGTGCTTGACGATCACGCAGGCCGGCTTGACGAAGCTTTTCACGCATTCCAGCGCGGCGTCTGTGTCGGCCACGTTGTTGTACGACAGCTCTTTGCCTTGCAGTTGGGTCGCGGTGGCGATGCCGACTTCGGCAGGCTTGGCTTCAACGTAGAACGCCGCGCTCTGGTGCGGGTTCTCGCCGTAGCGCATTTCCTGGGCCTTGATGAACTGGCTGTTGAAAGTGCGCGGGAATTCGCTGCGACCTTCAGTGCTGAGGGTTTCAGCCGCCTGGTTCACGGTGCCCATGTAGTTGGCGATCATGCCGTCGTAGGCGGCGGTGTGTTCGAAGGCCTTGAGCATCAGGTCGAAACGCTGAGCGTAGGTCAGGCCGCCAGCCTTGAGGCTTTCCAGAACGTTGGCGTAATCGCTGGCATTCACCACGATGGCGACGTCTTTGTGGTTCTTGGCTGCCGAACGGACCATGGTCGGGCCGCCGATATCGATGTTCTCGATCGCGGTCGGCAGGTCGCAGCCTGGCTTGTTGATGGTGGCTTCGAACGGGTACAGATTGACCGCGACCAGATCGATTGGCTTGATGCCGTGTTCGCTCATGATGGCGTCGTCGATACCGCGACGACCGAGGATCCCACCGTGGATTTTCGGGTGCAGGGTTTTCACCCGACCGTCCATCATTTCTGCGAAACCGGTGTAATCCGCGACTTCCACTGCGGCAACGCCGTTGTCGCGCAGCAGCTTGAACGTCCCGCCGGTGGAGAGGATCTCGACGCCCAGGGCTTCGAGTTCTTTGGCGAATTCAAGGATCCCGGTCTTGTCGGAAACGCTGATCAAGGCGCGGCGGATCGGCAGGCGGGTGGTCTGGTCGGTCATCTCAATTTCCATCAAAAGCAAAGGAGTCAGCAAAAAAGGCGACCGGTTTTACGCGGGCGCCTTTCTGGTTTGATTGAATGCTTACAGCAAATCGTACTGCTTGAGTTTCTTGCGCAGGGTGCCCCGGTTCAGTCCGAGCAGCTCACTGGCCTTGGTCTGGTTGCCCTTGACGTAGTTCATCACGCATTCGAGCAGGGGAGCCTCAACTTCGGAGAGCACCAGGTTGTACACATCCGTGACGGCAGCGCCCTCAAGGTGGGCGAAATAATTGTGCAGCGCCTTCTCGACACTCCCGCGAAGGGTCTGACCTTCTTCGCTCGGCGTATTGAGGTGCTGTTTCAAATTCACGTTGTCGCTCACGGGTGTTGTTCCACTCACTAAAGTCTCGGTCATCATCGTCATGCAGCCACCCCTTCTCCGTCCCCTGTCAGGCTCTTGTAGCGTTCGGCGAAGAAGGCCCGAACGTAGGCGCATTGTGCTTCCGTATCTTCCAAACGATTGAAGTGGGCGCGAAACTCCCTGGCGCCCGGCAAGGTTGCGAGATACCAGCCCACATGCTTGCGAGCTATGCGCACGCCCATGACGTCGCCATAGAAGGCATGCAGCGCAGCCAGATGCTCAAGCAGAATACGTTCCACCTCGACCAGCTCCGGTGCCGGGAGTTTTTCGCCGGTACGCAGATAATGGTCGATCTCACGAAAAATCCATGGCTGCCCTTGGGCTGCCCGACCCACCAACAGGCCATCGGCACCGGTCGCGTCAAGCACGTACCGGGCCTTCTCGGGCGAATCGATATCGCCGTTGGCGAAGACCGGAATCGACACCGCCTGCTTGATCGCGGCAATGGTGTCGTACTCGGCTTCACCGGTGTACAGATCTGCACGGGTGCGGCCATGCACCGCCAACGCCGTAATGCCTGCCTGTTCGGCGATCTTCGCCACGGTCAGGCCGTTCTTGTTCGCCCGGTCCCAGCCGGTGCGGATCTTCAGGGTGACCGGCACATCGACCGCAGCCACCACGGCCTGCAGGATCTCGGTCACCAATGCTTCATCTTTCAACAGAGCGGAGCCGGCGGCCTTGTTGCAGACCTTCTTCGCCGGACAGCCCATGTTGATATCAATAATCTGTGCGCCCAGTTCAACGTTGGCCCGGGCCGCATCCGCCAGCATCTGCGCATCTCCACCTGCGATCTGTACCGAGCGGGGCTCGGGATCGCCTTCGTGGATCATGCGCATCCGCGATTTGCGGGTGTTCCACAAGCTCATGTCGCTGGTGACCATTTCCGAGACTACAAGTCCTGCGCCCAATCGTTTGCACAGCTGACGAAAGGGCTGGTCGGTGACGCCCGCCATGGGGGCGAGGATCAAGCCGTTGTGCAATGTATATGGACCGATGCGTACCGCCGACATAGGACTTCCCTGTTGTGGGGCCGGATCATGAGAGTTCGAAAAAGGGTTGGCATGATACCCGCTCTCGATGACTGGATAAAGGCTGAATTGAACAAAATCTGAACAGTTATTCTGTTATCGCCAGCGGTTTGGTTTGAACGGGTAAAGTCAGAAATCTGCCGTCAAGCCTGTAACGATGAGCCGTTTCACTCGGGCGAGTGGAAGCTCAGGCTGTAGTTCACCGCTTTGGGGCCTGGGTCGAGAATGTCCAGCGCGATGTGGATCGGCGTTTGCGGCGGCATTTCCGCCAGGCCTTCGAGGTCGCCGTTAAGGTACTCGCCGGGCTTGAAGCGACGGCTGGCGATCAGGTGGCCGTTGAGGTCTGCAAAACGCAGCTCCAGCAGCGGGAAGGGCTGGGAGAAGGGCGCACGGTTGTAGATGATGGCATCGACCACCAGGGCGCCGTTGAAGTCCGGGTGGCTGCGGACCACCAGATTGCTGCTTTTGACTTTCGCGATGTCGACTTTGGATGGCACGGTGCAGCCGATGTGCGGGCACAGTTGCTGGAACCACGGACGGTACTGGTCCTGGCGCGCCAGTTCGTCGAAGTGGTAGGCGACGTATTGACCGGCGAGGCCGGCGGCTCCGAGCAGGATCAGCAGCAGCCAGAAAAAGCGCCGACCCCAGGGGGAGCGACGTTTTTGCCAGTCCAGTTGCAACGGGTCGTCGGTCAGGTCCTCCAGCTCTTCCGCGCGCAGGGTCGGTGCGCTGCGTTCGCGTCGCTTGCGCAGGGGCTCGACCGAGGGCAGGTCGTCGACTTCATCGGGAGTCGCCGACAGGCTGCCGAAGGGGATCGGGGCGTCGAGCGGGTCGTGCAGGCGTAGCTGTTGGATCTCGGGCTCGTCGTCCAGATCCGCGGGCTTCAGCGACAGCGAAGGCTCGGTGCGCGAGTGTTTGCTCGGCTCGATCGTCGGTTCTGGAGTGGGCGCGTCGACGGTTTGTGCGCGATCGGCGGCCGATTCACTGAAGAGGCTGTCGGACCAGGGCTCCTGCTCGTGCTCGGTGGTATCGCGGCGAGCGCTGAGGCTGTCTTCGCGGGGCCGAGTGAATTCCGTTGTTGGCTGGATTTCCCGCTGTTCGAGCCGGGCGAGCTCTTGGTCGAGATCCAGGCTGTCCAGATCCATTTCGGCAGCGGTCCATTGCTTTTGGCTGATGGCTCGCTGCGCGGGCGGTTCGACGGGCGCCGGGGCAACCGGTTTGACCGTCTCCTTGCCGGCCCGCTGCTCGAGTAATTGCTTGGCGGCGTTGAACACCTGCAAGCACGAGCCGCAACGAACCACTCCACGGGCCGCGCTCAACTGAGCATGGCTGACGCGGAAGCTGGTTTGGCAATGCGGGCACTGGGTGACGAAGCTGTCGGTCATGCGGCAATCCGGTTTATGCAGGCGCTCATTCTAGCGCCGACGGCCAGTAATGCGTACCCAGCCGTCGCGATTGGCTATCGGGTCCAGATCGAAGTCCTGGGCGTAGGCTGCGGCGACTTCCTCACCTTGTTCGGCGAGGATGCCCGACAGCGCCAAACGACCGCCCGGCTTGACCAGGCTGGACAGTTGCGGCGCCAGCGAAACCAGCGGGCCGGCAAGAATGTTGGCCACCAGCACGTCGGCCTGAACCTGTGGCAGGTCTTGCGGCAGATACAGCGGGAAGAGTTCGTCAGCAATGTTGTTGCGCCCCGCATTGTCGCGGGAGGCTTCCAGCGCCTGCACGTCGATGTCGGTGCCGACGGCTTGCTTGGCGCCCAGCAACAGGGCGGCAATCGCCAGAATCCCCGAGCCGCAGCCGAAATCCAGCACGTTGCAGTCTTTCAAGTCCTGGCCATCGAGCCATTCCAGGCACAGCGCGGTGGTCGGATGAGTGCCGGTGCCGAACGCCAGGCCCGGGTCCAGCAGCAGATTCACCGCGTCAGGCTCAGGCGCGGCGTGCCAGCTCGGGACAATCCACAGGCGCTGGCCGAAACGCATCGGCTGGAAGCCATCCATCCAGCTACGTTCCCAGTCCTGGTCTTCGATGACTTCGCTGTGATGCTCGGGCAACGGGCTGCCGGTCAGCAACTCGAGGTGGGCCAGTACGCTGGCGGCTTCGGTGCCACCTTCGAACAAGGCCAACAGGTGAGTGTGCGACCATAGCGGGGTGGTGTTGAGTTCCGGCTCGAAAATCGGCTGATCTTCGGCGTCCATGAAAGTCACCGATACGGCGCCCACTTCAAGGAAAGCGTCTTCGTAGGTTTCGGCTTGTTCTGGGCTGATGGCGAGACGGACTTGCAGCCAAGGCATGGCGGGCACCTTTGAAAAATATAGATTGCAGCCTAGCGGGCTGCGAGAAGCGCGCAAGTTTACGCGAGAGCGGAGGTTTTGTGGGAGTCCACTGTATCTGTGGGAGCGGGCTTGCTCGCGAAAGCGGTCTGTCTCAGTCACATCAATGTTGGATGTGCCGTCTTCGCGAGCAAGCCCGCTCCCACAGGGGGTGAGTGTATTGCTTGATGAAATCCCCAGAAACAACAAAGCCGCTCGAAGGCGGCTTTGTTGGTATGGATCACAGCTTAATGCTTTTCGCCAGCCAGCTTGTGTTCCAGGTAGTGGATGTTGATTCCACCTTTGCAGAAGCCTTCATCACGGACCAGGTCGCGGTGCAGCGGGATGTTGGTCTTGATCCCGTCGACAACGATTTCGTCCAGCGCATTGCGCATGCGCGCCATGGCTTCGTCACGGGTTGCGCCGTAGGTGATCAGCTTGCCGATCAACGAATCGTAGTTCGGCGGAACGGCATAACCACTGTACAGGTGCGAATCGACGCGAACGCCGTTGCCGCCTGGCGCGTGGAAATGCTTGACCGTGCCTGGGCTAGGCATGAACGTTTTTGGGTCTTCGGCGTTGATCCGGCATTCCAGCGCGTGACCGCGGATGACTACATCATCCTGGGTGAACGACAGCTTGTTGCCGGCGGCGATGCTGAGCATCTCCTTGACGATGTCGATGCCGGTGACCATTTCCGAAACCGGGTGCTCTACCTGGACACGAGTGTTCATCTCGATGAAGTAGAAGTGGCCGTTCTCGTACAGGAACTCGAAGGTGCCGGCGCCACGGTAGCCGATGTCGATGCACGCCTTGACGCAGCGGGCGAGGACTTCCTCGCGCGCGTTCTCGTCGATGCCCGGTGCCGGCGCTTCTTCGAGAACCTTCTGGTGACGACGTTGCAGCGAGCAGTCGCGGTCGCCCAGATGGATGGCGTGGCCCTGACCGTCAGAAAGCACCTGAACTTCCACGTGACGTGGGTTGGTCAGGAATTTTTCCAGGTAGACCATCGGGTTGCCGAACGCTGCGCCCGCTTCGGAACGGGTCAGTTTCGCCGAAGAGATCAGGTCTTCTTCTTTGTGCACCACGCGCATGCCGCGACCACCGCCGCCGCCAGCGGCTTTGATGATCACTGGGTAACCGACTTCGCGACCGATGCGCAGAGCGGTTTCTTCGTCTTCAGGCAGTGGGCCGTCGGAACCCGGAACGGTCGGCACGCCGGCAGCGATCATGGCGTGCTTGGCCGATACCTTGTCGCCCATCAGGCGGATGGTCTCGGCTTTCGGGCCAATGAACGCGAAGCCGGAGTTCTCGACCTGTTCGGCAAAGTCGGCGTTTTCCGCAAGGAAGCCGTAGCCTGGGTGGATGGCGGTAGCGCCAGTCACTTCAGCGGCGGCGATGATGGCCGGAATGTGCAGGTAAGAGTGCGCGGCCGCGGCCGGACCGATGCAGACAGATTCGTCTGCCAGGCCCAAGTGCATCAGCTCTTTGTCGGCCTTGGAGTAAACGGCGACAGTCTTGATGCCCATCTCTTTGCAGGCACGCAGAATCCGCAGGGCGATCTCACCGCGGTTGGCGATCAGAACTTTTTCCAACTTCGCAGTCATCAAAGTTTCTCCGCGGTTCAA
This sequence comes from Pseudomonas wuhanensis, assembly GCF_030687395.1. Lineage (GTDB taxonomy): Bacteria > Pseudomonadota > Gammaproteobacteria > Pseudomonadales > Pseudomonadaceae > Aquipseudomonas > Aquipseudomonas wuhanensis. Next base: position 5,886,945 of record NZ_CP117430.1, on the reverse strand, counting down.
ACGATGGTGAACAGCGGTTGGTCGTACTCAACCGGCTGGCCGTCTTCGACGAGGATGGATTCGATCACACCGCTGGCTTCAGCTTCGATGTGGTTCATCATCTTCATGGCTTCGACGATGCACAGAGTGTCGCCTTTCTTCACGGTCTGGCCGACTTCAACGAAGGACGGCGAGGACGGCGAGGATTTGCGATAGAAAGTACCGACCATCGGCGAACGTGCAACGTTGCCGTTCAGTGTTGGGGCAGCCGGAGCAGCAGGAGCCGCGGCGGCAACCGGAGCAGCAGCAACAGGCGCAGGCGCCGGAGCATGCATAGGCGCGGGAGCGTAGTACTGCTGAGCCGGCGTCTTGCTGTGACGGCTGATGCGTACGGACTCTTCGCCTTCCTTGATCTCGAGCTCGTCGATACCGGACTCTTCCAGCAATTCGATCAGTTTCTTAACTTTACGGATATCCATGAATCATCAACTCCCAAGGGTCGGTCAGGGGCGTTACGCTTGTTGTTCAAGCTGTTGCCGGTCTTTCAAGCTGCTCTAGGGCGGCCTCCAGAGCCAGTCGATAACCGCTGGCGCCAAGGCCGCAGATCACTCCCACCGCAACGTCGGAGAAGTAAGAGTGATGGCGGAAAGGTTCGCGTTTGTGCACGTTAGACAAATGCACTTCGATGAATGGGATGCTCACTGCCAGCAGCGCGTCACGTAATGCGACACTTGTATGCGTAAAAGCTGCTGGATTGATCAGAATGAAGTCCACACCTTCGCCGCGAGCAGCGTGGATGCGATCGATCAATTCGTACTCGGCGTTGCTTTGCAGATAGAGCAAATGGTGGCCGGCAGTGCGCGCCCGCTGTTCCAGATCCTGATTGATCTGCGCCAGGGTGGTTGCACCGTAGACGCCCGGTTCCCGGGTGCCGAGCAGGTTCAGGTTGGGGCCGTGTAAAACCAATAGGGTCGCCATCTGCTGCTCCTTTGTCATCTGTGTGCAATTGTCAGAACCCGGCGACTATGCCGCAAAGCCTTTGTGACTGTCCAGTTCTATGCAATAGCCAGCACGATGGCCGATGTTTACGCGAAATATGTGACCGGGTAATTAAATCCGGTCATTTGCTTTCGCAACACGTTCGGCGAAGTTTTTCGCGCTGATCTCACCGATCACCCGCACATCGGCACGTTCGACGCCATCTTTGCCAAAAAACATCAGCGCCGGAGGACCGAATAGCTTGTAGCGATCGAGCAGGGCACGTTGTTCGGCGTTGCTGGCGGTGATGTCAAAACGGATCAAACGATAGCCTTTGAGGCGTTCGACGACATTGGCATCGTTGAGAACTTCGTGTTCGATGACTTTGCAACTGATGCACCAGTCGGCGTACCAGTCGAGCAGCAGCGGCGTGCCGGAGGATTTGGCTTCGGCGAGGACGCGGTCCAGTTCCGCTGGCGTGGTGATGGTTTGCCAATTGCCGACGATTTGCGGTTGGTCGTTGCTTACGACAATGCGCGGCTGGCCAATAGGGTTGAACGGGTCGGTCTGGCCACTGAACGCGCCATACCAACAAGCCAGGGCATAAAACAGCAGGAGCATCCCGAGCAATTGTCCCAGGCGTTTTCTCGGCGGTTTATAGACAAATTCCAGCGCGCCCATAAATAACCCGACGCCGCCGGCGAGCAAGCCGATCAACAGCAAGGTGATCTGGCCCGGCAATACCCGACTGAGCAAAGCAATCGCCAGCCCAAGCAGCAGTACCCCGATCGCGTTTTTCACGTAGATCAGCCACGGGCCGCTTTTCGGCAACCAGGCCGCGCCACCGGTCGCCACCAGCAACAGCGGCGCACCCATGCCCAGGCCGAGCATGAACAATTTCAATCCGCCGCCCAGCGCATCGCCACTGGCGCTGATGTACAGCAGCGCGCCGGCCAGTGGTGCCGATACACACGGCGAAACCAGCAGGCTCGACACCACGCCCAGCACCGCCGCGCCCCACAACGAACCACCCTCGGTGCGCCCGGCAATCCGGTCCAGGCGGCTGCTGATGGCATGGGGGAGTTTCAGTTCGAATACGCCAAACATGGCCAGGGCAAACACCGCGAAAAACATCGCGAACGGCACCAGCACCCAGGCCGATTGCAAACGCGCCTGAAGATTGAGCTGTGCGCCGAACATTCCCATCAAGGCACCGAGCAGGGCGAAACACACGGCCATCGGCAGCACATAAGCCAGCGACAGGTTGAAGCCGCGTAAACCACCGACCTGACCGCGCAGGACCACCCCGGAGAGGATTGGCAGCATCGGCAGCACGCAGGGGGTGAAGGTAAGGCCAACACCTGCGAGGAAAAACAGCGCCAGTTCGCGCCAGCTCCAGGCTGAGGTCGCGGCGCCACTGCCGTCAATAGTCAGGCGCTCGGTCTCGGGCGGATAACACAGGCCTTTGTCGGCGCAGCCCTGATAGGTCACTGCCAGCGTAAAGGCGCGTGAATCGGTGCGCGGCAGATCTATATCGAGAATCCCGCGGTAAACCTCGACATCGCCGAAGAACTCATCGTGCTTTTGTTCGCCCTTGGGCAGTTGCGCCGCACTGAGGCCAACGTCAGCCGGTTCGGCGCGAAACTGGAAGCGATGGCGATAGAGGTAGTAACCCTCGGTGGCGACGAAACGCAGCTTGATCGATTGCGGCGTGCTTTCTACCAGGCTCAACTGAAAGGCTTCGCGCACCGGCAGGAAGTCGACGCTGTTATTGATCGAACCCAAGGTGGAACTGGGTCGACTGTCCAGCAACCCGGCGGCGGAGGCCGGCAGGGCGAGCACTAAAATCAGCAGGCAAAGCAAACGGCGCATGACAATCTCGCATATCGAAAGTGAGGGCATGATAGCGGACGGCGACGGGGTGTGCAGGACGGGGCCTCTTGCGGTGGTTGTTCTGACGCCATCGCGGGCAAGCCCGCTCCCACAAGGCCAGCGCATAACCTGTGGGAGCGGGCTTGCCCGCGATGGCGGTTTGTCAGGCGCGGAAGGCCTGAACGGCTGTATATAGGGACCGTCCCGTGCTATCGGATCATGACGGTTTTTCTGGTCGCTCCGATGGGCAGCGTCTAGCTTACTTTGTTGATTGATCGCTGGAATGGTTGCACAAGTTGATTGTTACAGGGGTGTATTGGGGGCTGTTGGTATGCCGAAACAGCGTGCTGCTGTGATACTCATAGACTTCCTGATTGGTCGATACATTGATGACTGAGCCTTGCACATCAATCTTTATGGCTGGATCTCGGGTGACGAGAAACGGACCGGCAGTCTTGAGTTCAGACGCTATTTGTTCATCGGATGTCAGTTCGCGATAGACATAGTATCGATAGCTGAACGGCACTGTTGCTCCGCCTCGATCATCCTTGACACCGTAGACGAAACCATTTTCGCCAAGGGGTAGTTTGAGTACTACATCGGTCAGCACCGGGGCGCTGGAAGACATAAGCCAGGTCCAGCTGATGTAAACCAGGCATACCGCCAGCAGGCAGGAGGTGACGATTGTGTATGCGGTTTTTTTAGTAGTTCCTGAACCGGGCATACCTGACTCCTTTTTTGATCCATTCCTGATCCGCAGGATCATCGCCAAAAGGAGCCTCGCTCCACCAGCTTCCGAATTCTACTTTTGTCGTTTTTGCCTGCGTCTGGGCAACACCGGCGGCACGTAACAGGACATTTTCGGAAAATCTCGCAGCGATCCCGGCCGCGCCGTAATTGAAATTACCGAAAGCCTCATAGTCAGGAGACATTTTTTTGTAATCCCAAGGGCCGCGATTTCTGACCTGGGTATAGAACCAGGAGTAAATGAATGCGGATCCCTCTTTCAAAACTTTTTTCTTATGGAAGGCAACTGCCATGTTTTCCTCCACAGATACGCCAGGGGGCGAAGGCGGAACTATCACGGGGCACTCCTGTTGCGCGCTCGATTAATTGAAGCGCTAAACCCTAGCATCAAAACGACGACTAAAAACCATCGCATGGCTTAAATAGGAGTTTTCATACAAGGGCTTAGGCGGCGACAGTCCAGATCGTTAGTTGCGTTCGGGCTCGCAGTCCTTAGACCCGAAAGGCCTGAACGGCTGTATGCAACCGCCCACCCAGCACCAACAAATTCTCCCCTTGTTCACGTCCTTCGCCGATGCGCAGCAAGTTATCCCCACCCAATTGGTGAATCCGCTCACTGTGATCGCGGATTTCGCTGACAGCGCCGCTCTGCTGGGCGGTGACATCAGCGATGCGCACCGCTGTGTCGGAAATGGTCTGGATCGCCCCGACGATTTTATCCAGCGCACCGTCGGCCGCCTGGGCCTGATTGGCCGTGGCTTCGGCGTGTTCGACCTGAGCGCGCATGCCTTCGACCGATTGCCGCGCGGCGGTTTGCAGGCCGGCGATCAGCGTCTGGATCTCGGCGGTGGCCCCGGCGGTGCGTTGTGCCAGTGAGCGAACCTCTTCGGCCACTACCGCAAACCCTCGGCCCATTTCCCCGGCGCGGGCCGCTTCGATGGCGGCGTTCAGGGCCAGCAGGTTGGTCTGGTCAGCAATCGAACGAATTACCGTCAGCACGCCGCCGATGGTCGCCGACTCCTCGGCCAGATGTTCGATCATCTGCGCATTGCCTTGCACTTCACCCACCAGCGCATGCAGCCCGGTGAGGCTCAGGCCGATGACCTTCTGACCATGTTCCACCGCCAGCCCTGCATGACGACTGGCGTCCGCGGCCTGGCTGGCATCACCGGCGACTTGTTGAATCGTCGCCTCGAGTTCGCCGAGAGAGTCTCGGATCAGTGCTGTGTCGCCGGCCTGATGCTCGGCGCCGCTGTGCAGGTCATTGCTTAATTCGGCCAACGTTCGGCTACTGCCGGCGACTTGCTCGGCGTTGAGGCGAATGGTGCCCACCAGGTCGACCAGATAGGCGCGCAAGCGATTGAGCGAGGCTTGAATGTCATGCAGTTCGCGGTTGGTCGCGCCCAGTTGAATGTCGCGGCTGAAGTCACCTTCGGCCCAGGTCGACAGCGCCGGGGCGAGGTTGGTCAGCGTTCGGGCCAGGCGTCGCTGCAAGGTATCGATGAGCAAGGCGATCAGCAGGATCAGCCCGATCATCACTCCCTGTATCAGCCGCACTTCGCCCTGGATCTGCCCGTGCTGGGCACGCACTACCGGTTCCAGCCCGGCGATGGACTGCTGCACGGCGGCGATTTTCAAGTGCGTCGCGGTGCTGAGGTCGGCGCGTTTCTGAATCTGTTCGCGGGTGCGCGCCAGTTCCGAAGGGTAGCGGGTGAGCAGGCTGTTGAATTCACGCTTGAGGCCGACGCCGGCATCTTCGGCGACGGCTTTTTCGGTGTTCTCCAGCCCCATCATCGCGGCGAAATCATCGGTGTTTGATTCGGTGCTGGCGGTCACACCCAGCAGCGGTAAAGCGTCCAGTTGCTCGGCTTGAGTGCGGATGTTAGCGACTTCGCGTTCAACATCGGCGGCCAGTTCGCTGCGACCACTGCTGACCAGTTTGTCCCGAGCCAGGGACAGTTTGCCCAAGTGTTGGGACGCAGTGAGTAAAGGCGTCAGGTACGCCGCGTTGCCGCTGGCGTATTGGCTGAGTTGATCCAGGCTGGCGCCGAGTTCGCGTTCGGCTTGCAGCAGCAATGCTTGCGGGTCGCCAGCGAGTTTGCCGGCGGCCAACAGATCAGTTTTGCTGAATTCATCCAGATTCGTCAGGCTCGGGCGCAAGGTGTCAGCCAATGCCGGCGGCAACTCACCGAGCTCCTTTTGCAGGCTGCCGATGGCCTGGCTGGCGTTGCTCAGGCGCAGGGCATCGCCGCTGGCCAGGTAATTCTCGACGTTGCGCGCCACTTCATTTTGAAACTGCTGAGACAGACCCAAGTAACGCTCCATCAACAGATAAGGGCGTTCCAGGGCTTTTTGCGACCACCAGAGCGTGGCGCCAAGGGCCACGCACACGGCGACCAGAAGGAGGGTATTGAGATTGGTCAACAGCTTCAGGCGCATCGTGATCTACCAACGGCAGAATGGTAAGCGCCTGAACTTATTGCGTTTCTGTTACAGGGTTATGACCGAATGGGTCGATTCCGATGAAAAAGTGGCACTTTGCTTTGACTCCCGCGCGGCTTGCACGCGGTTGCGTCCGGCGTCTTTGGCGCGGTACAGCGCTTCGTCTGCCTGACTGGCCATCAGCAGGCTGTCAGAGTCTTCGCGCAGTTCGACGACGCCGGCGCTGAAGGTGCACCAGAGATCCTGAGGCTGAGCCGGGTAATGAATTTCGGCAAAGCGCTGACGGATTTCATCGAGCACCTTGTAGGCCGATTCGATATCCGTGTCCGGCATGACGATGGCGAACTCTTCACCGCCGTAGCGGCCAATGAAGTCGGTCTTGCGCAACCGTTGCTTGAGGAACAGCGCCAGGCTCTTGATCACCCGGTCGCCCATGGGATGGCCGTGACTGTCGTTGACCCGTTTGAAGTGGTCGATGTCGAGCATCGCAAAGCTCAGCGGCTTGTTTTCGCGCCGGGCGCGGAATGAACAGTCTTCGAGCAATTGCAGAATGTGGGTGTGGTTGTACAAACCGGTCAGGCTGTCACGCACCATCCGTGCTTTCAGATTGCGCGCCCGCGCCGCGCGGTTGCGTACGGTGGTGATCAGGTGCCGTGGCTTGATCGGCTTGGTCAGGAAGTCGTCGCCACCCTCGCTCATGGCGTCGAGCTGCTTGTCCAGGTCGTCTTCGGCCGACAGATAAATGATCGGTACGCTGACATAGCGGTCGTTATGGCGGATCACCTTGGCCAATTCAGTACCGGTGCAGGCCGGCATGTACATGTCGAGGATGATCAGGTCCGGCTGGAAGTCCGCCAGTTCGGCCATGGCCTGGATCGGTTCGATCAAGGTCCGCGTGACGATCCCTGCGCTATTGAGCAGGCGTTCGGTGTGCAAGGCCTGGGCGCGGGAGTCGTCGATGATCAGCACTTTATAAGGTTCGTACTGGGCGACACAGGTCAGGACTTCGATCTTTTCCAACAGGCTCGAGGCTTCGAGGGTGCCGGTGAGAAATTCCTGGCCACCGGCCCGCACGGCGGCGAGGCGGGTCGGAGTATCGGTTTCGTGCAGGCTGAAAAACAACAGTGGCAAGGGCTGATCGAGGCCTTCCTGGGCTTCGGCCGCCAGTTTCAGGCCGATGCCGGCGCCACTGAAGTCAACGTCCATGACAATCGCCGCCGGCAACCGCTCGACCATTGAGGAGCGGAACGCGGCGACACTGTCGAGGGATTGAGCGCTGAGCCCGAAGAATTCAAGTTGCTTGGCCAGCCGCTCGGCCCGGTCGTGATCCTGCAACATCACGTAGATCGGTTTGCGCAGCGGCGGCAGGAAGGTTTGTTCGAGCTGGTCGCCATGGCGCAGGCCGGTGCGGGACAGACGCTGCATCAGGCGATTGAGGTCAGTGATCAGTCCGCTGCTCAGACGTCCGCGGTTGGCGTCCACCGCTTCCAGCGACTGGCCAATGTGGCGCGCCAGCTGGGTATGTTCCGGTTGTTCGAAACGTTCGGCAAAGCGCAGCAGGCGCAGATTAGCTTCACTCAATTCCGACAAGTCGGTGGTGGACCATTCGTTGCGCTGCAGGCGTTGCCATATCTCAAGAATCTGACGTGCCTGATGAATTACCCGCTGGGCAAAGTGGTGCTTGAGGCGCTCACGGCTGGGGTCTTCTGGCTCGGTCATATCCTGACTACTAGTTAGGGTGCATGCTGAGATCGACTGGTGGCTCTATGCTAGCACCTCTTTCCGATTGCATGAGTGTCGTATGTCAATAATCTGCAAAGCGACTTCATTCAGTTTCTGACCGACTGGTCGCATAGGCTCAACGCTGTGCTTCATTTATAGTGTCGACTCGACTGCAGTCATTGTGTGGTTCGCTGTGTCCCGCCGGATTTAATGCGGGCAAATGACGCACGATGGCGTAGGGTTGTGGTCGAACCGATGAACTCAAGTGATTGAAAGGATACCGCCATGCTGGACTGGAAGAACCGCACAGGCAGCGCGCCTGAGCGTGCCGCTGAACCGAAATCGGCCACCCGCAGTTATTTTGGCGGCCTGTTGTTCAGCCGGGCGCTGGCTACTCTGATTGTTCTTTACCTGTTGGTGGCGATCGCGCTGGGCTGGTACTGGAGCCAGGAGCCGGCGCTGTTCCCGGTTCAGCAGAATGCCCAGGTGGCGGCCGAGAAAGAAGGCAAGCAGATGGTGGTCGGGTACACCACGGTGGAAACCCTCAAGACCGTTGCCGGCACCTTGCTGACCAAACCGGGCGGCTATATTTCCAACGACCGTTTCCCGCCGGGCCTGTGGATGGATAATACGCCGAGCTGGGAATATGGCGTGCTGGTCCAGGTCCGCGACCTGAGCCGTGCGCTGCGTAAAGACTTCGCCCGCTCGCAGTCGCAGTCCACCGAAGACGCCGACCTGGCCAAGGCCGAGCCGCGTTTCAACTTCGACAACAAAAGCTGGGTGCTGCCATCCAGTGAGTCCGAGTATCAGGAAGGCATCAATTCCCTGAGTCGTTATCAGGCGCGTCTGTCGGGGCCTGACCAGAAAAGCGCGCTGTTCTATGCCCGCGCCGACAACCTGAACAACTGGCTGGGTGATGTGGGAACCCGTCTGGGTTCGCTGTCGCAACGGCTGTCGGCCAGTGTTGGCCGGGTCAAGCTCAACACCGCACTGAAGACTGAAGTCCCGGCCCTCGGCCAGGTGCCGCAGGTTGACGAAGAAGTCGTCGAAACCCCGTGGCTGCAGATCGATAACGTGTTCTACGAAGCCCGCGGTCAGGCCTGGGCGTTGTCCCACTTGCTGCGTGCTATCGAAGTCGATTTCGCCGATGTGCTGGCGAAGAAGAACGCCACGGTCAGCGTGCGCCAGATCATTCGTGAACTGGAAGCCTCGCAAGAACCGGTCTGGAGCCCGATGATCCTCAATGGCAGCGGCTTTGGTGTGTTGGCCAACCACTCGCTGGTCATGGCCAATTACATCTCCCGGGCCAACGCCGCGGTGATCGATTTGCGTCAACTGCTCAATCAGGGCTGAGTCATGGTCGATAGCTCCGTCGATGACATGCGTGAGGCCGCCCATCGTGCGGCCTCCGATGCCGAACAGATCGCCTGGGTCGACGAGCAGGACAACCTGCTCGGCGCTCTGGTCCGCTCCGAGCTGCGCGAACGCGAGCTGATCGGGCGCGGCACCTACATCATGCTGTTCAATTCTGCCGGTGAACTGTGCGTGCACCGGCGCACCCTGAGCAAAGCGATATACCCCGGTTACTGGGACGTGGCGGCCGGCGGCATGGTGCTGGCCACCGAGACTTACGCCGAATCGGCGGCCCGTGAGCTGGAAGAAGAGCTGGGCGTGAGCGGTGTGGAACTGACTGCCCATGATCACTTTTTCTTCGAGGACACCGGCAATCGGCTCTGGTGTTCGGCATTTTCGGCGGTGTGGGACGGACCGTTGATCCTGCAGCCGGAAGAAGTGCTGGAAGCGCGCTTTATCTCGATCGATCAGGTTCTGCTGGAAATCCAGCAAAAGCCGTATTGCCCGGACTCTCTGGCGGCGTTGAAGCGCTATCTTCGTGCCCAAGGGGATGACGTCGCAAAAGAGCTGTAAATTGGCGCCGATTGGCTCTTAGCAATCGGCGTTTTTGCCGTTACACTGCGCGACCTTTTCAAACTGAACCGGCAGTGCCCGGCTCAGTAGCGCTGCCCCTGCCTGAGTGGGGCTTCGCGGTCGATGGCATCTGCCACGACCAGTCTTTGTCCTCCCAAGAGGATTGCCGGTGGCCAAAAAAGCCGCATCCTTCGCCGCCCTTGGTGGCCTGGTATTTTCCACCGACGCAGGTCGTCATTGCCCGGATTGCAGTCAACCGGTGGATGCCTGCATCTGCAAACAAACCGTTATCCCGGCCGGCGACGGCATCGCTCGCGTGCGTCGCGAAAGCAAGGGCCGTGGCGGCAAGACGGTGACCACCATCACCGGCGTGCCGTTGGCCGAAGACGCGCTCAAGGAACTGGCCACCACGTTGAAGAAACGTTGCGGGACCGGTGGGGCGTTAAAAGACGGGATCATCGAAATCCAGGGCGATCATGTCGAGCTACTCTTGGCCGAACTGATCAAACACGGTTTCAAAGCGAAGAAGTCCGGCGGCTAGCAGCCTCTGTGAAAACCACCCGCGGCTTGATCCAGTCCCGATTTCATTCGGGGCTGGCGTCGTCACCATGGTTTTCACAGAGCCTGTTCATGACCGGTTTCTAAACTCACTGCAGTCAGCGAGGTCTACCCCCTCGTTGACGAACCGTCATTTTCATTCTTTAGACTGCGCCGGCCTGAACTCAAGGCGACGCTCTATGACTTCTTTATAGGGGACTTCGATGTCCGTACGACGCACACGCAAAGACGATGGCAGCCAATGGACAGTTGCGGACAGCCGCAGTGTTTACGGGATTCGCCATTGGGGGGCCGGGTATTTCGCGATCAATGACGCCGGTCGCGTCGAAGTTCGTCCGAACGGCCCGACCAGTTCGCCTATCGACCTGTTCGAGCAAGTCGACCAACTGCGCAAAAGCGGTTTGTCCTTGCCGTTGCTGGTGCGTTTCCCCGACATCCTGCAAGACCGCGTACGTCAGCTGACCGGCGCGTTCGACGCCAACATCGAGCGCCTGGAATACCAGAGCAAGTACACCGCGCTGTACCCGATCAAGGTCAACCAGCAGGAAGCGGTGATCGAAAACATCATCGCCACCCAGAACGTTTCCATCGGTCTGGAAGCCGGCTCCAAGCCGGAACTGCTGGCGGTACTGGCGCTGGCGCCGAAGGGCGGCACCATCGTCTGCAACGGTTACAAGGACCGCGAGTTCATCCGTCTGGCGCTGATGGGCCAGAAGCTCGGTCACAACGTGTTCATCGTGATCGAGAAAGAATCCGAAGTCGGTCTGGTGATCGAAGAAGCGGCGTCGCTCAAGGTCAAGCCGCAGGTCGGCTTGCGCGTGCGTCTGTCGTCCCTGGCGTCGAGCAAGTGGGCAGACACCGGTGGCGAAAAATCCAAGTTCGGCCTGTCGGCGGCGCAACTGCTGTCGGTGGTCGAGCGTTTCCGCGCTGCCGGTCTGGATCAGGGCATTCGCCTGTTGCACTTCCACATGGGCTCGCAGATCGCCAACCTGGCGGACTACCAGCACGGCTTCAAGGAAGCGATCCGTTACTACGGCGAGTTGCGCAACCTTGGCCTGCCGGTGGATCACATCGACGTCGGCGGCGGTTTGGGCGTGGACTACGACGGTACTCACTCGCGTAACGCCAGTTCGATCAACTACGACATGGACGATTACGCCGGTGTCGTGGTCGGGATGCTCAAGGAGTTCTGCGACGCGCAGAGCCTGCCGCACCCGAACATCTTCTCTGAAAGCGGCCGCTCCCTGACTGCTCACCACGCCATGCTGGTGGTGCAGGTGACCGACGTTGAGAAACATAACGACGACGTGCCGAAGATCGATAACAAGGAAGAGCTGCCGGAAACCGTGCAGTGGCTGGTTGACCTGCTCGGCCCGACCGACATCGAAATGGTCACCGAGACCTACTGGCGCGCCACGCACTACATGAGCGACGTGGCCACTCAATACGCCGATGGCAAGTTGACCCTGGCGCAAAAAGCCCTGGCCGAGCAATGCTACTTCGCCGTTTGCCGCCGCTTGCACAACTCATTGAAGGCCCGTCAGCGTTCCCACCGTCAGGTGCTCGACGAACTCAACGACAAGCTGGCCGACAAGTACATCTGCAACTTCTCGGTATTCCAGAGCCTGCCGGACACCTGGGCCATCGGCCAGGTCCTGCCGATCCTGCCGCTGCACCGTCTCGACGAAGAGCCGCTGCGCCGCGCGGTGCTGCAAGACCTGACCTGCGACTCCGACGGCAAGATCAAACAATACGTCGATGAGCAGAGCATCGAAACCAGCTTGCCAGTGCACGGTTTGAACGAAGGTGAAGACTATCTGCTGGGGATCTTCCTGGTGGGTGCTTACCAGGAAATTCTCGGCGACATGCACAACCTGTTCGGTGACACCGACTCGGTGAACATCTACCAGAACGCCGACGGCAGCGTGTACCACGCCGGTATCGAAACCCACGACACCATCGAAGACATGCTGCGCTACGTGCACTTGTCGCCGGAAGAGCTGATGACCCACTACCGCGACAAGTGCGCCAGTGCCCGCATCAGCGCCGCCGAGCGCACCCAGTTCCTCGATGCCTTGCGTCTGGGCCTGACCCGTTCGTCTTACCTGTCTTCTTGAGGTAAGGCACTGCACGCATCAGGTTGTCTGAAAATTCACCATACCTTGGGGAAATTTCAGATGACCTGGTGCGACGCTTCTCTTTTTTCAAGCGAAATGACCCACAGACCGGGCTATCCAAGCGATGTGGTCTTCTTTTCACGTAGGTCATTTCCTAAGTTGTACTTCGGCACTCTACTCGGCCATGTCTCTCAGCGAGAATCCCCGGCCGCCCCTCCTGTAGAGAATCGCCGATGTTCGATCCAGCCAACGAGCCGTCATTTCGTCTGGATATAGCGGGTCTTCCCGACTCCTTTGAGGTCTTGGCCTTTACCGGTAGTGAAGCCATCAGCAAGCCTTTTGTGTTCGACGTGGATCTGCTGAACGATGACCCGACGCTGGACCTCGCAAGCCTGCTGTATCGCTCGGCCTTTTTGCACTTCGGGTCCCGGGGGCAGGGTATTCACGGGCAGTTGCTGGGCCTCGTTCAGCTCGGCCATGGCAGTGAGCCCGGGCTATGCCGTGTGCGTCTGGGACCCAGGCTGGCGTGTCTGGCCCAGCGCTTCAATCAGCGAATCTTCAGCCAGTGCTCGGTGCCGGATATTCTCGCTCAAGTACTCAAGGAGCACGGCATTGCCGGCAAGGATCGGCGCTTCGACCTGAGCGGCGATTACCCGTCCCGTGATTTCTGCACGCAGTACCGGGAATCAGACCTGCAGTTTCTCCAGCGTCTGTGCGCCCAGGAACGGCTTCATTACTACTTCGAACACCGCTCATGCGGACACTGTCTGGTTTTCGGTGATGGCCTGGGGCAGTTTAGCCGTGGCGAAGAGAGCGTCTTCAAGGGTGAGAACGAACAACCAGGTGTGCGTCAGTTCAAGCTGCACGGCTGCGGGCAAATTGCCGAAGGCCAGACGAATCTGGCGACCCTGCGCAGCGGCCAACTGATGCCGCTGTCCGGTCACCCGTGTGGGGACTGGAATCGTCTCTGGCTACTGACCCATGTCGAGCATCAGGGAGGGCAGGAACCAGAGCTTCCTTATAGCAACCAACTACGGGCCGTTGTGCAGGAAATGCCTTTCGTGGCACCTCATTCGGGCGTGAAACCCAGGATGCACAGTCTGCAGCGGGCGTGGGTGGTCGAGGTCGATGAGTCTGAACCGGATCTGTCCAGACCGGTTGCGGTGCAGTTCGACTGGCTTTACCAGGGGGAGGGCGCAGCGCCCAGCCACTGCTGGTTGCCGTTGGCTCCCGAGCTGCAAGGCGCTGGCACCCTGCCGTTGAGTGAAGGGGCGCAGGTGCTGGTGAGCTTTATCGAAGGCGATCCGGATCAACCCTTGATCAGCGGATTTCTTCCCGGCGCAGCCTCCAGTGCAGAGCCAGTCATACCCGACCTGCAACCCTCCTTGACGACCGATGTCAGCCCGGTGCTCGAGGGCTTGCAGTGCTTGCTGCAATCCAGCGAACCCTTGGTGCTCCTGTGCCTGCTGCCCGGCGGCGGCAGTTTCAGTCATTGCGCGCAGGCCCTTTGCACCTGCCGGGCGGCGATGCAGCTCGGCCAGAGCGGTGCGGCATGATCGCCGTTCAGGCGCCCGACTCGACCCCGCAATGGCTGTTGCTCGATGTACCGGGCGAGTCTCAGGCCGGTGCGAGTTTGCGGCAACAGTTTGCTCATGTCCGATGGTTCCGGCTGTTCGAAGGCACCGAATTTCACCCGTTGCGTGAGCACGGGCCGGTGTTGGTCGACCTTCGCGAATGCCCGGCACTGGCCGAGCTGTGCCAAAGTGCGCCACACAGCTGGAGCGGGTTGCTGCTGGTCAGTGAAGCCTCTTCATCGCAGCTGCTGGAGCATTTGCGACGCATGCTCGCGGTCACCTTGGGTCTGCATCATCGGGCCTTGTTGAGTTACTACAACCCACACACAGCGAGTTATTTTTTCGATGCCTGCGATGCGCAGGAGCTGAGTCGCTGGCTAGGTCCGATCGATCAGTTGCGCTGGTTCGGTGGCACCTGGGCCGATCGGGCCATTGGCTGTCAGGGCTGGCAGCAGTTGTTCAATCCGCGGCTTGCCGTCAGGCCCCTGGCCATCGAAGAAAGCCTCAGCCTGCGTCAGCGAGATACCTTGCAAAGCTGTCTGCTGGAACAACACGCCTGGCGCTGGAGCCGATCCACCGACACCGACTACAACAGCTTGTGGGCTTACCTGCAGGAAGGGCTGGCGCTGGGTTTCAGCGAACGCCCGGTGCTCGATGACTGGTTATGGTTGCGCTTGCAGCATCCCGACGCAGTGGCCGGGCAGCCGTTGTCGGGAGCCACCCAGCAGGAGCGTCTCGATAGCCTGCGCAACCAGTGGCAGAACGATCACCCCTGAAGCTGACCCTCGTCATCCCTTGAGCCAGCTGTCTTGCTTGCGCAAGTACCAGGCGAACGCGCCAAGGGTCAGGCTGCGCAGCAACATGAACAACAGGAAGGTTATCCACAGTCCGTGGTTGCCCAAGCCTTGCAGCGCCCAGGCGAAGGGCAGCAGCAGGATCAACGTCAGCAGCATGCCGTTGCGCATTTCCCGGGCGCGGGTGGCGCCGATGAACAGGCCGTCGAGCAGGTAACTCCAGACGGCAATCAGCGGCAGCACCGCGAGGTAAGGCAGGTAAAGGAACGCGGTGTCGCGCACGCTCTGGATGTCGGTCTGCATCTCGATGAACAGGTGCCCGGCGAACAGAAACAGCAAGGCAAACCCCACACTCGCCAGCAACGACCACCCGCACGCCACCACCAATGAGCGGCGCAGGGCCTCTCGGTCGCGAGCGCCGATGGCGTGTCCGCACAGTGCTTCGACCGCGTGGGCCAAACCGTCCAGCGCGTGGGCGGTCAGCAGCAGGCCGTTGAGCAGCAACGCATTGGCGGCGACCGTGGCATCGCCCAGCCGCGCGCCCTGCACGGTGATCAGGAAAAACACCGACTGCAACGCCAGGCTGCGGATGAAGATGTCGCGATTGACCGCCAGCAATGGGCGCCAACTCTGCCACAACGCCAGCGCGGCCCAGGCGATATGGCCGGGGTAGGCGCGCAGGGCTTTGCGGGTCATGAACAGGCCGATCAGCGCGCCGGTCCACTCGGCGATCACCGAGGCCCGGGCCGCGCCGACCACGCCCCACTCCAGGCCGAGCACGAACCACAGGTTCAGCGCGATGTTGACCAGGTTGGTGCTCAGCAGAATCGCCAGCGGAGCCCGAGCGTTCTGGGTGCCGAGGAACCAGCCCACCAGCGCGTAACTGGCCAGCGCCGCAGGGAGGCCGAGCAGCCGTGTGTGGAAGAAGTCGCGGGTCAGTTGATCCAGCTCCGCCGACGGTTGCATGAAGTGCAACGCGACCCCGCTCAACGGCACGCCCAATGCGCCCAACAAAATGGCCAGGCCCATGGCCAACAACAGACCTTGCAGCAAAATCTGCCGCAACGCTGCGCCATCCCCGCGCCCGGCAGCCTGGGCGGCAAACCCGGTGGAGCCCATGCGCAGAAAGCCCATGGCCCAGGCAAGAAAGGTATACAGACTGGCGCCCACCGCGACGGCGCCGAGTTGATGAGCATGGGGCAGATGGCCGATGACGGTACTGTCAACCAGCGCTACCAGCGGAACGGAAATATTCGAGAGAATCATCGGGGCGGCGAGCGCCCAGACTCGACGATGGGTCGGACGGTCGCGCCAGTCGGCAATCAGGTTGGGCATGCAGGCTCCTTGGGGCGCCTGCATTGTAGCGGCAGATTGTGTTCAGCCAAGTGAACGTAATCTACAAAACATCACAGATCCAATGTGGGGGGGGTTAGTGAATAATCCAGCTCAGCAACCACAACCCCAGCAACAACCAGATAATCCCCATGATGATCGACGCGTTCATGAAGGCGCGGATCGCTGCCCACAGCAGCATCAGCCCGATGATCAGCGTGATGATGCTGATGATCGAAGTTTCCATGCCCAGGGCCTGGGCCAACCCTTCGACAAAATTGCTGCCGGCGTTGCTCAACAGGTTGAACAGACCACTGAGGGCGTCGATGATGAACCGGATGGCCGACCCGATTATCTGGCCGAGCCATTCGAAAAAGCTTTCTACCTGCATGTGTACGTCCTGATGGAATGATGGCGTAGTTGCCGGATCCGAGCCTTGGGCTATCGATCGTGCTCCCGGGTTCCCGTAGAAGCTGCCGAAGGCTGCGATTCTTTTTGAGTATGGCGCAAGTACGCAGGCACAACGCTGCCACTTGCCTTCACCCGCCATCCCCCTGAAGCTATACGCCTTCAGGAGAGCCCGATGAACCTTGTTGAACTGACCGAACGCCTGCATGCCATTCGTGACCGCAATGACTGGCGGCAATTTCACAGCCCGAAAAACCTGGCCATGGCCGCGAGCGTGGAAATGTCCGAGCTGGTGGAGATTTTCCAGTGGCTGACCGAAGCCCAGTCGCGCGAGTTGCCGGCGGACAAGCTCGCTCATGTCGGGCAGGAAGTCGGCGACATCGTGCTGTATCTACTACTGCTATGCAGCGAGTTGGGGTTGGACATGAATGAAGTGGTACGCAGCAAACTCGCGGACAGCGAACGGCGGTTCAGTTGATGAGCGACCGTCATTTCGATCAATTGGCGACTCGCTTCGCCGAAAAAATCTACGGGGGCGCCAAAGGTGCGATCCGTCTCGCCGTGCTGCAGGCCGACCTGGCCGAAACCCTGCCGGACCGCCCGTTGCGCATACTGGACATCGGCGCCGGCCTGGGCCACATGTCGTTGTGGCTGGCCGAGCGCGGTCATCAGGTGACCCTCGCCGAGCCCGCCGAACCGATGCTTGAAGGCGCCCGTCAGCGCTTCGCCGAAGCCGGGCAGACGGCGACATTCATTCAGGCGCCGTGGCAGGACCTGCTCGGTCAGCTCACCGAACCCTACGACCTGGTGCTGTGCCACGCCGTGCTGGAATGGCTGGCCGAACCCCATGCGATTTTGCCGGTACTGCATCAGTTGACGAGGCCGGACGGCTGGTTGTCCCTGGCGTTCTACAACCGCGATGCGTTGATCTACCGCAACCTGCTCAAGGGTCATTTCCGCAAGATGCGCAAGAACGACATGGCCGGCGAGAAGCAGAGCCTGACTCCACAGCAGCCACTGGATCCACGGGAACTGGCGGCGCAACTTGAGAGCATGTGGCAAGTCGAAACCCAGAGTGGGGTGCGGGTTTTTTACGACTACATGCCGGTGGAATTCCAGGCCCGCGTCGAACTGCCGGACTTGCTGGAAATGGAACTGGCTCACCGCCGTCACCCAAGTTTCGCCGGGCTTGGGCGCTATTTGCACTGGATCTGTCGGCCGATCTGATCGGAGCGCAATATGAAAAGTCGTTCAGGGTTGCTGGTGATCTGTCTCGGGTTGGCGGCCTGTCAGGGCAGCAACCCTTATGTCGCGACCTCCAATCCCCTGCCGCCGGCACCGCCTCAGGCCGCCACCACCTTCGATCGCAGCGCCTACCCGGCGCCGCCACGGGATTACGGGCGCTACCGCAGCTGGGCCTGGCTCAACGGGCGCCTGCCACCGGGCACAGCCTGGGCCGACTCGGAGCAGGTAGCTGAAGCGGTCAGCAATGCCCTCGATCAACGCGGCTTACGCCCACTGCACGACAACCGCCCGGCGGACCTGTGGGTCAGCGCCGATTTGCATCTGGAAACCCGTTTGCGTCAGGTCCAGGACGACTATGGTTACGGCGGCGGTTATTACGGCGGCGGTTACGGCGGTTACAACCGCTACGGCAGCGGTTACGGCATGTACAACACGGTGCCGGTCATCCGCACTTATCAGGTACAAGTCGTGGTGGTGCGCGTCGATCTGTTCGACGCGAGCACCGGCCAGCCGGTATGGAGTGCCAGTGCCGAAACCAGCAGTCAGGGCAGCCAGAGCGAGCGTGCCGATGCCATACGCGAAGCTGTCGAAAAGGCCATGTCGGCGTATCCTCCTAGTTAGCTTCCTGTAAAGGAAGCATCCCGCTGGATCATGTCTTCAATCGGAGAAAAATCATGTTCCGCCGTCTCGTTTTACTGGCCATGGCCGCGCTGCTCACTGCCTGCGCCGCCAACCAGGTCAATCATGACTTCGATGCCAGCCGCGACTTTGCCGCCTATCGTAGCTGGAGCTGGAAAGAGCCCGCCGTGCAATACCGTCCCGATGATCCACGGATCAAGAGTGACCTGACCGAACAACGCATCCGTCAGTCCGTTGCTGATCAGCTGGATCAACGCGGCTTGCGCCCGGCCGCCGCCGGTGCCAGCTCGGACCTGAAGGTACAGGCCTACCTGATCGTCGAAGATCGCCAGCAACAGGTGACCACCCACTATGGCGGCGGTTATGGTGGCCCATGGTACGGCTACTGGGGCGGGCCGATGTACAACGAAACCCGCAACATCAGCTACAAGGTGGCGACCATCCAGGTCGACCTGCTCGATGGCAAGGACGGCAAACTGGTGTGGCGCGGCAGCGACGAGCAGACGCTCAGCCGCACACCGAATCCACAGGACCGCAGCAATACGATCCGCGAGACGGTCGCGCGGATATTGGCTAACTATCCACCACACTAAACCAACACCACCGATCCACTGTGGGAGCGAGCCTGCTCGCGATAGCGGTCTGTCAGTCACATCAACTTCAGATGTGCCGCCGTCATCGCGAGCAGGCTCGCTCCTCATGGTTTCTTTGTCATCGGCAGTAGCATGTTGCCAGCAATCTGGCGGACCCTTGTCTACACTGCTTCACATCGTTGGAGGTAGCCCGCGGCAGTGCGCCGGCAAAGGAGTGAGCCATGTCTCCCTGCTTGCAGTTTCATAGCCCGGCCCGGCAACGGGGAGCGATCGGATTGATGGCGGTGCTGGCTCTGGGCATGGCCTTGGTGTTCCTGCTGCTGGTGGTCGACAGCGGCCGCCTGTACCTGGAAAAACGCAGCTTGCAACGGGTGGCGGATATGGCCGCGCTGGAGGCTGCCACGCGTAACGGTGATTGCGCCACAGGTGCCACCGCTACCGCCTACGCCACCGCCAGCGCAAATCGCAACAATTTCACCCTTCCTGACCCTACGCGCAGCCTGACGGTCGCCTGTGGCGCCTTGACCCTGGACGCCAATAATCTTCGGGTTTTTACGGCTGATCCGAGCAGCAGCGAAGCCATTCGGGTGATCGTCAGCCATTCGATCCCGCAGAGTTTTGCCGGTGGCATCGGCGCCGTGTTTGGCGGTGCTCCAGCCGGGGCGACCCTCAACCTGACCGCGACCGCCGTCGCAGCGTTGCCACCTCCGCTGGCATCGCTGACCATCCGCACGACGGCGCTGAACATCGATAGCAGCAAGTCGGACACGCTCAATGGGCTGTTCGGCGGTTTACTGGGCGGCAATCTGAACCTGTCCGTGGCAGGCTGGAACGGTTTGGTGAACACCAACATCAGCCTGCTGAGTTACCTCGATCGGCTGAAGGTCGACCTTGGCCTCAGCGCCGCCGGGTATGGCCAGGTATTGGGCGCTTCGGTGGCCGTCAGTCAACTGATCCAGACTGCCGTCAATGTGCTGGACCCCGGCGGCACTCTCGGCGCGACGGCGACCATCGTCGGGCTGCAAGCACTCAAGGTTGCCGCTGGCTCGACCACCGTGGTGCTGGGCAATATGCTGCACGTCGAGAGCGGTAGCGATATCTCAACGTTCGCGACTACGGTGAGTGTGTTCAACCTGATCGAAGGCATCGTGCAACTGGCCAACAAGAACAACGGTCTGGTGGCAACGGTGCCGATCAATCTGGCGGGGCTGGCGCAAATCACGGCCCGGGTGCAAGTGTTGGAACCGCCGCAACTCTCGGCAATCGGCAACCCGAAAAACGCGGCGCTGAATCCATTGGGACCCAATCGGATCTACGTGAGAACAGCGCAGGTTCGCACATTGCTGTCGATCGACTTGCCAGCGCTGGACGCCATCGCGGCGCTGGTCAATGCGGCGGCGGATCTGGCAGGACCGTTGACCAACACCCTCAATGCCTTGCTCAATCTCGACCTGGTGGCGGTGCTCAATTCACTGACCTGTGCCATCGGCGTGCCCTGCCAGACGCCTGACATTATGGTGTTGCCGGGGCCGATACGGCTCGACGTTGCGCTGGACGTCGCCAGTGCCAACAGTTACGTCACGGCCTACAGCTGCATCAGCAACACCAATAAGACCCTGACCACCAACACCACTACGTCGCTGGTGAATCTGAAAATAGGCCGGATCGATGCGGCCAGTATGTTCGGCAGCAACACCACGCCGCCGGCAGTCATGGTGCAGCCGTTGAAGGTGATCGATATCGGGATCAAAACCTGTCGCCGGCTGCTGTTCTTGCCCATTACCTGCGATCCGCGTGTGCCCGGCGTCGGTGGCGGCATCGATATCGTTGCCGACACCAGCGTGGCGGCGAACGCCAACATTTCCCATATCTATTCCGCACCACCTGCCACCAGCCTGCCGGAAATCAATCAGCCACCGTTCTACTACTCGTTCACCACCAGCAGTATTGTCAGCAACCTGCTCGACACCCCGCTTAACATTCACGTGGACATGTATGGCCCGTCGGGCAGTCTTGTCAGCGGTCTGGGAGCCATCCTGAGCAACGTCACCACCTTGCTGATCAGCGCGATCAACAGCGTGCTCAGCCCGTTGCTCGACAGCTTGATCAATACCTTGCTGCTAAGCCTCGGGATCGATTTGAACAAGGTCGACGTCGGCGCCAATCTCAGCTGTCATTCGGGGCGCGCGACGCTGGTGATCTGATTGTCCGTGGCAATCGGCAACTCGATACAAAACCGCGCGCCCTCGGTCGAGTTTCTTACACTCAACTTGCCGCCCATGTTTTCGACGATGCCGTAACTCACCGACAACCCGAGCCCGGTGCCGATGCCCACCGGTTTGGTGGTGAAGAACGGTTCGAAAATCCGTTCCAGCAACCGTGGATCGATACCGCCGCCGTTGTCCTCGACCCACAGTCGCACCGAGTATTCATCACGTTCGGCATACACCGAAATCCACGGTTTGAACTCTCGGTCGGCCTCGCGTTTGCTCAGCAGCGCATCCCGCGCATTGACCATCAGATTGATCAGCACCTGTTCCAGTTGATCGACATAACCGCGCACTTGCACTTCAAATCCGGTCTCGCTGACCCGCAGCTCGACGCCTTTTCCGCGCATCCCTTCGGACAGCAGTGACAGCGTGCCCTCGATGGCTTGAGCCGGATTGAACGGGTGCTGCTCGATCTCTGAACGTCGACCGAATACCCGCATGTGATCCACCACCCGCGCGGCGCGCTGGACTTGCGCGTCGATGCGGTTGAGTTTGTCTGTCAGGTAATCGATTTGCACATCGCCATTGCTCAGACGCTTGAGCACATTGACGATGGCCATGCGCATCACGTTCAGCGGCTGATTGATTTCATGGGCCAGCCCGGTGGCCATTTCGCCGAGGGTGGCCATTTTCGCGCTCTGGGTGAGTTGTTGCTGGGCGCGCCGGACCTCGGTGTTGTCGCGGCCCACGGCTTGAATCTCCAGCAAGCGACCCTGCTCGTCGAACACTCCGCGATCCGACCAGACCCACCAGGCGTGTTCCCGTCCCGGCAGTTGCAGGTTGATTTGCGCGGTGCTGACCGGGAACTCCGGGCTCAGTCGACTGAGGCGCTGGAGGAACGCTTCGCGCTGTACCGGCGACATCCAGCTGCCCAGGTTCACCCCCGGCAATTGCTCGGGCTGGCATTCCAGATAGGTCGCCAGCGGGCGATTGCCGAAGGTCAACGTCAGGTCAGGAAGGTAGCGGCAGATCATCGCCGGGGAATCTTCCACCAGGATCCGATAGCGCTCTTCACTCTGTTTTACTTTCTCGGCGGCCAGGGTCGCTTCGGTGACATCCAGCCACAGCCCCACGGCTTCCACCGGCAGCCCGAGATCGTCGCGCAGCAGTTTGGCTTCGTCGAGCAGCCAGTGGTAATCGCCGCGGCTGTCGCGCAGCCGATAACGGGCACGCACCGAACCTTCGCGCAGCAGTTGCCGGGTGCGTTCGAAATAGCGGTCGCGGTCCTCGGGATGGACCCGTTCCACCAGCGCGCCGGCGGCACAATCGGCGAGCGACCAACCGAGCAGCGGCAACAGGCTGTCGCTGAAAAATGTCGGTTGCAACGCACCTTCGACATAGCGCTGCACGTAGATCACCGCCGGTGAACTGGCGATCAGGTTGTCCAGCCGGGCATGGGCGGCAGCGGCGTTCTGCTGCTGATTTTTGATGTCGCTGATGTCGAGCATGAAGCCCACCAGCCGCCGGTTTCTGCCGAGGCCCAGTGCTTGCCCTTGCAGTCGATACCAAATCGACGTTTGCACCGCGTCGGGGCGATGCAGGCGCACGCACAGCAGCAACGGCGTGCCTTCGTCCTGCAAGGTTTGCAGGCGCATCGTCAGCTCTTCACGGTCGGCGGGGTGGATCTGTTCGAGCCAGTCGTGCAGCGGCAAACGAGTGTTCGCAAGGTTCAGCGTACTGGCCAGCGACGGCGCCAATTGCACCTCGGCGGTGTCGCTGAAGACCTCCCACCAACCGGTGCCGAGCAAGGCTTGCAGAGACTCCAGCCGCTCCAGTTGCAGATGGTGCTGATGCTCGCGCAAGCGCTCAAGCAGCGGGCCGGCCAGGGCCGCAGTGAGTTGTAACCAGTCGCGCTCGCTCAGGTCGGGGGCACGCTGTTGCACCGGGTAGAAACCACAGAGCAACCAGGCGACCACGCCCAAGGCATTGTGGTAAGGCACGGCGAACCCTTCGGCATTGCCGAAGATGCCTTGCAGGCGCGGGTGTTCGCTGGGGATCAGTTGTTGGGGGGCGGAGCCATTCAAACTGTCGAGGCCGGTCCCCAGGCGTTGATCGATTTCCCACAACCCGGGTGCATCGAAGGCCGCGTAATGCTGGTGGATCAGCCAACCCTCTGCCTGTTCGTCGAGCAAGGCCATGGCGATGCACGGGATCTGAAAACGCTGGGCCAGGCCTTGCAGTTGCTCCACCAGCACCTCGGGCAAGCGTGTCAGGCTGCACAGGCGCAACTGTTCGCTGATCTGCGCCGCGAGCAACTGACATTGTTCGCGGCTGCGCGCTTGTCGGCGTTCGAGCAGCAGGTCGCCGATGTCGATCAACTGCAACAACCAGTTTTCGCCCAACGGCTGTACCCAGCCACGCAGATGCAGAGGTTGTTCGCCGAGGCTGAAAAAATCCAGGTCCAGACTCTGTCCCTGCCACTCGGCAGGCGCGCCTTCGACCGACAGGCCGCTATGGGGCATGAGGTAATCGAGCAGATGCGGTGCCTGTGCGCCGGGCATTTGTTGCGCCAGCAGATGCCGCAGGGGGCCGCTCAGTTGAATCACTCGGCCCTCGTCATTCAGATGCAGCTGCAAACCGAAACGTTGCACGCTCGGCGTGTCCGCACTGTTCGAGGGCTGTGGCGGTTGGCGATTGAGCAGGCGCCCGAAGAGCTTGTCTCCGGAACTCAAAATTGCAGGCTCGATCGGGCGGTAAGGGTCGCCGGCAGATTGGGCACCGAGCCGATCCCCGGCAGCACCAAAAACGGCAGGACTTGATTCAGTTTACTGGTGGGGTAGTTGATGGTGACCGTCAGCACCCCACCGGTGTAGGTGGCGCTGGCGTCGGTGGCCACATTGAAGTTCAGCGCGGCAGGAATCCAGGCCAGCTGCCGGGTCAGTTCGGTAGTTGCTATGTTTCTGACGGCGGTGTCGTAATTGGCGGTGCTCGGGTCCAGCGCCACACTGCGGCGCACCGCTTCGGCCGTCGATTGATTGAATGATTGCATCAGCAACAGCGGCAGGCTGTAACTGACCAACCCATAAAACACGGCGAAAAAGATGATGAACACCAAAGCGAACTCAATCGCCACGGCACCTTTTTGTTTGCGGGGGAGGCCTGTTTTCATGAGTGCGTCTACCCTGACCATCACGACGTAGTATCAGCATAGAATCATTCAGCCAAAACGGACGTTTTTTACCGGATGCAGAACTTTGTCCTACTGATCTGGCTGACGCTTTGCGCAGCACAGGATGTCCGAGAGCGGCACATCGCCAATGGCCTGACCCTTGGTGCGGGTGTACTGGCGCTGACGTATCTATTGTGGACAGGCACCACATGGTTGGGGGCCGAGGCGGTACAGGGCGGCTGGGCTTTGTTGTTGGCACTGGCCTTCACCTTGCCCGGTTATGCATTGAAACGTCTGGGGGCGGGCGACGTGAAACTGATGGCGACGCTGGGCCTTGCGACGGACGGTATGCACCTGCTCGGCGGTTTCATCGGCGCCGGATTGGCCAGTGTGTTCTGGCTGCTGTTGGCGCCAAGACTCTGGCTGTATATGGGGCAGGGGCTTAGAGATCGTCTTCGTTACCTGGGACCTGGAACGTCAAAAAAGCAGCCCTTTGCGCCGTTCGTACTGGTGGGCATGTTGCTCACTCTGGTCTGGATGCATTAGTCGCCGGGCGCCACTCGTTCTATGTACATAGTTGGAAAGTGCGTCTACTTTCAACAACAGTTGTTGTACAGCCTATGGGTCGTGGGTTCAGGAACGGTCAAGCCAGACTTGGCATGGAGTGACACGTGAACAAGCGTATCTCGGCAATAAAAGTCCTTGTGGTCGATGACGAACCATTGATTGTCGAAGAGCTGTGCGAGTTCATCGAGCGCAATGGTTATCGCTGTGTTCCTTGTCAGTCCGGCAAGCAGGCGATCGAGCGTTTCAATGAGTATGAGGATATCGGTCTGGTGCTCTGTGATTTGCAGCTGCCTGACATGGATGGCATTCAGCTCGTCCAGACGTTGCAACAGCTGTCCGGCAAGCACCGGGCGTTCGAGGCGATCATGCTCACCGGTCGCGCAGACAAGCAGGATGTGATCAAGGCATTGCGCGCCGGGTTTGCTGACTACTATCAGAAACCGATAGATCTGGCGGAGTTGCTTGAAGGTTTGCAGCGCCAGGAGGTGGTCTTGCAGGAGCGGCAAAAAAACCTGCAGTTGGGGCATTTGAGTCAGAAGTTGCAGTACCTTTGTGAGTCGATCGACGAGCTGTATCAGGATCTGGACAAGGTTCGTCGGGGACCGTCCTCGATGCCTTTATCTGATTCGGCTGACGGAGTCAGTGAGGTGGCGCGGGTGGAGATGCCGGCGGTTTTCAATCAGCTGTCGCCGCGGCAGTTGGAAGTGGCGCGGTTGGTGGGCAAGGGGCAGACCAATTATCAGATTGCCTGTGAGTTGGGGATTACCGAGAACACGGTGAAGCTTTATGTGTCGCAGGTGTTGCGGTTGACGCATATGCATAACCGCACGCAGGTGGCGTTGGCGTTGTCGCCTGGTAATGCTGGTGTGCGGCGGCTTACTGCGCACTGAGTTTTTTCGGGTGTACGCTGTTTCATTGGTGTACATATCCATTTCTGCGGTAACGGCGGCTTATGGTTTCGCCCTTACGGCGAGTCCCTTTTGGCAAACGCCCCAAAAGGAACCAAAAGGTCTCGCCCCAAGCGTCCGGCCCCTCGCTGAGGCTCGGCGTTCCTTCGCTCCGGTATCCATCTGGGGGCATCGCCCTACGGTCTGCTTCGCTACGACCTACATGCGATGGGTTCGACTGCGTCGAACGGCGCTGCGCGCCAATCCCCAGATGAACACCTCCTCTCAGCCTCCCGAAGGGGCGGGTGGATCAAAATCAAAAGCCAGATCAAAAGCTGCAGGCAAGCTAACGCTCGGCCTGTTGAGTGGTGAGGGGCGGGTGCACGCCTCTCCACTGTGGGAGCTTGCCCGCGATGGCGGCCTTACAGACAGCGATGTTTATTGATCAGTAAAAACATCAGAACCTTCCCACATGTTTTTCAGGTTGCCCGTCGGACGCTGCGTCTCTAGCCTTTGTCCGTCGCTGACAATTCAGCGACCGGGCGTCGCGGCTCGATTCTTGAGGCATAATCGCTCCACCGAACTACAACACTTTTGGGTGTCTGTCGTTTCGTGTCATGGCGACTGTGCGCGGGATACCTTCGGGTATGCCGAGCAAGCCTCAGGGATCGGTCCGCGAACCCGCGTACAGCTGCCACCCCAAATTGCATCGCGGCAATTTGGAAGTGGCTCCATTTCATCCCAGAGGTGTAACCATGTTCAAAGCAACCCCAAATCCCCCAGAAACCGACAACGTTTCCCCTTACGAATCTGCTGATTCAAAAAAATTCCACGACGCCGCTAACCGCGCGCTCGACCACTATCTCAACCCATCCGCCCTCAAATCACCCGTGGCCCGCAAGCCGAGCACGATGTACATGGTTGCGCCGGATATCAAAGACGAAGACCTGTTGGCCCACACCTGTGAATCGTTGGCCCAGGCCAGTGTGATGGCGAGTGATATTGCGGGGTATCTGGAAGGGCCGCACCGGCACACGGTGATGGCGATTCAACAGATCGTCATGCTGGCAGAACTGGCGGTGAACCGGATGCTGGATAACGTGGCCATACCAAAAACTGCGCAACACAGCTGACCCCCCCCTCGCCACAGATTCAATATCCCCCTTAACTGACTGGCATAGGGCAAGCCCCCTGGCCACAGCCTCTCTCCTACGGGATCGCCGTTGGTCTTTCAACGAACAAAGGCCCGGGCCAAAGCGGTGAAGCTGGGGCCGGCCAGTACGATCAGTAGCGCGGGGAAGAGAAACAACATCATCACCACGGACATTTTCGCGGACATCTTGGAGATGTATTCCTGCAAGCGTGTCAGGCGTCGGTCATCGAGCAGCATTTTGAGTCCCAGCAGTGATTTCATGGCGCCGCCGCCCTGGTGGATCAGTTGCTGAAGAATTACGCAGGTGTCAGTGAACTCGTCCACCGCCAGTAACTGGGTGGCCTTGTTCAGTTCTTCGCCAAGCTCCAGACCGGAATCGACCCGCGTCAGTATCAGGCGCAGTTCATGGGTCAGGGCCGGCAGTAATTGTTTGCCTTCGATGCTCAGCACGCGCAACGACTGCTCCACCGCCATGCCGGATTCGAACAGGATGCGCAGCAGTGGAATGAAGGTCGAAATCTCGATCGCCAGTTGTCTTTGCCGACGGTACGCGGCGGCGGCCAGCAAGCGTTTGGGCAGCAAATAACCGAGGGCGGTGGCGAAGGCCGGGGTGATCCAGTGGTTGTTCACCTGCGGGAAGAACACGCTCTGGATCAACAGACTCAGGACCAACGCAAGCACCGGTATGCCGATCTGGCAGGCAGCGAACAGCGAGCGTTGCCGGGCGCTGCGCCAGCCGAGGCGGTTGAGCAGCATTTGGGTTTCGTTGTCCAGTTTGACCGAGCGCTGACCGATGCGGCTGTCGCCCAGCGCTTGCAACCAGTGACTGACGCGGTGGTCGCTCAGCGGTTTGCCGTCCAGTCGTTGAGCCACCTGGCGAGCACGCCGATGCTGGTCCAGCAGCCCACTGAGCAGCAACAGCGTGGCCGCCAGAAACAACAGTGCGCTGATCAGCAGGGCTATTTTCATACGCTACGCAACATGCGCCACAGCGCCAGGCAACCCACGACCTGCAGGCCGAACGCGGTCGCGAGCATCATTTGCCCCGAGCTGCTGTTCCACATGGCGAGCAGGTATTTCGGATTGGACAGCAAGAAGTAAGCGGCGAGCCCCACGGGCATCAGGGCCAGCACCAGCGCCGTGATGCGGGTTTCGCCCGTCATGGCGCGTAATTGGCGCGCAGCCTGGTCTCGTTCGCGGATCATTTTGATCAGGTTCTCAAACAGTTCACTGGCGTTGCCGCCATAGCGGTGATTGACCTTCAGGCCCAATGCGAACAAGCGAAACTCGTCTTTCTCGTACAGTTCGGCGAAGTCCGTGACAGCGTCAGGCAGGCTGACGCCCAAGTGCACGTTGCGTTGAATCCGGCCCATGGCGTTTTTCAGTGGGTCTTCGGCGGCGTCGATGGCGACCAGCACGGCATCGGCCAGGGTGCGCCCGGACTTCAGACTGCGCACCGTGTGATCGAGCAACGGTGGCAGTTGTTCGATCATGCGCTTGAGCCGGCGCTGGTAGCACCAACTGATGTACAGCCGCAAAGCCAGGGGCGGCATCAGCAACATCACCAGCAAACCGATCCAGCTCGCGAGGGCAAAACCCAGCAAGATGCCCAGGGCCCAGAGCAATAGCCACAACCCCAGGCGCTCGGTGGGACGACCGAGGCCGGCACGTAGAAAGGCTCGTTCCAGGCCTGCCCAGGATGATTTCGCCACCGCCAGTTGCGGTTGCCCCTGCATCAAGCGACCGAGGGTTCGATCGATGCCGGTCTGGCGCAGACCGTTGTAGAACAAACGGATCGACAGGCCCAGCAACGTCAGGCAAATCAGGATGAGCAGCGCCGGTTTGAGCATGCCGTGACCCTTCAGGGCGATAAGGGAGAGAGCGCCGACTCACGACGCAGTTTATCGCCGGCGGGGTTGACCGCCTCGCGCAGAAAACCGAAACCGGTGCGTCGGTCGAAGCGGAACAGCGTATTGGTCACATAGATGTCATCACGAATACCGACGACCTCCACCACTTCGCTGACGCAGCGGCGGCCATCGGGCAGGCGCGTCAGTTGGATCACTACGTCCAGCGCCGCGCAGATCATTTGCCGCAGGGTCCGTTCAGCGATGGCGCGTCCGGTCAGGCCCACCAAAGTCTCCAGGCGCAACAGCGCATCCTGGGCATTGTTGGCGTGTACGGTGCTCATGGAACCGTCGTGCCCGGTGTTCATCGCGGTGAGCACGTCGACCACTTCGACGCCGCGAATTTCGCCGAGGATGATTCGGTCCGGGCGCATCCGCAGCGCATTGCGAATCAGATCGCTGGCCTTCACTTCGCCATGGCCTTCGGCATTCGGTGGTCGGGTTTCCAGGCGCACCACGTGAGGATGGCCGAGTTGCAATTCGGCGACGTCTTCGATGGTGACCAGCCGTTCGTGAGGGGCGATCAACTGGCTGAGAATGTTCAGCAGCGTGGTCTTGCCGGTGCCGGTACCGCCGCTGACAAGGATGTTGCAGCGCTTGCCCACGGCCTCTTGAATAAATTCAAAGATCGCCTGATCGATGGTTTGCATGGCCATCAGGTCGGAGCTTTTGAGCATGTCCTTGCGGAATTTTCGAATCGACAGGCACGGGCCATCGAGAGCAATGGGCGGGATGATCGCGTTGACCCGGCTGCCATCGGGCAGGCGCGCATCGACCATCGGCGAAGACTCGTCGAGCCGTCGGCCCAAGGGGGCGATAATTCGTTGCATCACCCGCTCGACGTGGTGGTCGTCGATGAATCGCAGGTCACTCAGGTGCAACACACCCTCGCGCTCGACGAACACCCGGTGCGGGCCGTTGACCAGAATTTCGGTCACCGTCGAGTCACGCAGCAACACCTCCAGTGGGCCGAAACCGGTGAGCTCGTCGACGATTTCCTCAGCCAGCCGCTCCATCTCATAACGGGAGATCGCCAGGTGCAGACGGGCGATGTACTCGGCGACTTTGTCGATGACGAACTGCGACAGCATTGGCCGCGAACCTTCCAGCAGGTTTTTTCCGGACTCTTCGATGGCGTCGATGATGTAGCGGTGCAGCACCAGTTTCAGGCCCTCGTGGTCGGTATTGCCGGTCGACCCGTGGGAGGGCGCGCCGAAGAGTCTTTCCCCGCTCATTGCGCGCCCCTCAATCGGTCAAACCAGCCGGCCTTGGGTTTGTCCAGGTCTTCGGAGCGTTTGGCCAGTCGTTCGCCGAGGGCGCGCAGGCTTTGGGTCAGGTTTTCGCGCGGGGCCAATTCGAACAGGCTCACCCCCTGATTCTTGGCGTTGAGCCGTACTTCCGGGCTGTAGGCAAGGACCGCCATAACCTCCATGCCGAAGCTTTTACTCAACGTGTCGGAGTCTGGCGCGACGTTGCGCAGATAGCGGTCCACCAGCAACCTGGCGTGATCGAGCTTGAGGCCTTTTTCGCGCCAGCGGCCGAGCACCTCAAGGTTGCGTCGGCAGTCGAGCACATTCTGATCGGTGTACCACAGCAACTTGTCGCAATGGCTGACGAAGGTGCGCAACGCTTCGCTGTCCGACTGGCCGGTGAGGTTCACCACGATGTGCTGGAAATGTTGACGCAAGGCGCTGAGCAACATGTACAGCTCGGCGGCACTGGTCTGTTCCAGCGGTTCGTCGTTGCTGGCGTAGGCGAGGATTCGCAGCCCGGCGTCACAGGTGGTGAAGGCGCTGTCGATCAGCGTCGCGTCGAGGCGCCTCAGATGGCGCAACGCATCGCCGAAATGAAACGAGCTCTCCAGCCCCAGCAACGCAAGGCTGTCGCCACGCGGCAGGCCCAGATCCAGCAACAGTGTCTGCTGGCCGCTCTTTTGCACCACGTGCGCCAGGTGGTTGGCGAGCAACGCGCCGTCGGCATTGCTCTGCGCGCCGTAAAGCACGGTCAGGCCTCCCTGTTGACTCTGTTGCAGGTTCGGCGCCACGGTCGGCAGGCGTTTACTCAGGCGGCGCACCAGGCCGGCAACTTCACTGGAGCGTGAGCCATAAGAGACGAAATCCCGCGCGCCGGCACGCATGGCATTGAGCACGAGTTGGTTGTCCATGCCATCGCCCAAAGCGACGATCGCGAGCATCGGTTTGGCCTCCAGGGCACCCTCGATCAACGCGCTCTGGGCCACCACATGTTCACGGTCCAGGCCCACGAACACCAGGCTGGCGAAGGTCACGTCCACCAGCGTCAAGAGCTCATCGAGGTTGCCGCCACCGGCGCTGATCACTCGGCCCAAAGGGGCAAGCGCACCTTGCAGCCACTCGAAGTCGGTGCTGTTACGCGTGATCGCGAGGAACGTCTGACTCAGGTTCTGGGGCTGGCTCATTGCGATAACCCGCTGCATTTATCGAAGCAGCCGTTGTCGAGCAAGTACTGCGTGAAACGTCTGCGCATGGAGAAGCGTCCTCGCTCGATTCAGGGCGTTTGTTGGGTGACTTCATTGCCGCGGATGACTTCCACGCCCGTCTTGCGCGGTGCCGCGCCGCCGCTTACGGGTTTGGGGGTGCCGGCCAGGGCCAGTTGACTGAACTGCACCAGTTCGCGATTGGCACTGGCCAGGCTCGCCTTTGAATCACGGTTGCCGGCCCAGTATTGGTTCAGGCGTTTTTCCTCGGCGCTGCGCACGGCCAGGCGCAAAACACCGACCTGCGCCGCGAGCATCAGGCGACTCAAGAGAGGTTCGGGGACGGCGAGCAAAACGGTGCGGGCGCTGGCGCGCTGCTGTTCCTGCTTGAGTCTTTCTTCGTTGCTGCGCGCCGGGTTGGCAGGCTGGCCATCGTTCATCAGCCCCAACTGGTCGCCGACACCCAGCACCCGCAATGCCGGGACCACGACCTGGGCCGATTGCTGGAGGTTGTTGGTGTCCATGCGCAGAAACAGCAGGACGTCGACATAGTCGCCGGGGCTCAGTTGACCGCCGACATTGATCACATCATCCGCCGCCACGGCGAGGGCGCGCTCATCGGGGCGGATCATTCGTGCCAGCGCCCCGCCGGTTTCGAAACTTTCATCATTGAGCCAACTGCCGGCAGTCAGCGTGCGCCAAGGCATTCGGCCAATGGCTTGATCAAGACGGGACAGGCTGCCGGCCGGAGCGGTACGGAGTTTCTCCACGGTCACATCGGCTGCGGTGATTTGTTCGAACGGTGCTATGTCACGCAGCAGCACAACCACCGGTTGGCGGGTCGGGTCGTCCGCCGGCGCCAGTAGTGGGGTCGATGATGTGCCGGGTTGCGCGACGGATTCGGGTACCGGTTGGCGACTCAGCGCCAGCCCCCAGTAACCGGCAATGATGGCGCCTACCAGAAAAAGCCCGGCCAGGCCCATGGTGACGCGACTGTTCATGACGGCTCTCCCTTTCCTGCTGCGTAACGCCCCCCAAGAGTGCTAACGAGATGACTTCGCAATCAGGCAGCGATGAACATGGAACTATTTCGCTATTTGACCGTAGCGCAGGTAGAGCAAAACGCCATTACAGGGCGGGAAATATCTGACAAAAGTAACGGCTTGAAGCCAAAAGCGCTGTTTTGTGACGTCAATGAACTTGGTACTGCTTAAGTATTAATAGGTTCTTACAGTTGTTGGTGCGGGGTTTGCCGACAATGCTGATGCTGGCATAGGGGAATCATGTTGCAGCTGTGCAACATCCGCTGTCATAGGAGGCATCTCATGTCCTTTACTAAAGTTGTTCAGAAGATCAAATCCGAAATCGTTTCTTACAAAGGTCTGGCCAAAGAGACTGAAGGTGCTTCGGGTATCGAGTACGCGATTATTGCGGGTATGGTGGCCGTTGCGCTGGCAGCATTTGCGACACCCATCGCCACGAGTGTCACCGACATGTTCACCACAATTTCCGCCGCGCTTTGATTTTAAGGCTGGCAACAGGCAGTCATTTGCCAATCCCGCAAAGGGCTTCTAACGTCAAGGCTTAGTCCATTGCAGGTGTTACCCATGAACGCTCCAGCGATTCCTCGCCAACAGCTTCTTCTGGTCGATGATGAGGAGGATGCGTTGCTGGAATTGGCCGAGTTGCTGGAGGGCGAGGGCTTTACTTGTTTTACCGCAACGTCGGTCAAACTCGCTCTTCATCATTTGACTTGTCATCCTGATATTGCGCTGGTGATTACTGATTTGCGGATGCCGGAGGAGAGTGGCATGTCGTTGATCAAGCGGTTGCGTGAGCATACGGCCCGTCAGCATTTGCCGGTGATTGTGACGTCGGGGCATGCGGATATGGAGGATGTGAGTGATATGTTGCGGTTGCAGGTGCTGGACTTGTTTCGCAAGCCGATTTATCACGTGCGGTTGTTGGAGACGTTGAATAATTTGTTTCCGCAGCCTCGGGGTTTGGTCGGTTCCTGATCTGCGGTGTAGGTATTCCATCTGGGGCATCGCCCCACGGTCTGATCGTTCCCACGCAGAGCGTGGGAACGATCAGACCGAACCATCAGGCAACCGGCCGCCACTGCCCCACCATGTGTTCCAGATCCCCCGCGCCCATCAACTGAAAATCCCCGCTGGACCCCGCCGCGCTGGACATCAGCGTCACTTCACTGGGAAGGCGCACCGGTTTTCTGAACTGCACCGCCATCTCGACGTTGGCCGTTGGTAAATGATCGGTCAGGGCTGCCAGCGTACGGGCCTTGTTCCATAGACCATGGGCGATGGCGCTGGGAAAGCCAAAGAGCTTCGCGCTGATCGCACTCAGGTGGATCGGGTTGTAATCCCCGGACACCTTGGCGTATCGGCGGCCAATGTCCGCTGGCGCTTTCCAGTGGGCCACTTCGGTCAGTGACAGCGTTGATGCAAACGCTTCCTCGACAGGCTCGCCTTCCAGTTTGACGCCGCGACAGAGCATCTGGCTTTCAGCCTCCCACAGCGGCCCCAACTGATCATCGAGCGTCGTCACCAAATTGAACGTCGCACCCTTGGCATGGGGTTGCAGGTTCTGCACTTTCACGCTGACCCGCACCCGGTGCACGCCGCCCATGGGGCGCAAGATGCGGATGCGATTGCTCAAGTGAATCAGCCCCAGCAGCGGGAATGGAAACGCTTTGGCCGTGAGCAATTGCATCTGCAAGGCAAACGCCAGGATGTGTGGATACGTCGGTGGTAGCAGCCCGTTGTCGGCGAAGCCACACACCTTGCGATAAGCTTCCAGGCGTTTCGGATCGACATTGACCCAGCAGTGATAACCCAGGTCAGGCAGGGTGGTGCCGGTGATTTTTCGTCGCATTGCCGCCTTCACATACAGCGTTTGCAGGCCCGGTTCGCTATGGAGTGTTTGCCAGTTGGTGGTCATGGTCAGGCTCCCAAAACGCTTTGCCCACAAATGCGCAATGCTTGCCCGGTAAATGCTCCAGTGCCCGGTTGTGCCAGCCAGGCCACGGCTTCGGCGACGTCTTGTGGCAGGCCGCCCTGGCCCAACGAACTCAAGCGTCGCCCAGCTTCGCGCACGCCGAAGGGCAGGTGCG
The DNA here is from genome assembly GCF_030687395.1 of Pseudomonas wuhanensis. Classification (GTDB taxonomy): domain Bacteria; phylum Pseudomonadota; class Gammaproteobacteria; order Pseudomonadales; family Pseudomonadaceae; genus Aquipseudomonas; species Aquipseudomonas wuhanensis. The sequence goes on along the minus strand of NZ_CP117430.1, from coordinate 5,852,541 downwards.
CGGTCATTTGGGTTTCGATGAACCCTGGCGCTACGGCGTTGATGCTGATGCCGCGCTCACTCAGCAGCGGCGCCCAGGCTTGGGCCAGGCCGATCAACCCGGCCTTGCTCGCCGCGTAGTTGGTTTGCCCGCGATTGCCGGCGATGCCGCTGATGGACGCCAGCAGAATCACTCGGCCGTTGTCGCGCAAGGTGCCGCTGTCGAGCAAAGCCTTGGTGAGCACTTGCGGCGCGTTGAGGTTGACCGCCAACACCGCGTCCCAGAATTCCGGGGTCATGTTGGCCAGGGTTTTGTCGCGGGTGATGCCCGCGTTGTGGACCACGATGTCGATGCCATCGGGCAAGTGCTCGATCAATTGTGCGGCGGCGTCTTCGGCGCAGATATCCAGGGTGATGCCGCGCCCGCCGAGGCGTGCGGCCAAGGCTTCTAGATCGCTCTTGGCCGGTGGCACGTCGAGCAAAATCACCTCGGCGCCGTCGCGGGCCAGGGTTTCAGCGATCGAAGCGCCGATGCCGCGAGCCGCGCCCGTCACAAGTGCCTTGCGTCCCGACAAGGGACGACTCCAGTCCATCACCTGCGCCTCACACGCCTTCAAGCGAATGACTTGCCCGGAAATGAACGCGCTTTTGGGCGAGAGGAAAAACCGCAATGGGCCTTCCAGTTGATCTTCGGCACCTTCGCCGACATAGATCAGCTGCAAAGTACCGCCGCTGCGCAGTTCCTTGGCCAACGAACGGCTGAACCCTTCAAGGGCGCGTTGGGCGCTGGCGGCGAAGGGATCGCTCAAGGTCTCTGGCGCTCGGCCAAGAATCACCAGATGTGCATGGTGATCGAGGTTTTTCATCAGCGGCTGGAAGAACTCGCGCAGCTGTTTCAGCTGATCGACCTGCACCAGGTCACTGGCGTCGTACACCACGGCTTTGAGTTTCTGACCGTGGCCGGGAATCCACGCGGTGGCCAGGGTCGGATCGGTGCCGTAGCTGTAAATCGTGTCGGTCAGGCGGTTGGCGAGGCTGCCCACTTTTTCTGTCAGCGGGCCGCCGCCAATCAACAACGCCCCCTCGATTGGCCGCAGCCGGCCTGCTTGCCAGCGTTCCAGTCGTACCGGCGACGGCAGACCCAGGGCACCGACCACACGATGGCCGATGGACGAATTGGCGAAGTCGATATAGCGGTCAGACATGGATCATGCTCCAGCAACTGGGATTAAAAGTGTGGACCATGAACGGCAATTAGTCGTTCGACCCACGAGATACGGCCTACGCTTGATCATTGCAGGTTAGTTTGAGATTGGGTTTAGCAGGACTTTCAGGAAATGCAGCCCCCCTGTGGGTTTGGTGTTCATAGTTGATTAAAAGGAGCTTTTTCATGACTCAGCTGCGCCGCGTCGCGATTATCGGTGGTAACCGTATTCCCTTTGCCCGGTCCAACGGGCCGTACGCCACTGCCAGTAACCAGGCGATGTTCACCGCAGCACTGGAAGGCCTGATCGAGCGCTATAACCTGCATGGTGTGCGCATGGGTGAAGTGGCGGCGGGTGCGCTGCTCAAGTATTTGCGCGATTACGGCCTGACCCGCGAATGCGTGCTGGGCTCGCGGTTGTCGCCGACGACGCCGGCCTATGACGTCCAGCAAGCCTGCGGCACGGGGCTGGAGGCGACGTTGTTGGTGGCGAACAAAATTGCCCTGGGTCAGATCGAATGTGGCATTGCCGGCGGTGTCGACACAGCCTCGGACGTGCCGATCGGTGTCAACGAAAGCCTGCGCAAGATCCTCTTGCAAGCCAACCGCGCCCGAAGCACCGCCGACAAACTGAAAACCTTCCTGCAACTGCGTCCCCGCCACTTGATGCCCGACTTCCCAAGCATCGGCGAGCCGCGTACCGGCCTGTCGATGGGCCAACACTGTGAAATGATGGCTCAGACCTGGAGCATCCCGCGCGATGAGCAGGATCAGCTGACCCAGGAAAGCCATCAGAAACTGGCCGCGTCCTACGCCGAAGGTTGGCACAACGACTTGATGACGCCGTTCCTCGGCCTCACCCGGGACAACAACCTGCGCCCGGATCTGACCCTGGAAAAACTCGCCTCACTGAAACCGGCCTTCGAGAAAAGCGCCAAGGGCACCCTGACCGCGGGCAACTCCACGCCACTCACCGATGGGGCGTCGGTGGTGCTGCTGGGCAGTGAGGAATGGGCGAGAGAGCGCGGCTTGCCGATCCTCGCCTATTGGCGTGACGGCGAAGCGGCGGCGGTGGATTTCGTCAACGGCGCAGAAGGGCTGCTCATGGCGCCGGCTTATGCCGTGCCGCGTTTGCTGGCGCGTAACGGCCTGACCTTGCAGGATTTCGATTACTACGAAATCCACGAAGCATTCGCCGCTCAGGTGCTCTGCACACTCAAGGCCTGGGAAGATCCGGAGTTCTGCAAAACCCGTCTCGGTCTCGAGGCGCCGCTGGGCTCCATCGACCGCAGCCGGCTCAATGTCAAAGGCAGCTCACTGGCCGCCGGGCATCCGTTTGCCGCCACCGGTGCGCGCATCGTCGCCAACCTGGCGAAACTGCTGGACGCGGCGGGCAAGGGCCGAGGGTTGATCTCGATCTGCGCCGCTGGCGGTCAGGGCGTGACGGCGATTATCGAGCGCTGATTACTGAGGGCCTGATTATTGATGCCCTGATTATTGAGGGTTGAGCACTGCCGCGCGTTGCTGCGCGGCCAGTTCCCGGTTGCGGTTGGCGTAACCCTCGGCCATCACCGAGCAGACGATCAACTGCAACGGGTGATAGATCATGATCGGCAGCAGAATCAGGCCAAGGCCGGGGTTGGCACCGAAGATCAGCGCCGCCATCGGTGCGCCGGCCGCCAGGGATTTTTTGCTGGCGCAGAACACCGCGGCAATCTCATCGGCAGGGCTGAACTTCAGCGCGCGAGCGGTGCGGGTGGTCATCCACAGGATGATTGCCAGCAAAATCGTACTGCCCATCAGCGCAGTCAGAATCACGCCGTTGCCCTGTTGCTGCCACATCCCCGACACCATCGAGTTGCAGAACGCCGAGTACACCAGCAGCAGAATCACCAGTTTGTCGGCGATGTTGGTGTAGCGCTTGTGCCGAGCGAAAAACTTGCCCAGGAACGGCCGCAGCAATTGCCCAAGCACCAGCGGCAACAGCAGCATGGCGCACAAGTCGAGCAAGGTTGAGCCCAGATCGATCCCCCCCGCGCCGCTACCGACCACGAAACTCACCAGCAACGGTGTCAGAAAAATCCCCAGCACGCTGGACAGGCTCGCGTTGAGAATCGCTGCCGGTACGTTGCCGCCCGCGCTGCCGGTCAGGGCCACGGACGAGGAAATGGTCGAGGGCAGGGCGCAGAGGTAGAGGAAACCGAGCATCAGCAGTGAGGGGATGTGCGAACCCAGCAGCTTGTCGCTCAGCAGCCAGATCAGCGGAAACACCGCAAAGGTGAAAGTTTGAACCATCACATGCAGCTTCCAGTTTTTCAGCCCATGGCGGATCTGCTCGCTGGAGAGGTTGACCCCATGGAGGAAGAACACCAGAAACACGCCGATGTTGATCACGTACTCCGCGTGCATCCCGCCGCCGGTGGCGCCGAAGGTCGGGAAAAAATACGCCAGCAGCGTGGCGAGCAGCATGCCGCACAAAAACCAGTCGGTGACCACGCGTTTGAGGTGTTTGAAGGCATGCATGACCGGCACCGAATACGTTTGTAAGAATTGATGACTTAGCCTAACGTCGGCTCTACCAGCCGTCTTGCGACATAAGGCCAATCAATGCCGACTAACGGACAACTTTCCCTCGAACGAATCATTCCTACGCTCACGGTGTTGCCGCGACCGTTGTATGCGCGCGCGGAAAGTCTGAATGCCGGTTCGTGGACGCCGCCGCATCGTCACGATTGGGTGCAGTTTTCCTACGCCATTAGCGGCGTTCTCGGTGTGCATACCGCCGAGGGCAGTTTCTTTGCGCCGCCGCAGTGGGGCATCTGGATTCCGGCGGATCTCGAGCATCAGGTCGTGACCTCAATGCGTGCCGAGATGCGCAGCCTGTACGTGCGCCGCGAGGACTGCCAATGGGCGGACGGGCGTTGCCGGGTTCTGGAAGTCACGCCATTGGCCCGGGAGCTGATCAAGCGTTTTTGCCTGCTTCCCGTGGAATATCCACAGGGCGACAGCCAGGAGGCGCGATTGGTGGGCGTGTTGCTGGATCAATTGGCGAGTCTGCCGGAGGTGGGGTTTTCCCTGCCGTTGCCCCGGCATGAACGTTTGTTGGGCTTGTGCAACGAGCTGATCGATAGCCCGGAGCGCAATGCGACCTTGCAGGAATGGGCCGAGCGTTTGGGCACGTCGCAGAAAACCCTGATGCGCTTGTTCCAGCGTGAAACCGGCTTGAGCTTCCGCAGCTGGCGGCAGCGCATGCGGCTGCTGTCGTCATTGAGTTTGCTGGAGGAGGGGAACAGCGTGACCCATGCCGCGCTGTCTTGCGGGTATGACTCGACGTCGGCGTTTATTGTGGCGTTCAAGGGATTGTTCGGGTTTACCCCGGGGGAATTGTTTAGGCAGTAATGACGCCTTCGCGGGCAAGCCCGCTCCCACAAGGACAACACAAACCCTGTGGGAGCGGGCTTGCCCGCGATTGGCCGCGTAGCGGCCACCCGTATCCGGTCAGGTTCTGAACCGCCGAACCAACCCATCCAGCTCATTCGACAACCCCGCCAGGCTCTGAGAATCCAGGCGCGCCGAGTTTGCCAGTTCCGCCACCAACTGCGCGTCGCCATGAATCTGGCTGATGTGGCGATTGATGTCTTCGGCCACTTGATGCTGTTCCTCAGCCGCCGTAGCGATCTGAGTGTTCATGTCGCGAATCACATCCACCGATTCACGAATCTGCCCGAAGCTGCTGCGCGCTTCGCCGATACGGGTCACCGATTGCTGAGACACTTCCAGGCTCGCATGCATCTGCTGCGTCACTTGACTGGTGCGCTTGGCCAGGTTGCCCAGCAGCCCGTCGATTTCTGCCGTGGAGTCGGCAGTCCGTTTGGCCAGGGCGCGAACTTCATCCGCCACTACCGCAAAACCACGACCCTGTTCACCCGCCCGGGCCGCTTCGATGGCCGCGTTCAGCGCCAGCAGGTTGGTTTGTTCGGCGATCGAGCGAATGGTCCCAAGGATCGACTGAATGTCGTTGCTATCGCGCTCAAGCTGTTGCATCGATTGCGCCGATTGTTCGATTTCCTGGCTCAAGCGATCAACACTGCTCACTGCGGCATCGATCTGTTGCTGACCTTCGCGCGCCTGGCGCTGGCCGCTGTCCGCCGACTCGGCGGCCTGGCTGCAGGAACGCGCGACTTCGTTGGCGGTGGCGACCATTTCGTGGAACGCCGTGGACACCATGTCCACCGCTTCACGCTGACGCCCGGCAGCTTCGGCCATGTCGCTGGACACCTGGGTCGAGCTCTGGGAGGTGGCGAGGATCTTGGTCGCCGCGCCGCCGATGCTTTGAATCAGGTTGCGAATCGCCGCCAGAAACTGGTTGAACCAGTTGGCCAGTTGCGCGGTTTCGTCGCTGCCACGGATGTGCAGGTTCTTGGTCAGGTCGCCTTCGCCCTGGGCGATGCCTTCCAGACCGCTGGCCACGCTGCGGATCGGCCGCACGATCAGGCTGGCGAAACTGGCGCCGACGATGGCAAAGAACACCGCCAGTACCGCCGCGATGATCGCGATCAGCCAGGTCAGTTGAGTGGCCGAACTCATCACGTCGGTTTGCTTGATCAGGCCGATAAAGGTCCAGCCCAGTTGTTCCGACGGCCAGACGTTGGCCATGTAGCGCTCGCCATTGAGCTCGACTTCCACCAGCCCTTTGCCGGCCTTGGCCAGTTGCGCGTAACCGTCGCCGAGACTGTTGAGGGCTTTGAAGTTGTGTGCTGGTTGCTTCGGATCGACCAGTACTGTGCCGGTGTTTTCCACCAGCATCAGGTAGCCGGTTTCGCCGAGTTTGATCTGTTTGACGATTTCGGTGAGTTGCTTGAGCGTCACGTCGATGCTGACCACGCCGCCATTGCTGCCCAGTTTGTTATCGATGGTGCGCACGGTGCTGACGTAAGTCGCGTCATCCTGAGCCCAGTAATAGGCTTCGGTGCGAAATGGCTTGCCGGGTTTGGCCTGCGCGGCTTTATACCAAGGGCGCTGGCGCGGGTCGTAATTGCTCAGCTTCGCATCGTCCGGCCAGGACACGTAACCACCCGCTGCGGTGCCAAGGATGGCATAAGCATAGGCCGGGTGGCTGTTGCCCAGGTCCTGGAGGAGGGCGAAGATTTTTTTGTCCGACTCGCCTTGGGGAATGCTCTCGGCGTTGGCGCTCATGTAGGTTTTGAGGCTGTCGTCGGAGTTCTTGATCAGCGGTTGGGTGGCCAGGTAATCGACGTTCTGGCTGATGCCGTCAAAGAACAGCTGCATGGCATTGCTGACCTGACGAATCTCGCGGCCGCTGCCGTCGACAAAATTATCCTTGGCATCGCTGCGCAAGTTCAGCACCACGAGGGTGGCGACCAGCACCACGGGCAAGCAGGCGATGATTGCAAACGCCCAGGTCAACTTCTGTTTGATGTTCATCCGCGCTCCAGTTTTTTCTTGTAGGCCCACGCAGTGCAGATGACTCGCGGATTATTGGCAGCTGTAAACGTTTACGATCGTCGGACAATTTCTGTTCCCTCTAATGCCTTCGGCTGATGAGCGAGGAAATTGAGGTCTGTTGAGAGAAATCCGGCGAAGGGTAGATCGACGTGTCAGATTCTGTCGCAAATACCCTCGCATCCCTTCGTCAACAAGTGGTGCAGGCTCAGCTATGATCCTGAGCGGTCGATGGGTTTTGCCTGATTAATCCGGCACATTGTGTGCATCCGCAATGTTCATAGGTCGGCAACCCCTCCCGCGAATGAGAGGATTGCCGTATAACGAATGACTTTCGCGTGTTTGGTAATAAAGGACCCACAATAAAAGCTGATGAAGACTCCAAAACGCATTGAACCCCTGATCGAGGACGGTCTGGTCGACGAGGTGCTGCGCCCACTCATGAGTGGTAAAGAAGCAGCTGTTTATGTGGTGCGCTGCGGCAACGAGCTGCGTTGTGCCAAGGTCTACAAGGAGGCGAATAAACGCAGTTTTCGTCAGGCGGCCGAGTATCAGGAAGGCCGTAAGGTGCGCAACAGCCGGCAGGCTCGAGCGATGGCCAAGGGATCCAAGTTCGGCAAGAAAGAAACCGAGGATGCCTGGCAGAATGCCGAAGTGGCGGCGTTGTTCCGCTTGGCCGGCGCCGGTGTGCGGGTACCCAAGCCGTACGACTTCCTCGAAGGCGTGCTGCTGATGGAGCTGGTGGCCGACGAGTACGGCGATGCCGCGCCGCGTCTGAATGATGTGGTGCTGGAGCCGGATCAGGCGCGCGAATATCACGCGTTTCTGATTTCGCAGATCGTGCTGATGCTGTGTACCGGTCTGGTGCACGGTGACCTGTCCGAGTTCAACGTACTGCTGACGCCGACCGGCCCGGTCATCATCGACCTGCCGCAAGCGGTGGATGCGGCGGGCAACAACCACGCGTTCAACATGCTGGAGCGGGACGTGGGCAACATGGCGTCTTACTTCGGTCGTTTTGCACCGGAGTTGAAACGCACCAAGTACGCCAAGGAAATGTGGGCGTTGTATGAAGCCGGCACTTTGCACCCGGCCAGTGTGTTGACCGGCGAGTTCGACGAGCCGGAAGAGCTGGCGGACGTCGGCGGGATCATGCGCGAGATCGAGGCGGCCCGCCTCGATGAAGAGCGCAAGCAAGCGATCCGCGCTGCGGACGATGCGCCACCGAGCAAGGCCGAAGAGCCGCCGCCACCGTGGATGCAGTGATCGATTGACCCAAAACCCGGCTTCGGCCGGGTTTTTTGTAGATGTTTTTTTTCGGATCGCGTCGTCTGCATCGCGGGCAAGCCCGCTCCCACACGTTTTGTGTTGCACCCGGATTCTATGATCGACACCTGACCTGTGGGAGCGTGGCTTGCCCGCGATGGCGTCAGACCAGACAATCCACAACGGCGATATTCCCCACACTCAAGGACTGAATGTGAACTCCACCCGCAATGCCCAACTGATCATCGTCGCCCGGCTGATTTCGGATTTCGGCGCTTTCCTCAACATGGTTGCCCTGGCCACCTACGTTTACCTGCTCAGCAACAGCGCCATGAGCGTCGGCATCTTCCTCGCCAGTCGTGTAGCCGGGGGCATCTTTGCCAGCCTGATCGGCACCCGTTTCTATCGCCGCTGGGCCGGGCGCCTGCCGCTGATTGCCTTCGACCTGCTGCGCGCCGGTTTGCTGGGCTTGCTGCTTGTGTTGCCGGTCACCCAACAAACGCTGCTGTTACCGCTGATCGCGTTCGGGCTGGGGTTCGGCAATTCGATGTTCGCCATTGGCCTGAACAGCCAATTACCGCACATGATCGATAAGGCGCAGCTGCTCAAGACCAACGCCTGGATTACCTCGGCGTCGTCTGCGGCGATGGTCGGCGGGAGTCTGGTGGCGGGGTTATTGGTAGCGGGGTTTGGCTTTGAAACGGTGTTTGCCCTGAACGTGGCCACTTACCTGCTGGCGGCGCTGCTGATAGTGCCGCTGCGGTTTTCCAGACCGGCACTCAGTGAGGAACCTCTTCACCAACAAGGCGAATGGCCGGCTCTGCGTCAGGGCTTGCGCACAGCGCCGGTGCTGGCGGCGATGCTTGCCGTCGCGATGGCCGATACGCTGGGCAGTGCCGCGCACAACGTCGGTTTCCCGATCATTTCAAAACTGCTGACACCCGAGTCGGCCAGCACCACGCTCGGCCTGATGCTGGCAGTCTGGGCCAGCGGGAAATTCATTGGAGCGCGAATCGCCAGTCGCCTGAAAGGTGCGGACAACGCGCACTTGGAACGGCGATTTTTCTTCGGCGTGCTGTTGATGTCCTGTGGCTTCATCCTGATGTTCCAACAGCAAACCCTTTATGGCTTGCTGCTGTTTTCATTGCCCGCAGGCTTGGGCGACGGGTTCTCGGAAGTCGGCCTGATGTCACGTCTGCAACGTGAACCGGACAACCTGCGCCTGCCGATTTTCAGCTTTCTGACGCTGCTGCAAATGACCGGGTTCGGCATTGGCATGTTGATCGCCGCGCCGTTCTATTCCTGGTGGACGCCCGGCGCGGTGGTGCTGTTGTTCCACGGCATTCCCCTCACCACGTTGCTGGTGGCGAAGGGGTTGGCGCTCAGGAATGGGCGGGTTCGGCGCAGCACCCCGACGCCAGCTCCTTGAGGATCGGGCAGTCCGGGCGGTGGTCGCCCTGGCAATGTTCTACCAGGTCTTGCAGGGTGTCGCGCAGTTGCCCGAGTTCGCGAATCTTCTGGTTCAGCTCGTCGATGTGCTGACGGGCCAGGGCCTTCACGTCGGCACTGGCTCGCTGGCGATCCTGCCAGAGGGTCAGCAGTTTGCCGACCTCTTCCAGTGAAAAGCCCAGATCCCGAGAGCGCTTGATGAACGCCAGGGTATGCAGATCGTCGTCGCCGTAAACCCGATAGCCACTGTCGGTGCGATGGGCCGCCTTGAGCAGGCCGATGGATTCGTAGTAACGAATCATCTTCGCGCTCAGACCGCTCTGGCGGGCCGCTTGGCCAATGTTCATCGGTTGTCCTCCAGGTCTTTGGGTTTCCAGGTTTTCAACAGTAGCGCATTGCTGACCACGCTGACGCTCGACAGCGCCATGGCCGCGCCGGCCAGCACCGGGTTGAGGAAGCCGAACGCCGCCAGTGGCAGGCCGATCAGGTTATAGACGAAGGCCCAGAACAGGTTTTGGCGAATCTTCGCGTAGGTCTTGCGGCTGATTTCCAGCGCCGCCGGCACCAGCCGTGGATCGCCGCGCATCAGGGTGATCCCGGCCGCGTGCATGGCGACGTCGGTACCGCCGCCCATGGCGATGCCGATGTCTGCCGCGGCGAGGGCCGGCGCGTCGTTGATGCCATCGCCGACCATCGCCACCACGCCGGTTTTTTTCAGCGCGGCGACGGTGGCGGCTTTGTCCGCCGGCAATACTTCGGCGTGGACATCACTGATGCCCAGCGCCTCGGCGACCACTTTGGCGCTGCCGCGGTTATCGCCGGTCAGCAGATGGCTGCTGATGTTCCGTGCGCTCAGCTGTTGCACTGCTTGCAAGGCGCCGGGTTTGAGCGTGTCACCGAAGGCGAACAGGCCGAGCACTCGCGGTTCAGGGCTTTGTTCGATCAGCCAGGACAGGGTCCGGCCCTCGGTTTCCCAAGCGGTGGCGGAATCGGTCAGTGGTCCGGCACTCAGGCCACTTTCTTCCAGCAGGCGCCGATTGCCCAAGGCCAACCGTCGACCGTCGAGACTGCCGGCAATGCCGCGCCCGGTCAGTGATTGACTGTCGCTGACATTCGCCACGGTGAAGCCGCGCTCGGCGCAGGCATCCAGCACAGCCTTGGCCAGCGGGTGTTCACTGCCGCGTTGCAGGGCGCCGGCCATTTGCAGCAAGGCGGCTTCGTCACCTTCGATGGCACTCAAATGCGCGATGCGCGGCGCACCCGAAGTCAGTGTGCCGGTCTTGTCGAACACCACGGCGCTGACTTCATGAGCGCGCTCCAGGGCTTCGGCGTCCTTGATCAGAATCCCGTAGCGCGCCGCCACACCGGTGCCGGCCATGATTGCCGTCGGCGTGGCCAGCCCGAGCGCACAAGGGCAGGCGATCACCAACACTGCGACGGCGTTGATCAGCGCGGTTTCCAGCGGTGCGCCGTACAACCACCAACCGATCAAGGTCGCCAGCGCGATCAGCAGCACCACGGGTACGAACACCTGGCTGACTTTATCCACCAGTTTCTGGATCGGCGCTTTCGCCGCCTGCGCGTCTTCGACCAGGCGGATGATCCGCGCCAGCACGGTTTCCGCGCCAAGCGCCAAGGTCCGAACCAGCAACCGACCTTCGCCATTGATGGCGCCGCCGGTGACCTTGTCGCCTGGTTGTTTCGGTACCGGCAGGCTCTCGCCGCTGATCAGTGCTTCATCGGCATGGCTTTGGCCTTCCACCACTTCGCCATCCACCGGGAAACGTTCGCCGGGTTTGACCATGACCAGATCGTTGAGGCGCAAAGCGCTGATCGCAACCTCCTGTTCGCGGCCGTCGATCACCTGAATGGCTCGCTCCGGACGCAGGGCTTCAAGGGCGCGGATGGCGCTGGTAGTCTGGCGCTTGGCGCGGCTTTCCAGGTATTTGCCCAGCAGCACCAGAGCGATCACCACCGCCGAGGCTTCGAAATACAGGTGCGGCAGACGGCCGGCGGCGGTGGCCCACTCGTAAACGCTCAAGCCGTAGCCGGCACTGGTGCCCAGGGCTACCAGCAAATCCATGTTGCCGGCGCCGGCGCGCACGGCTTTCCACGCAGCGACATAGAAGCGCGCGCCGAAGATGAACTGCACCGGCGTCGCCAGCGCGAACTGTACCCACGCAGGGAGCATCCAGTGCACGCCGAAAGGTTGCAGCACCATCGGCAACACCAGCGGCAAGGCGAGGGCGATGGCCGCCAGCAAGGCCCAGCGTTCGCGGTGCAGGCGTTGTTGTTGATCGTCGGTTTGCGGGTGTTCAACTTCCCAGACGCTGGCGGAGTAACCAGCCTTGGTCACGGCATCGAGCAAAGTTTGCGGGTCGACCTGGCCGAGCAATTCGAGGTGTGCACGCTCGTTGGCCAGGTTGACGCTGACACTCTTCACCCCCGGCACCTTGGCCAGTGCCCGTTCGACGCGGCCGACGCAGGACGCGCAGGTCATGCCGTCGATGGTCAATTCCAGGCTCTGCTGTGGCACGCTGTAACCGGCCTGCTGTACGGCCTCCATCAAGGCCGGCAGGCTGTCACTGGGCGCTTGAACCCGGGCCTGTTCGGTGGCCAGGTTGACGCTGACGGCCGTGGCGCCGAGAACTTTGCTCAAGGCACGCTCGACACGCCCGGCGCAACTGGCGCAGGTCATGCCGGCAATCGGTAGATCGAAAGTGGTGGATTCGGACATCGGTCACGCTCCCTGTAGAAATTGCCTACAGGATCAACCTTGCCATGCTGGCAAGGTCAAGCGCCACTCTGCAAATCGTCTCGCGACTCTGCACTTCGTAGGAGCGAGGGGGTGATCAATACCCGAGAGCCGCAGGCTTGAGGTACATCCCTTCCTGCGTCATCGCAATCCGGAACTTCAACACATCCCCGGCCTTGAGCGTGATGTTCTGCGAACCCGGTGCGAGCATGCCCGGGTTGCAACCCGGGGCCTGGCCCGGCAGCAGTTTGAGGCGCAGGGACACATTGCCTGGCGGCAGGTTGAATGAGGTGCTCTGTTCCTGGAACAGTCGCGCCGATAGCTGATCCTGGATGTACACACCGATCTCGCAGGAAGTCGACACTTCCAGGCGCTCGCGGGAAATGATCAGCACGCCGTAGTCCTCCCCGGCGGCTTGAACCGAAGGTGTCGCGGCAAAGAGGCTGAGTAAGCCAAACAGGCTGAGAGCTGACCAGCGCATGGCTGAATCTCCTGATGTCGAGTCATAGATGGACGCAGCTTGGCCGAGCGCGGCGCCGATTGCCAGCCCGGCAGCTTGCTTGAGAACTTGACCTTGCCATGGTGGCAAGCTCGAGACTGCCACCAACCCTCATTAAAGGGCCCCATTAAGGAGACGTCCCATGCAAGTGTTCAACGTTGAAGGCATGTCCTGCGGTCATTGCGTCAAGGCCATCACTCAGGCGCTGCAAGCCAAGGATCCCGCGGCCAGCGTGCGCATTGATCTGGCGGCAAAAGAAGTCGGCGTTGAAAGCGCGCTGACGGCCGATCAGGTGATCGCTGCGATCAGCGAAGAAGGTTATAGCGTCAAATTGGCCTGATTTTTTAATAGTTAGCGACCTAACGGAATGTTCAAGGCGTCCACGCCCGGCTAGACTGTTGGCCTGCCGATCCATGGCCAACCTGCATGCCTAACCTGGACGCCTGATGAACCTCCGTACAATCCTGATTCTCGGCGCCTTGAGCGCTTTCGGTCCGCTGGCGATCGATTTCTATTTGCCGGCGTTCCCGGCGATGGCGCTCGCTTTCGGCACCGACGAAAAACACGTTCAACTGACCCTGGCGGCCTATTTCCTTGGCCTGTCCATTGGCCAACTGGCGTACGGCCCGGTGGCGGATCGCTTCGGGCGACGGATTCCCTTGCTGACAGGTGTCGGCTTGTTCACCGTCGCTTCATTGGCCTGTGCCTATGCGCCGACGCTGGAGTGGTTGATCGGCGCACGTTTCGTCCAGGCGCTGGGCGGTTGCGCGGGCATGGTGATTTCGCGGGCGGTGGTCAGCGATAAATGCGATGCGGTGGGTTCGGCGAAGGTCTTTTCGCAGTTGATGCTGGTGATGGGCCTGGCGCCGATTCTTGCGCCAATGCTGGGCGGGTTGTTGGTCAACACGACTGGCTGGCAATCGATCTTTCTGGTGCTGACCGGTTTCAGTGCACTGGCAGGATTGGCAGTGGCCCTCGGGCTGCCGGAAAGTCTGCCGGCCCATGTGCCGCGCCAACCGTTGTCGGGCGCGCTGCGTCAGTACGGCCGGTTGTTGGCGGACCCCATCTTCCTCGGCCATGCCCTGACCGGTGGTGTCGCCATCGCCGGGATGTTTGCCTACATCGCCGGTTCACCGTTCGTCTTCATCAAACTCTATGGCGTGCCGGCCGAGCATTTCGGCTGGCTGTTCGGCATTAACGCGGCGGGTTTCATTCTGGTGGCCCAGGTCAATGCCCGGATGCTGGCCAAGCGCGGTCCGGCCTTTTTACTGGCGCGTACTGTCTGGCTCTATCTGGCGGGCGGTCTGGCTCTGTTGGCGGTCAGCGCGTTGCACACCGCGCAGTTGTGGCCGTTGCTGATTCCGCTTTTCCTCTGCATCGCCAGCCTGGGTTGCATTGTGCCCAACGCCTCGGCCTGCGCCATGAACGGGCAGGGCGCGCGGGCGGGCAGTGCCTCGGCGATGCTCGGTTGCCTGCAGTTCAGCGTCGCCGCCGGGGCCGCAGCATTGGTGGGTGTTTTGCACGATGGCAGCGCCATGCCGATGGCCATGGTCATCAGCCTGTGCGGGATTCTGGTGGTGAGCGCGGCGACGCTCACCCGACGTTTGCAAAATGCCCGGGCGTTGACGCAAGCCCAGGTATGAGGACGGACTCAGCCAGCAGCGCGCTGCTGACGGTCGGGAAACTGATGGGGCGCGTGCAAGCGCGCTTCAAGCGTTTTAGTGAAGGCTAGCGCTTCGGCTTCACTGCGAAACATCACAGCGTGTTGATCCAGGCGGACCTGCCAGCGGGATGTTGCCACTTCTTTTATCAGGATCTTCATTGCGGAGCTCCTCTTGTAAAAGACGTCTCGCAAAAGACATCACGTAAATGATTGTTCGCAGAGCTTTCGATTGTAGACCCGAATACGATCGCAATTGTGACAACGGTCAATTCTCTGACTGACGGCAACAGGGGACGGCGAAGTACATCCCGGATATTTCGGTCATCCCCTGTAGGCGCTGTGATCTTTTGATCCTTGGGTCAGAACCCTTCAAGCACAATCTTGCCCTTGGACTTGCCGCTCTCCAGCAGTTCATGGGCACGACGCAGGTTGGCTGCGTTGATGGTCCCGAAGTGTTCGCCGACCGTGGTTTTCAACGTGCCCGCATCGATCAGCCCGGCGACGCGGTTGAGCAGTTTGTGCTGCTCGATCATGTCTGCGGTTTCGAACAGCGAGCGGGTGTACATGAATTCCCAGTGCAGTGACAGGCTCTTGCGCTTGAGCTTGGTCACGTCCAGCGACTTCGGGTCATCGATCAACGCCAGTTTGCCTTGCGGCGCCAACGCCTCTACCAGTTGATCCAGATGTTGATCGGTCTGGGTCAGGCTGGCGACGTGGGTCACATGCTCGAACCCCGCACGTTTGAGTTCTTCACTCAGCGGCTGGCTATGATCGATCACCTGGTCGGCGCCCAGGTCACGCACCCAGCTTTGGGTTTGTGCACGGGAAGCGGTGCCAATGACCTTCAGCCCGGTGAGCTGGCTGGCCAGTTGCGTGAGGATCGAACCCACGCCGCCAGCGGCACCGACGATCAGCAGGCTCTGGCCTTCATCGGTTTTGTCTTCGCGCACTTGCAGGCGTTCGAACAGCAGTTCCCACGCGGTGATGGCGGTCAGCGGCAGGGCGGCGGCTTCGGCGAAACCGAGGGTTTTCGGCATATGGCCGACGATTCGCTCGTCCACCACATGCAACTCGCTATTGCCGCCGGCACGGGCGATGGAGCCGGCGTAGAACACCTTGTCGCCAGCCTTGAACAAGGTCACTTCGCTGCCGACAGCCTTGACCACACCGGCCACGTCCCAGCCCAGCACCTTTGCCGCGCCACCTTCAGGCTGGACGTTCTGGCGGACCTTGGTGTCCACCGGGTTGACCGAGATGGCTTTGACCTCCACCAACAGGTCGCGCGGGCCGGCGACCGGTTCTGGCAGTTCGATGTCTTGCAGGGATTTTTCGTCGCTGATGGGCAGGGAGGCGTAGTAGGCAATGGCTTTCATGGTGGGTTCCTCAGAGGGAATGATTTCGATGGGACAGATGATTGGTTATTTCCCGGCAAGATAAAACCCGCTAAAAGAGCAGTCTCTTTCAATATTTTTTTGATAATCGGGGCTGACGATGTTGCGTTTCGATGACTTGCAGTTGTTCGTTCGGGCTGCGGACCTGGGCAGTCTGTCGGCGGCGGCGCGGGTGATGGATATGTCGGCGGCAGTGGCCAGTGCGGCGTTGAAGCGCATCGAACAGCAACTCGGCGCGCGCTTGCTCGCCCGTTCTACCCGCAGCCTGCGCCTGACCGCTGAAGGCGAGGGCTTTCTGGAATACGCCCGGGCAGCCTTGAGCAATCTCGATGAGGGCCGCCGCTTGCTGGCCAGCGGGCAAGATCAGGTCAGCGGGATTTTGCAGCTGTCGGCGCCTTCGGATTTCGGTCGCAACCTGCTGTTGCCATGGCTCGACGAGTTTCAGCGCGAGCATCCGAAACTCACGGTACGGTTGCTGCTGGGCGACCGCATCGCCGACCTGTTCCGCCAACCGGTGGACATTGCCCTGCGTTATGGCGAGCCGGAAGACTCGAGCCTGGTGGCGTTGCCCATCGCTGCGCAGAACCGTCGCGTGCTCTGTGCAGCGCCGAGTTATCTGGCCCGGCATGGCGAACCTCGGCATCTGGAGCAACTGGCTCAGCACAATTGCCTGTTGTTCATGCTCGGCAGCCGGGTCCACGATCACTGGAGTTTCCACGATGGCAAACGCGAAGTGAGCCTGACGGTCAGTGGCGATCGCTTCAGTGACGACGCCGATGTTGTGCGTCTGTGGGCCGTAGCGGGGGCGGGGATTGCGTATAAGTCCTGGCTCGATGTCGCCGCCGATGTACTGGCCGGTCGGTTGAAAGTGCTGATGCCGGAACTGCTCTGTGAGCGCGCACCGCTGAATTTGCTGTGCGCCCATCGCGCACAATTGAGTAAGCCGGTGAACCTTTTGCGGGAAATGCTTGCCAGCCGATGCGCTCGTATAAGCAGTCAATTTCCGACGAAATCGGATGTCGATCATTAGTCGCAGGCAAATAGCGAAATTTCTGTCAGGAACTATCACCACCAATGGGCCCCCGAGGGCAGGAACCGGCGGTTAACCCGCTTATACTAGCGCTCGCCTGATGTACGCACCGTCGACCTCGCAATGGCGAGTTCAGGTTCGATTCGGTCAGACCCAATGGTCATCACCGGACCTTCATTGCACCCGCGAAGCAATGGCCTGGGTGAGTGGGTGGCTTTACCGGTTTATGACGGTTTTCGCGTCTTGGCCGACGACACATTACTGGTCAAGATGTCTCTGAGCAGTAGACGAAACGATTCAACAGGGAGTGAATACATGGAACATGCACCTTGCATCAGCCAGATCGCCACATTGCTGGCTGACCCAAAGCGCAGCGCAATGATGTGGGCCTTGATGGACGGCTCGGCGCGGCAAACCGAAGAGCTGGCGTTGCTGGCCGGCCTGTCGCCGTCTTCGGCCAGTGCGCATTTAGGGCGTTTGTCCGCCGGAGGTCTGTTGAAAGTCGAAACCCGTGGACGCAAACGGTTTTTCCGGCTTGCCGCGCCCGAAGTCGGCGCCGCGATAGAGGCCTTGGCCAGCGCGACCCTGGCCAGCGCGCCTCGGGACATTCCAGAGGTTTTCAAACGCACCAGCCCTATCGCCAAACCTCAGGCGGCGCCTTCGTCACTGCTGCGGGCCAGACTCTGCGACGACCATCTGGGCGGTACCCTGGCCGCCGACCTCTACCAGCGTCTGCTGGATGCGGGCTGGATCGAGCAATTCGATCAGCGGGTCATGATCACTCACAAGGGCGCTACACAATTGGCAACACGCGGTGTGTTCATCCAGGCGCTGGCTCATCGCAACAGCAGAGTCGCCTGCGCTTGCCCGGACTGGAGCGAAAGACGCCCGCACATGGGGGGGGCGCTGGGCGCTGCGTTGTTGCAGCTGTTCATGCAGTCCGGCTGGTTGAGCCTGCCCAACGATTCGCGAGCCTTGCAGATCACCGCTGCGGGGCAGCGGGAAATCCATCGATTCGCCAAGGAAACCGAGCTGGAAATGGCGTTTTAGAGCCATTGAGGTGCGACGTCCGGGATCTTTGTTTCAGGCGTCGTTCAGAGCTGTGGACAGGTCGCATTTAGCAATAATCCCCAGCCGCTATCGCGCACACTCGATCCGGGGATTTTCAGGATTGGGGGAATGTGGCATGGAAACACGAAACTTCAGCGCGGCAGAACGATTGGAACGGCTGCCCATCAGCGGCTATCACCGCATCATTTTCATCATCATTGCCTTGGCGTTTTTCTTCGACTCCATGGACCTGGCGATGATGACGTTCCTCCTCGGCTCGATCAAAACCGAGTTCGGCCTGAGCACGGCGCAGGCCGGGTTGCTGGCCAGTTCGAGTTTCTTCGGCATGGTCGTGGGTGCATCGCTGTCCGGCATGTTGGCCGACCGCTTCGGGCGAAAACCGGTGTTCCAGTGGAGCATTGTGCTGTGGGGTATCGCCAGCTACCTATGCTCCACGGCGCAGAACGTCGAAACGCTGACGCTGTTCCGAGTCTTGCTGGGGATCGGCATGGGCATGGAATTCCCGATTGCTCAGTCGATGCTGTCAGAGCTGATTCCGGCAAAGCGACGTGGGCGTTACATCGCATTGATGGATGGTTTTTGGCCGCTCGGTTTCGTCGCGGCTGGAGTGCTGTCGTACTTCCTGTTGCCGGTGATTGGCTGGCGCGACATTTTTCTGGTGTTGGCGGTGCCGGCGGTGTTCGTCCTGGCGATTCGTTTTTTCATTCCCGAGTCTCCGCGCTGGCTGGAGCAGGCCGGGCATCATGATGCGGCGGATAAGGTCTTGCTCGGCATCGAAGATCGGGTCCGGGCTTCACTGGGCCGTGCGGATCTGCCTGAACCCATTCGCCTGCCACGGATGGCGAGTCAACCGGGCACTTTCTTCTCTGCGTTACGGGAGATCTGGTCGCCGCAGTATCGCCAGCGCACGATGATGATCTGGAGCGTGTGGTTCTTCGCTTTGCTGGGTTTCTATGGCCTGACGTCCTGGCTCAGTGCGTTGTTGCAACAGTCGGGTTTCGCCGTGACCCAGTCGGTGTATTACACGGTGCTGATTTCTCTCGGCGGGATTCCCGGTTTCCTCATGGCCGCCTGGCTGGTGGAGCGTTGGGGGCGTAAACCGGTGTGCGTCGTGACGATGCTCGGCGGCGGGATCATGGCGTTTCTTTATGGCCAGAGTGCGGTGTTCGGCGGCAACGTCAGTCTGTTGATTACCTCGGGGCTGCTGATGCAGTTCTTTCTGTTCGGCATGTGGGCCGTGCTCTACACCTACACCCCTGAGTTGTACCCGACATCGGCACGCGCCACGGGTTCGGGGTTCGCCTCAGCCATCGGCCGCGTGGGGTCGTTGCTCGGGCCGTTGGTGACCGGGCTGGTGTTCCCGATGACCGGGCAAGGCGGGGTGTTTGCGCTGGGGGCGATGTGCTTTGCGATTGCGGCGGGGGTGGTGTGGATGTTCGGGATGGAGACCCGGGGCAAGACGTTGGAAGAATTGAGCGAAGTAGAGATCGTCGGCTGAACACAGTTCCTGTGGGAGCGGCGGTGCGACGATTCGACTTGCCCGCGATAGCGGACTGTCAGCCGACTCGATGTTGAGACAGTTGGCCTCATCGCGGGCAAGCCCGCTCCCACAGTGTTTTGCGGTGTTACTTACTACTTTACCAGCCGCGCATCCAGGCTGTTCTGCGCCAGGCGCTTGGCCTGATCCTGGGTCATGCCCAGATCGGTGTACAGCGCGTGGAAGTTCTCGGTGACATAGCCGCCGAAGTAGGCCGGGTCATCGGAGTTCACCGTGACCTTTACACCGCGCTCGAGCATGTCGAGGATGTTGTGCTGGGACATGTGATCGAACACGCAGAGTTTGGTGTTCGACAACGGGCACACGGTTAGCGGGATCTGCTCGTCGATGATCCGCTGCATCAAGCGCTCGTCTTCGATGGCGCGCACGCCATGGTCGATACGCTGGATTTTCAGCAAGTCGAGGGCTTCCCAGATGTACTCCGGCGGGCCTTCTTCACCGGCGTGGGCCACGGTCAGGAAGCCTTCGCTGCGCGCACGATCGAACACCCGCTGGAACTTGCTCGGCGGATGGCCCATCTCCGAGCTGTCCAGGCCCACGGCGACAAACGCGTCGCGGAACGGCAGCGCCTGGTCGAGGGTTTTCTGCGCTTCGTCTTCACTCAAGTGACGCAGGAAACTGAGGATCAAACCGCTGGTGATGCCCAGTTGCTGCTCGCCATCCTTCAATGCGGCGGCGATGCCGTTGAGCACTACTTCGAACGGGATGCCACGGTCGGTGTGGGTTTGCGGGTCAAAGAACGGTTCGGTGTGAATCACGTTCTGCGCCTTGCAGCGCAACAGGTAGGCCCAGGTCAGGTCGTAGAAATCCTGAGAGGTGCGCAACACGTCGGCGCCTTGGTAATACAGGTCGAGAAACTCTTGCAGGTTATTGAAGGCGTAAGCCTTGCGCAGGGTTTCGACATCGCTCCACGGCAGGGCGATCTTGTTGCGTTCGGCCAGGGCGAACAGCAGCTCAGGCTCCAGCGAACCTTCCAGGTGCAAGTGCAATTCTGCCTTGGGCAGAGCGTTCAGCCAGTCGTACATTTTTGAAATCTCATCAGGTGCAATGAGGGCATTCTACAGATGCCCGCAGAAACAATGAGCAAAACCTGACCAGCCGGTTCATTACACGGCTTCCTGTTGCCGTCGATAGGCGTAGGTATCGGCGAAGCGCGACAGCAGGAATTCGGCGCAGGTGGTGGCCGGATACTTCGCCGGATGCCGTTCGTCCTGGCAACCGGGCAGGCATTCAATGGCGGTGTCGGGATGCGGTTCGGCAAAGAACGGCATCGAGTACCGATCCACTCCCAACGGGCTGATCACCCGGTGTGGCGTCGACAGGTAATGGTCGTTGCTCCAGCGCGCCATCATGTCGCCGAGGTTGACCACGAACGTGCCTTCGATCGGCGGTGCATCGATCCAATCGCCCTGCACATTGCGCACTTGCAGACCGCCAGCGGCATCCTGATAGAGCAGGGTGATGCAACCGTAATCGGTGTGAGCGCCGGCACCTTGCTGATCTTTGGTGCTGGCCGTGTGGCGCGGGGGGTAATGAATCATTCGCAGCACGCTGACCGGTTCTTTGAAGCGGCTATCGAAGAAGTCACGCTCGATGCCCAACGCCAGGGTCATGGCTCGCAGCAGGGTTTGAGCGAGCGCCTGCATGTCGACGTAGTGTTGCTCCATCAGCGATTCCCAACCGGGCATCGACGGATGACGGTTGGGACCGCGCAAAGGTTTTTCCGCAATAACCTCGGGATGATCAGCCGGCAGGTGCAGGCCCATGTCGAAGGTTTCTTTCAGATCGCTGGGTTTGCTGGGGTCGAGTTGCTCGGTGGCGATGGCGCCATAGCCGCGGTGGTGGCGGGTCTGGGTGATGTCGATCTTGAGTTTTTCAGTAGTGGGCAGGGCGAAGAAACGTTGGGCGTGGTTGAGCACGGCATCGATGCGCTCCGCCGAAATCGGGTGGCCCTTGATATAGAAAAAGCCCCATTCGCGGCAGGCGCGGTCGATTTGTGTGGCGATGGATTGCCAAGCGTTTTGATCTGCGTTGTAGAGCGGGCTGATGTCGATGATTGGGAGGCTGTTCATGCGATTGTCCTGAAGAGTACGCAGACCGGAAAACACTAGAAAGTCCTGTGGGAGCGGGCTTGCCCGCGATGACGTCTGCACATCCAACATCTTTGTTGACTGAAAGTCCGCTATTGCGGGCAAGCCCGCTCCCACAGGTACTGTGTTTTGGCTCAAAGGAATTACTTCGGCATCTGGGCCTTCATGCCTTCGACGTAGTAGTTCATCGACGCCAGTTGCGCATTGGTTGCCGTCGCGCTCGCCGGGATTTTCTCGACACCGGCCTGATCCTTGATCGGCCCGGTGAACGGATGCAGGGCACCGCTCTTGATGTCGGTAATGATCTGCCCGGCTTCGGTTTTCACCGCAGCTGGCACCAGGTCGCTGATCGGCAGCTCAACCGTGCCTTCCTTCAGACCGCCCCAGTAATCCTGGGATTTCCATGTGTGGTCGAGCACGCTTTGAGTCGCCTGAATGTAATGCGGCCCCCAGTCATTGACGATAGACGTCAGCACCGCTTTCGGCCCGAAGTGCGCCATGTCCGATGCATAACCAACGGCATACACACCGCGACGTTCGGCCGCCTGGATCGGTGCCGGGCTGTCGGTGTGCTGGAACACCACATCCACGCCTTGGTCGATCAGCGCGTTGGCGGCGTCGGCTTCCTTGCCCGGGTCGAACCAGGAATTGACCCACACCACTTTGATCTCGGTGCCCGGGTTGTACTTGTTCAGGGCCAGTTGAATGGCGTTGATGTCGCGGATGACTTCCGGGATCGGGAACGAGGCGACGTAGCCGACTTTCTTGGTCTTGGTCATCTTCGCTGCGAGGAAACCGCCGACGTAGCGGCCTTCATAAGTGCGTGCCAGGTAAGTGCCGAGGTTCTTGTCCTGCTTGTAGCCGGTGGCGTGTTCGAAGGTCACTTTGGGAAATTGCTTGGCGACTTTCAGGGTCGGGTTCATGTAGCCGAAAGACGTGGTGAAGATCAGATCGTAGTTGTCCTTGGCCATGTTGCGGATCACCCGCTCGGCATCGGCGCCCTCGGCGACGTTCTCCACATAGTTGGTGGTGATCTGCTCGCCGAATTTGTCTGTCAGCGCCTTGCGTCCCTGTTCATGCTGATACGTCCAGCCGTGGTCACCGATCGGGCCGATATAGACGAAGCCGACTTTCAGCGGGTCGGCGGCACTGGCGGTCAGACTGGCGCTCAGACCGATGGCTGCGGCGACAGCGCAAAACAGCTGCTTCAACGGACGTTTTTGCATGAACTGGAACTCCATTTTGTTGTGAGATGGAGGAGGGCAATGCAAATTGCTGACCAACAGGACAACAAATGGATCGAAATCGCGTAACGGCCATCGCGGGCAAGCCTCGCTCCCACATGACCTGCGTAAATCCCGTAGGAGCGAGGCTTACCCGCGAAGAGCCCCTGACGACCACCACAGAACCATCCCGGTGCGCCCTCACCAATCCACGCCATCCACTGGTGCGGGCGTCTCCCACATTTGTTTGGTGTTGTGTCAGGTACCGGCGATCAACTGCCGAGCTGCCTGGCTGTGATCGGCAATCAACCCTTTCAGATCCAGTCCTTCAACCTGCCCGTCGATCACCCGCCACTTGCCACCGACCATCACCCGGTCCGCCCGATCTGCGCCGCAGAGCAGCAGCGCCGACACCGGATCATGGCTGCCGGAGAAGCGCAGTTCATCCAGTTTGAACAGCGCCAGATCCGCCTGCTTGCCCACCGCCAGTTCACCGATATCGCTGCGCCCGAGCAAACTCGCCGAGCCTTTGGTCGCCCAGCCCAGCACCAATTCCGGCGTAATTTTTTCCGCGCCGTAACGCAGCCGCTGGATGTACAGCGCCTGGCGGGTTTCGAGGATCATGTTCGACGCATCGTTGGATGCCGAACCGTCTACGCCCAGACCCAGCAGCGCACCCGCAGCGGTCAGGTCCAGCGTCGGGCAAATGCCGGAAGCCAGGCGCATGTTCGAACTCGGGCAATGGCAAATGCCCGTGCCGGCCGCGCCGAGTCGGGCGATTTCGTCGGGGTTGAAATGAATGCCGTGGGCCAGCCAGGTACGCGGCCCGAGCCAGCCGACGCTGTCCAGATAATCAACGGTGCGCAGACCGAAACGCTGCAGGCAGAAGTCTTCTTCGTCGAGGGTTTCCGCCAGGTGCGTGTGCAGGCGCACGTCGAGGGTGTTCGCTAGTTCGGCGCTGGCGGACATGATTTGCGGGGTCACCGAGAACGGTGAGCAGGGCGCCAGCGCGATCTGAATCTGCGCCCCATCGCCGCGCTCGTGGTACGCGGCGATTAGACGTTGGCTGTCGTCGAGGATCACTTCGCCTTCCTGGACGGTTTGCTGCGGTGGCAGGCCGCCGTCTTTTTCGCCAAGGCTCATGGAACCGCGAGTGAGCATGGCGCGCATCCCCAGTTCGCGAACACTCTCGACCTGCACATCGATCGCGTTTTCCAGGCCTTCCGGAAACAGGTAATGGTGGTCGGCGGCTGTGGTGCAACCGGACAGCAGCAATTCGGCCAACGCGACTTTGGTGGCGAGGGCAAGTTTTTCAGGGGTAAGGCGAGCCCAGACCGGATAGAGGGTTTTCAACCACGGGAACAACGGCTGATTAACCACCGGTGCCCAGGCACGGGTCAGGGTTTGATAGAAGTGGTGATGGGTGTTGATCAGCCCTGGCAGGATCACGTGTTCGCGAGCATCGAAAACGTGGTCACAGGGCGCGGACGGTTGCTGGCCGGCGGCAAGCACTTCGACGATCAAGCCGTCTTGCACAACCAGACCGCCACGGGCATCGAGCGCGTTGGCCGTGAAAATGGCGAGGGGATTTTTTAACCAGGTACGGGTCGCAGGCATGGTGGCCGGCTCCTCTGAAAGTTGGGTTCAGGGTTGCCAGCTCAGTGTTGCCCTGTCTGCTGATCCAGGGTCGCCGCGGGGGGGGGGCGAGGTGCGGAGTTTCGAACAAAAAAGCTTCGCGGGCAAGCCTCCCCGACCAGACGATGCAGAACCCTGTGGGAGCCGGGCTTGCCCGCGATGCAGGCACCTCGGTCTTTCAGTGATATCGAGGTGATGCTATCGCAGGCAAGCCCGGCCCCCACAGGGGAATGTGGTGTTACCAGGGAATGGTCTCACCCCGGTAATTCACAAAATGATGCCCGCCCTTGCCGGCATACGCATTCACCTGATCAATCAACCCGCGGGTACTGGTTTCAACATCAATGTCCGCGCCTTCACCGCCCATATCAGTCTTCACCCAACCCGGGTGCAGCGACAGCACGGTGAGTTTCTGTTCGCCCAATTGCGTGACGAAGCTGTTGGTCATGGAGTTCAGCGCTGCTTTACTGGCCTTGTACAGCGCCAGTTCCGGCGCGTCGGGCATGGTCACACTGCCCAGCACCGAACTCATGAACGCCAGCACGCCGCTGTCTTCACGAATTTGCCCGACGAAACGCTGAGCGAGGTTGATCGGCGCCACGGCGTTGGTGAAGAACAGCTGACCCACCTCGGCCAACGTCGCGCCGCCCGGCGTCTGGACCTCCGGCCCCTTGACCCCGGCATTCACGAACAACAGATCGAACACCTCGCCTTTGAGTTGCTGGCTAAGGGCGATGACTGCTTGCTGATCGTCCATGTCGAGTTTTTCGATTTGCACATTGCCTAACGCTTGCAAGGCTTCGGCGCTCTGCGGGTTGCGCACGGTGGCGGTGACTTGCCAACCATCGGCCAGCAGGGTTTTCACCAGACCGAGGCCCAAGCCCCGGGAGGCGCCGATGATGAGTGCGTTTTTTGCCTTGGACATGAATGGCTTCCTTGATGGATGAAAATCACGGATTCAAAGGACAACGTTGGCTCAGCCGATGTTGCAGTTCCTGACGCAAGACATCGAGTTCTGCGATGCGAGTTTCGATCAGGTTCAGTTTGTCTTGCAGCAGTTGGGTAACGGCATTGGCTGGGTCGGGCGCCTGCCACAACGCGGCGACGCTGCTGCCGATCTCGCCGAGGGTAAAGCCCAGTCGCTGAGCGGTCTTGATGTACAGCACCAGCTGCACCATCTCCGCCGGATAGTCGCGATAACCATTGGCGCTACGTTGCGCGGCGATCAATCCGCGCTGCTCGTAAAAGCGCAATGTGTCGCGGCTGACAGCGCTGGCCTGGGCTAATTCACCGATGCGCATCTTGAGGTCTCGAGAGGGCTTGACCCTGGAGCATACTCCAGGCTTTAGCCTTGTTGCTCCCTGAATTTATGGAGCAATGCCGATGTGGACTTCAACGCAATATCGTCAAGTAGTGCGGGGCAGTGCGTGGTACGACCTGATCGTGACTGCTGCTTTTGTAACGCCGTGGAGTTTTGCGGCATTGCATGGCGTGTTCTTGAGCCTGAGCCAGACTTTCAATTTGCCTGGCGAGCTACCACCGTTCGAGCCGATGCACATGCTGATGGCGAATTTGTTGGGTTCGATTGTGTGTGTCTGGGCGGTGTTGCGGATTCGTGATCCGCAGCAGGTATTTGGGCGGTATGACGCGGTGGGGAGGTTTCTGTTTTCGGCTTGGCTAGCTTATGCCTTGGCCCATGGGGCGAGTTCGCTATTGGTGATTTTCCTGTTTTTTGAATTGGCGTGGGGCGTTGTTCAAGTGTTGCCTGTTCGGGCGCCTTCGCGGGCAAGCCCGCTCCCACAGTGATTTTGGTGAACACGGAATTTTCGACCGACACAAAACCTGTGGGAGCGGGCTTGCCCGCGATGAGGCCCTTGAAGCCTCCGCTAATGCCCGGCCCGCCACGGCTGCCCCAACGAAACCGGCGCATACAACCGTGTGCGCACGGCATCCCGGGACAACAGCACCAACACCACAATGGTCGCGACATAAGGCAGCATCGCCAGCAGGCTCGACGGGATCGCCAGCCCTAACCCCTGCGCCACCAAATGCAGGATGCTGGCGAGACCGAACAGATACGCTCCGAGCAACAATCGCCACACCCGCCAACTGGCAAACACCACCAGCGCCAGGGCAATCCAGCCGCGACCGGCACTCATGTTTTCCGCCCACATCGGCGTGTAGGCCAGGGATAAATAAGCCCCGGCCAACCCCGCCATCGCCCCGCCAAACAGCACCGCCAGCGTACGCACTCGCAACACCGCCAAGCCCATGGCGCTGGCGGCATCCGGGTTTTCGCCGACTGCTTGAATAATCAACCCGACGCGACTTTTCAGAATCACCCAGGCCACTAACGTGAACAGCGCGAACGACAGGTACACCAACAAGTCCTGGGCAAACAGCATCCGCCCGATCAGCGGGATTTCACTCAACAACGGAATCGCCACCGGCTCGAAACCCGCCAACGGTTTGCCAACCCACGCTGCGCCGACAAAGGTCGACAGGCCCACGCCGAAGATCGTCAACGCCAACCCGGTCGCCACCTGATTGGCGTTGAACACCAGCGCCACCAGGGCAAACAGCGACGACAACAGCATCCCGGCGAGCATCGCCAGCAACACGCCAAGCCAGAGGTTGCCGCTGTTCAGCGCGACGATGAAACCGATCACCGCACCAAACAGCATCATGCCTTCCTGACCAAGGTTGAGGACGCCGCTCTTCTCGCAGATCAACTCGCCCAGCGCCACCAGCAACAACGGCGTACCGCAGCGAACCATGGCGTAGAAAATATTGCTCAGCAGATCGATATCCATCACAAGGCTCCTGCGTGTACAGCGGTGGTCGAAGTGCGCCGTACCCAGCACAGGTTCAGACGCGGGCGGTAGAGAATCAGCACGTCACTGGCCAGCAGGAAAAACAGCATCATCCCTTGGAAAAGTTGAGTGATCGCTTGCGGCAGGTTCATGCTCATCTGCGCGCTCTCGCCACCGATGTACAGCAGCGCCATCAACAAGCTGGAAAACAGGATGCCGATGGGATTCAGCCGCCCGAGAAACGCTACGGTGATCGCCGCATAGCCGTAACCCGGCGAGACTTGCGGCACCAATTGACCGATCGGCCCGGTGACTTCGCAGACCCCGGCCAACCCCGCCAGGCCGCCGCTGATCAACAACGCCAGCCAGATCAGCCGCTTCTCGCGAAAGCCGACGAAACCTGCGGCGCGCTTGTCCAGCCCGAGTACTTTGATCTGGAAGCCGACAAAGCTTTTCTGCAGTAACACCCACACCGCCACCAGCGCGAGCAAGGCGAAATACACCCCCGCATGAACCCGACCGTCCTCCATCAACAGCGGCAGTCGACTGGCATCGCCGAACATCGCCGACTCTGGAAAGTTGAACCCGGCCGGGTCCTTCAGCGGGCCGTGGACGCAGAACAGCAGCAGGTTCAGGGCGATGTAATTGAGCATGATGCTGGTGAGGATTTCATTGGCGTTGAAGCGCGTGCGCAACCACGCCGTCAGTCCGGCCCATGCAGCACCGGCCAAGGTGCCGACCAGTAGGATTAGCGCCAGCGCCCAGCGACTTTGCATATCGATGATGTTTACCGCCAGCGCACTGCCAGCGAGGGCGCCGAGCAGCAACTGACCTTCGGCGCCGATATTCCAGATCCGCGCCTGATACGCCACCGCCAGGCCCAATGCGCAGAGCAGAATCGGCAGCGCTTTGACCAACAATTCGGAGACGCCGTACAAGTCGCTTATCGGTGCAATCAGCAACGTGTGCAAGGTCAGCAACGGATCGTGGCCCAGGGCGATAAACAGAAGCGAGCCACAGCCCAGCGTCAACACGGCCGCCAGTAACGGCGAGCACCACACCATCAGGCGAGATTGCTGGCCACGGGGTTCGAGAGAAAGCAGCATGTGACACTCCGTTAAAGCGTGACGGGGGCAGGTGATTGAGGTGTGTCGAACTGGCCGGCCATCCAGCCGCCAACGTCGATCAGGCGGGTGTCGACGGTAGCCTTCAGGGGCGACAATCGACCTGCGCACAACGCAGCGAGGCGGTCGCTGATCTGGAACAGTTCGTCGAGGTCTTCGGAGATCACCAGGATCGCCGCGCCAGCATCGCGCAAGGCAATCAACGCCCGGTGAATGGTCGCGGCTGCGCCGACGTCCACGCCCCAGGTCGGGTGCGCGGCCACCAGCAATTTAGGCTGTTGAAGGATTTCCCGGCCGAGGATGAATTTCTGCAAGTTGCCGCCGGACAGGCTGCGAGCCGGAGCCTGGGCATCGGGTGTCTTGACCCCGAAGCGGCGGATAATGTCTTCGGCCAGCGCTTCGACCTTGCCGCGCTGGATCAGCCCATTGCTGACCAGCCCCTGTTGAAATGCAGTGAGCAGGGCGTTATCTGCCAGGCTCAGCTCCGGCACCGCGCCGTGGCCCAGACGCTCGGCAGGGACGAATGCCAGGCCAAGTTTACGTCGTGCATCCGGCCGCAGATGCGCCACCGGTTGCCCGCCGAAACTGATCGTTGCGCTGTCATCGCGGGACAGTCGTTCTTCTCCACTGAGCAAGGCCAGCAACTCATCCTGACCATTGCCGGCCACTCCGGCGACCCCCACGATTTCGCCGCTGCGCACGTCGAGATCAATGTCCTTCAGGGAGCAGCCGAACGGGTCCGGGTTATGCCAGGACAATCCCGTCACATTCAAAAAAG
Source organism: Pseudomonas wuhanensis (assembly GCF_030687395.1). Classification (GTDB taxonomy): domain Bacteria; phylum Pseudomonadota; class Gammaproteobacteria; order Pseudomonadales; family Pseudomonadaceae; genus Aquipseudomonas; species Aquipseudomonas wuhanensis. The sequence goes on along the minus strand of NZ_CP117430.1, from coordinate 5,823,551 downwards.
AATCAGCGCCAATGACCTTTGGATACTCGGTGATCAGCTCGGCGGCTTCACCGACCATCAAGTGCGCCAGTTGCCGATCCGAGCACTGCGCCGGCACGCAATGCCCGGCCACCCGGCCGCCGCGCAACACCGTGGCGCTGTGGCACAACGCGCGTACTTCGCCGAGCTTGTGGCTGATAAACAGAATGCTGCAGCCCTCGGTCGCCAGTCGGCGCAAAGTGACGAACAACTCATCCGCCTCTTGCGGAGTCAGTACCGATGTCGGCTCATCGAGAATCAACAGGCGGATGTCTTGCATCAGGCAGCGAATGATTTCCACCCGCTGACGCTCGCCGATGGACAGGCTGTGGACAAGTCGCTCCGGTTCCAGGGCCATGCCGTAGCGTTGGGACACTTCACGAATCTTCGGCTCAAGCTGCTTCGGTGTTCCCGCCGCCGCGCCCATTGCCAGCGCGATGTTCTGTGCCACGCTCAGGGTTTCGAACAGCGAGAAGTGCTGGAACACCATACCGATCCCGAGGCCGCGAGCCTGGGCCGGGTTGCGCATGGTCACGCGCTGGCCCTGCCAGATCATCTCCCCTGAGTCGGCGTGAGCGACGCCGTAGATGATCTTCATCAGTGTACTTTTGCCCGCACCGTTTTCGCCGAGCAGGGCGTGGATTTCACCGGGTGCAATGCTCAAGTCGATGGCATCGTTGGCCAGGCAACCGGGGTAACGTTTGCTGATTCTGCGCAGTTGCAGGCGAGGTATTTGATCGGGGATCGGCACAGGGTTGGACATGACAGGCTCAGGTCGACAGAAGTTATGCCTGGGGATAAAGCAATTTCCTGGCCATTGAGTCAGGAAATTGGCAAGGCCTTGCTGGCATAGGCGTTGTGGGCGGTCCTTGTCATATTCCAATTCCGAATCAGGCACCACTTGAGGGCACGTTCTTTGATCAGGCTCCGGTTTTGCGCGCGGTGAATTGATCAAAAAACGAGCAGTAGCCTGCAAGCTATGTCAGACAGGGGGCAGCGCCAGCCATGAACGGGTTATCCACAGGTTGTTCCACAGTATCTGTGCGCAAGCCGACCGGAGGGGCATAAGCACTGAGGGGCTTTCTACTAATGGCGATAAACCGCTCTAACTGATTGTTTTTACGTGGAATAAATGTTGTTGCTGGGGATTTGGATGAAAAATGAGCAAAGCCCGCAAAGCCGCATGACAGAAGGGTTACAGCGGAATGTGCTCAGGTTATCCACAGCCGGGTGCACAGCAGATGTGGGCAAGTATCGAATGCAGGGCAAATCGGGGCGCCCCAAAAGATCGCAGCCTTCGGCGGCTCTCACAGGATTGCATTCCTTACTCAAGTACACGGTCGGAATAGGAGCTGCCGAAGGCTGCGATCTTTTGATCTTTCTTTTATCGCTGCAACAAAATGCGCCCGCGACTCAAATCCGCCAGCTGCATCTGCAAGGTCTCTATCTGCCGATCGCCGATCGCCAATTGCAGTTCCACGCCATTGGCCGTGAAGGTTTCTTCCACGACCAAACCGCCCAGTTCCGCTACCCGAAGCTTCACCAGGGCCAACTCGCCAAACGCACAGGCACAACTGACCGGCACCCGGCTGATCAGCTCGACCTTCGGCGCCCCTTGCAGGCATTTGTTGGCACCGCCGCCATAGGCCCGGGCGAGGCCGCCGGTGCCCAGTTGAATGCCGCCATACCAGCGGATCACCAGTACCGCGACCTGATCGCAATCCTGCGCTTCGATCGCTGCCAGAATCGGCCGTCCAGCGGTGCCGCCGGGTTCGCCATCGTCAGTGCTGCGGTATTGATCGCCGAGCTTACAGGCCCAGCAATTGTGCGAGGCGCTCAAATCACTGTGCTGCTCGATGAACGCTTGAGCATCAGCTGCGCTGGTGATTGGCCCGGCGAGGGTGATGAAGCGGCTTTTGCGAATCTCTTCGCGGTATTCGCAAAAGCCGCTGAGGGTAAAAGGCATAGGTGTCTTAGATAGCAGGCGTCAGGCCGCAGCCTTTGAGAATGATGCGGATCAGGTTGTTGCCGGCGTCTTCCATGTCTTGCTTGGTCAACTTGGTGCGCCCGGTGACACGGCAGATCTGCGTGGAAAAATCGGCGTAATGCTGGGTGCTGCCCCACAGCAGGAAGATCAGGTGCACCGGGTCGACCGGGTCCATTTTGCCGGCGTCGATCCACGCCTGAAACACCGCCGCCCGGCCCTGAAACCAGATGCGATAGTCCTGGTTGAAATGCGCGCTCAGGCATTCGCCGCCGCTGATGACCTCCATGGCGAAGACCCGCGAAGCCTGTGGCTGGCGCCGGGAGAACTCCATTTTTGCGCGGATGTATCGCGTCAATGCTTCTGCCGGATCATCCTCGACAGTCAGGGTATTGAAGGTGCTGTCCCACAATTCAAGGATGTTACTCAGCACCGCCACGTACAAACCGAGTTTGTTGGTGAAGTAGTAATGCAGATTCGCTTTGGGCAACCCGGCATTCTGCGCGATGGTGTTCATGCTGGTGCCTTTGAACCCGTGACGGGCGAACTCGTCTTCGGCGGCTTTGATGATGGTCTCTTCGTTCTTCTGACGAATGCGGCTGGCGGGTTTGCCGCCGTGGGCTGGGACTTCAAAGGTCATAGGCACTTCCGAACAGGTAAATGGGTGCAACCAGATGCGTTGATAGCGCACCCGCAGGCCGCAGACAAGTCCTGTTGCGATAAAACCTGAACACCATAATCCCTGTGGGAGCGGGCTTGCTCGCGAAGGCGGTGTGTCAGTCGATATTTATGCAACTGACACACCGCCTTCGCGAGCAAGTGTTCAGCGCGTCGCCGCCAGGCTTTCCAAAAAGCTCTCCAGAACCAGATGCGGGCGACGGCCCTTGCGTGTAACCGATGCGAGGCTCAGGTCATAAAAACGTGCCTTGGGTTTCAGCGCACGTAATCTGCCTTGCTGCACCCAAAGGCTGGCGTAGTGATCCGGCAGGTAACCGATGTAGCGCCCGGTCAGAATCAGAAATGCCATACCTTCGCGATCCGATGCACTGGCGGTGCAGTTGAGCGCCTGATAGTGGGCCTGAATCTCGGCGGGTAAGCGGAAAGTCGGGGCGATGGCGTCCTGGCTATTGAGGCGTTCATCGTCCAATTGTTTGTCGTCGACATAGAACAACGGATGGCCGACCGCGCAATACAGCAGCGAGCGTTCGCTGTAGAGCGGTTGATATTCCAGCCCCGATAGCGCGCTGGCTTGCGGCACCACGCCGACATGCAAGCGACCGTCGAGCACGCCTTGTTCGACTTCATTGGGCGCGATCATGCGGATCTGGATCTGTACGTCCGGGCCACGCTCCTTCAACTGCGCCAGGGCATGAGTAATGCGCATATGGGGCAGGGTGACCAGGTTGTCAGTCAGGCCGATGGTCAACTCACCGCGCAAGTGTTGGTGGAGGCCGTTGACCTCGGTGCGGAAACTTTCCAGCGCACTTAATAGTTGCAGCGCTGATTGGTAGACCTCGCGGCCTTCTTCGGTCAGGGAAAAACCGGCGCGACCTCGCTGGCACAGACGCAGGCCCAGGCGTTGCTCCAGATCGCTCATCTGCTGGCTGATCGCCGAGCGACCGATCCCCAGCACCGATTCTGCCGCGGAGAAGCCGCCGCATTCCACGACACTGCGAAAAATCCGCAACAGGCGGATATCAAAGTCACTGACTTGCGCCAGCGGATCGGGACGACGGCTGCTCATGCTTTGTTTACTCAAAGTTTAGTAGCTGGCTGACTGAAGGTTAGAAAAGTTGGATTTCATCGACTTTATCCCCGTGGCAATTTAGCTGCAAGAACGCTTTTGATCTCCACGCCGCTTATTTGCTCTGCGAGGTTTTGCCCATGAACGTGCCTGAAAACGCCCCGACTTCCCTGGCCAGCCAGCTCAAGCTCGATGCTCACTGGATGCCCTACACCGCGAACCGCAATTTCCAGCGCGACCCGCGACTGATCGTGGCGGCCGAGGGCAGTTGGCTGACAGACGACAAGGGCCGCAAGGTCTACGATTCGCTCTCGGGTCTGTGGACCTGCGGCGCCGGGCACACCCGCAAGGAAATCCAGGAAGCGGTGGCCAAGCAATTGGGCACCCTCGATTACTCGCCGGGCTTCCAGTACGGTCATCCGCTGTCGTTCCAGTTGGCCGAGAAAATCACCGACCTGACCCCAGGCAATCTGAATCACGTGTTCTTCACCGACTCGGGTTCCGAGTGTGCGGACACGGCGGTGAAAATGGTTCGTGCCTACTGGCGCCTGAAAGGCCAGGCGACCAAGACCAAGATGATTGGTCGCGCTCGTGGTTATCACGGCGTGAACATCGCCGGCACCAGCCTCGGCGGCGTGAACGGCAACCGCAAACTGTTCGGTCAGGCGATGATGGATGTCGATCATCTTCCGCACACCTTGTTGGCGAGCAATGCTTTCACTCGTGGCATGCCGGAGCAGGGTGGTATCGCGCTGGCGGATGAATTGCTCAAGCTGATCGAACTGCACGATGCCTCGAACATCGCAGCGGTATTCGTCGAGCCATTGGCCGGCTCCGCTGGCGTGCTGGTTCCGCCGCAGGGGTACCTCAAGCGTCTGCGCGAGATCTGCGATCAGCACAACATCCTGCTGGTGTTCGACGAAGTGATCACCGGTTTCGGTCGTACCGGTTCGATGTTCGGTGCCGACAGCTTTGGTGTGACGCCGGACCTGATGTGCATTGCCAAGCAAGTCACCAACGGCGCGATCCCGATGGGCGCAGTGATTGCCAGCTCCGAGATCTATCAGACCTTCATGAACCAGGCGACGCCTGAGTACGCGGTGGAATTCCCGCACGGCTACACCTATTCCGCACACCCGGTGGCTTGCGCCGCAGGCTTGGCAGCACTCGACCTGCTGCAAAAGGAAAATCTGGTGCAGAGCGTGGCGGAGATCGCACCGCATTTCGAAAACGCACTGCACGGTGTGAAGGGCAGCAAGAACGTCATCGACATTCGTAACTACGGGTTGGCCGGTGCTATCCAGATTGCGCCTCGCGACGGCGATGCCATCGTTCGTCCGTTCGAAGCCGGCATGGCGCTGTGGAAAGCCGGGTTCTACGTGCGCTTCGGCGGCGACACCCTGCAGTTCGGCCCAACCTTCAACAGCAAGCCGCAAGACCTCGATCGCCTGTTCGACGCGGTCGGCGAAGTGCTGAACAAGATCGACTGATTTTTCCCTCTCTATAAAGGCGTCCTTTAGCGGGCGCCTGTGGACAACTTTTCAGGAGCCCCGCATGAGCCTTATCCCGCATTTGATCAATGGCGAACTGGTGACCGAAGACGGTCGTACGGCCGACGTGTTCAACCCGTCCACCGGTCAGGCGATCCATAAGCTGCCATTGGCCAGCCGTGAAACCATTCAAAAAGCCATCGACTCGGCCAAAGCTGCGTTTCCGGCCTGGCGTAATACTCCGCCGGCCAAGCGTGCTCAGGTGATGTTCCGCTTCAAGCAATTGCTGGAACAGAACGAAGCCCGCATCGCCCAACTGATCAGTGAAGAACATGGCAAGACCCTGGAAGATGCGGCCGGTGAATTGAAGCGCGGGATCGAGAACGTCGAGTTCGCCTGTGCTGCACCGGAAATTCTCAAGGGCGAGTACAGCCGTAACGTTGGGCCGAACATTGATGCCTGGTCGGATTTCCAGCCATTGGGCGTGGTGGCCGGTATTACCCCGTTCAACTTCCCGGCCATGGTGCCGCTGTGGATGTATCCGCTGGCGATCGTCTGCGGTAACTGCTTTATCCTCAAACCGTCCGAGCGCGATCCAAGCTCGACGCTACTGATTGCTCAGTTGCTGTTGGAAGCCGGCCTGCCGAAAGGCGTGCTGAGTGTGGTGCATGGCGACAAGGCTGCGGTGGATGCCTTGATTGAAGCGCCGGAAGTCAAAGCCCTGAGCTTTGTCGGCTCGACGCCGATTGCCGAATACATCTACGCCGAAGGCACCAAGCGAGGCAAACGTGTCCAGGCGCTGGGCGGGGCGAAAAACCACGCGGTATTGATGCCGGATGCGGATCTGGATAACGCAGTCAGCGCATTGATGGGCGCGGCGTACGGTTCGTGCGGTGAGCGCTGCATGGCGATCTCGGTGGCCGTGTGCGTCGGTGATCAGGTGGCCGATGCGTTGGTGGCCAAACTGACTCCGCAGATCAAGGCGTTGAAAATCGGTGCCGGTACGACCTGTGGCCTGGATATGGGACCGCTGGTTTCCGGTCAGGCTCGCGATAAAGTCAGTGGCTATATAGAAGACGGCGTTTCAGCAGGTGCGACTTTGGTGGTGGATGGTCGTGGTCTGAGCGTGGCCGGTCATGAGGAAGGTTTCTTCCTGGGCGGTTGTCTGTTCGATAACGTCACGCCAGAAATGCGCATCTATAAAGAAGAGATCTTTGGGCCAGTGCTGTGCGTTGTTCGGGTCAACAGCCTGGAAGAAGCGATGCAACTGATCAACGATCACGAATATGGCAATGGCACCTGCATCTTTACCCGTGATGGGGAAGCGGCGCGGTTGTTCTGCGATGAGATTGAAGTGGGCATGGTCGGCGTCAACGTGCCGTTGCCGGTGCCAGTGGCTTATCACAGCTTTGGCGGTTGGAAGCGTTCGCTGTTTGGCGATTTGCATGCGTATGGTCCGGATGGCGTGCGTTTCTACACTCGTCGCAAGGCTATTACCCAGCGCTGGCCGCAGCGAGCGAGCCATGAAGCTTCACAATTCGCATTCCCTAGCTTGTAAGTAGAAGGGAAGAAGGCCGACCTCTTGAGGTCGGCCTTCGTGTTTTCGGGGTTTTTGGGCTTATATGACAGAAATGTGAAAATTGGTGTTGACGGCAGATTCTGGAAGTCTATAATTCGCCCCACTTCCGGCGCAGTCGAAACGGAAAACTCCTTGGTAAACAAAGAGTTACGCGATTTTCGGCAGTGGTTACGCTTCAGTTCATCGAAGCCAGAAGGAGTTGGTAGGGCAGTGTGTTTTCGCCTTATCGACGGTTCGATCTTCTCGGTCGAAAGCGGAGAAAAAGAGGTGTTGACAGCAGCGAGTAACGCTGTAGAATTCGCCTCCCGCTAACGAGAGATCGGAAGCGCAAGTGGTTGAAGTTGCAAAGGAAACTTTGAAAGCTTCTGAAAATAACCGCTTGACAGCAACAGAGGCTGCTGTAGAATGCGCGCCTCGGTTGAGACGAAAGATCTTAACCAACCGCTCTTTAACAACTGAATCAAGCAATTCGTGTGGGTGCTTGTGGAGTCAGACTGATAGTCAACAAGATTATCAGCATCACAAGTTACTCCGCGAGAAATCAAAGATGTAACCAACGATTGCTGAGCCAAGTTTAGGGTTTCTTAAAAACCCAAAGATGTTTGAACTGAAGAGTTTGATCATGGCTCAGATTGAACGCTGGCGGCAGGCCTAACACATGCAAGTCGAGCGGCAGCACGGGTACTTGTACCTGGTGGCGAGCGGCGGACGGGTGAGTAATGCCTAGGAATCTGCCTGGTAGTGGGGGATAACGCTCGGAAACGGACGCTAATACCGCATACGTCCTACGGGAGAAAGCAGGGGACCTTCGGGCCTTGCGCTATCAGATGAGCCTAGGTCGGATTAGCTAGTTGGTGAGGTAATGGCTCACCAAGGCGACGATCCGTAACTGGTCTGAGAGGATGATCAGTCACACTGGAACTGAGACACGGTCCAGACTCCTACGGGAGGCAGCAGTGGGGAATATTGGACAATGGGCGAAAGCCTGATCCAGCCATGCCGCGTGTGTGAAGAAGGTCTTCGGATTGTAAAGCACTTTAAGTTGGGAGGAAGGGCAGTTACCTAATACGTAATTGTTTTGACGTTACCGACAGAATAAGCACCGGCTAACTCTGTGCCAGCAGCCGCGGTAATACAGAGGGTGCAAGCGTTAATCGGAATTACTGGGCGTAAAGCGCGCGTAGGTGGTTCGTTAAGTTGGATGTGAAATCCCCGGGCTCAACCTGGGAACTGCATTCAAAACTGACGAGCTAGAGTATGGTAGAGGGTGGTGGAATTTCCTGTGTGCGGTGAAATGCGTAGATATAGGAAGGAACACCAGTGGCGAAGGCGACCACCTGGACTGATACTGACACTGAGGTGCGAAAGCGTGGGGAGCAAACAGGATTAGATACCCTGGTAGTCCACGCCGTAAACGATGTCAACTAGCCGTTGGGAGCCTTGAGCTCTTAGTGGCGCAGCTAACGCATTAAGTTGACCGCCTGGGGAGTACGGCCGCAAGGTTAAAACTCAAATGAATTGACGGGGGCCCGCACAAGCGGTGGAGCATGTGGTTTAATTCGAAGCAACGCGAAGAACCTTACCAGGCCTTGACATCCAATGAACTTTCCAGAGATGGATTGGTGCCTTCGGGAACATTGAGACAGGTGCTGCATGGCTGTCGTCAGCTCGTGTCGTGAGATGTTGGGTTAAGTCCCGTAACGAGCGCAACCCTTGTCCTTAGTTACCAGCACGTAATGGTGGGCACTCTAAGGAGACTGCCGGTGACAAACCGGAGGAAGGTGGGGATGACGTCAAGTCATCATGGCCCTTACGGCCTGGGCTACACACGTGCTACAATGGTCGGTACAGAGGGTTGCCAAGCCGCGAGGTGGAGCTAATCCCATAAAACCGATCGTAGTCCGGATCGCAGTCTGCAACTCGACTGCGTGAAGTCGGAATCGCTAGTAATCGCGAATCAGAATGTCGCGGTGAATACGTTCCCGGGCCTTGTACACACCGCCCGTCACACCATGGGAGTGGGTTGCACCAGAAGTAGCTAGTCTAACCTTCGGGAGGACGGTTACCACGGTGTGATTCATGACTGGGGTGAAGTCGTAACAAGGTAGCCGTAGGGGAACCTGCGGCTGGATCACCTCCTTAATCGACGACATCAGCTGCTCCATAAGTTCCCACACGAATTGCTTGATTCATTGAAGAAGACGATAGAAGCAGCTTTAAGCTCCAAGCTGATAGCTCAACGCTAACAGTTACGCGCTCGAAATTGGGTCTGTAGCTCAGTTGGTTAGAGCGCACCCCTGATAAGGGTGAGGTCGGCAGTTCGAATCTGCCCAGACCCACCAATTTTGTATGGGGCCATAGCTCAGCTGGGAGAGCGCCTGCCTTGCACGCAGGAGGTCAACGGTTCGATCCCGTTTGGCTCCACCATTAACTGCTTCGAAACGTTTGAGAGTTTAGAAATGAATATTCCGGTGTGAATATTGATTTCTAGTCTTTTGATTAGATCGTTCTTTAAAAATTTGGGTATGTGATAGAAAGATAGACTGATGGCCACTTTCACTGGTGGTGATCAGGCTAAGGTAAAATTTGTGAGTTTAATCGCGAATTTTCGGCGAATGTCGTCTTCACAGTATAACCAGATTGCTTGGGGTTATATGGTCAAGTGAAGAAGCGCATACGGTGGATGCCTTGGCAGTCAGAGGCGATGAAAGACGTGGTAGCCTGCGAAAAGCTTCGGGGAGTCGGCAAACAGACTTTGATCCGGAGATGTCTGAATGGGGGAACCCACCTAACATAAGTTAGGTATCTTAAGCTGAATACATAGGCTTAAGAAGCGAACCAGGGGAACTGAAACATCTAAGTACCCTGAGGAAAAGAAATCAACCGAGATTCCCTTAGTAGTGGCGAGCGAACGGGGACTAGCCCTTAAGTGGCTTTGAGATTAGCGGAACGCTCTGGAAAGTGCGGCCATAGTGGGTGATAGCCCTGTACGCGAAAATCTCTTGGCCATGAAATCGAGTAGGACGGAGCACGAGAAACTTTGTCTGAATATGGGGGGACCATCCTCCAAGGCTAAATACTACTGACTGACCGATAGTGAACTAGTACCGTGAGGGAAAGGCGAAAAGAACCCCGGAGAGGGGAGTGAAATAGATCCTGAAACCGTATGCGTACAAGCAGTGGGAGCCCACTTTGTTGGGTGACTGCGTACCTTTTGTATAATGGGTCAGCGACTTATTTTCAGTGGCGAGCTTAACCGAATAGGGGAGGCGTAGCGAAAGCGAGTCTTAATAGGGCGTCTAGTCGCTGGGAATAGACCCGAAACCGGGCGATCTATCCATGGGCAGGTTGAAGGTTGGGTAACACTAACTGGAGGACCGAACCGACTACCGTTGAAAAGTTAGCGGATGACCTGTGGATCGGAGTGAAAGGCTAATCAAGCTCGGAGATAGCTGGTTCTCCTCGAAAGCTATTTAGGTAGCGCCTCATGTATCACTGTGAGGGGGTAGAGCACTGTTTCGGCTAGGGGGTCATCCCGACTTACCAAACCGATGCAAACTCCGAATACCTACAAGTGCCGAGCATGGGAGACACACGGCGGGTGCTAACGTCCGTCGTGAAAAGGGAAACAACCCAGACCGTCAGCTAAGGTCCCAAAGTTATGGTTAAGTGGGAAAACGATGTGGGAAGGCTTAGACAGCTAGGAGGTTGGCTTAGAAGCAGCCACCCTTTAAAGAAAGCGTAATAGCTCACTAGTCGAGTCGGCCTGCGCGGAAGATGTAACGGGGCTCAAACCATACACCGAAGCTACGGGTATCACTTAGGTGATGCGGTAGAGGAGCGTTCTGTAAGCCTGTGAAGGTGAGTTGAGAAGCTTGCTGGAGGTATCAGAAGTGCGAATGCTGACATGAGTAACGACAATGGGTGTGAAAAACACCCACGCCGAAAGACCAAGGTTTCCTGCGCAACGTTAATCGACGCAGGGTTAGTCGGTCCCTAAGGCGAGGCTGAAAAGCGTAGTCGATGGAAAACAGGTTAATATTCCTGTACTTCTGGTTATTGCGATGGAGGGACGGAGAAGGCTAGGCCAGCTTGGCGTTGGTTGTCCAAGTTTAAGGTGGTAGGCTGGAATCTTAGGTAAATCCGGGATTCTAAGGCCGAGAGCTGATGACGAGTGTTCTTTTAGAACACGAAGTGGTTGATGCCATGCTTCCAAGAAAAGCTTCTAAGCTTCAGGTAACCAGGAACCGTACCCCAAACCGACACAGGTGGTTGGGTAGAGAATACCAAGGCGCTTGAGAGAACTCGGGTGAAGGAACTAGGCAAAATGGCACCGTAACTTCGGGAGATGCGCCGGTGAGGGTGAAGCATTTACTGCGTAAGCCCACGCCGGTCGAAGATACCAGGCCGCTGCGACTGTTTATTAAAAACACAGCACTCTGCAAACACGAAAGTGGACGTATAGGGTGTGACGCCTGCCCGGTGCCGGAAGGTTAATTGATGGGGTTAGCTAACGCGAAGCTCTTGATCGAAGCCCCGGTAAACGGCGGCCGTAACTATAACGGTCCTAAGGTAGCGAAATTCCTTGTCGGGTAAGTTCCGACCTGCACGAATGGCGTAACGATGGCGGCGCTGTCTCCACCCGAGACTCAGTGAAATTGAAATCGCTGTGAAGATGCAGTGTATCCGCGGCTAGACGGAAAGACCCCGTGAACCTTTACTATAGCTTTGCACTGGACTTTGAATTTGCTTGTGTAGGATAGGTGGGAGGCTTTGAAGCGTGGACGCCAGTTCGCGTGGAGCCAACCTTGAAATACCACCCTGGCAACTTTGAGGTTCTAACTCAGGTCCGTTATCCGGATCGAGGACAGTGTATGGTGGGTAGTTTGACTGGGGCGGTCTCCTCCTAAAGAGTAACGGAGGAGTACGAAGGTGCGCTCAGACCGGTCGGAAATCGGTCGTAGAGTATAAAGGCAAAAGCGCGCTTGACTGCGAGACAGACACGTCGAGCAGGTACGAAAGTAGGTCTTAGTGATCCGGTGGTTCTGTATGGAAGGGCCATCGCTCAACGGATAAAAGGTACTCCGGGGATAACAGGCTGATACCGCCCAAGAGTTCATATCGACGGCGGTGTTTGGCACCTCGATGTCGGCTCATCACATCCTGGGGCTGAAGCCGGTCCCAAGGGTATGGCTGTTCGCCATTTAAAGTGGTACGCGAGCTGGGTTTAGAACGTCGTGAGACAGTTCGGTCCCTATCTGCCGTGGACGTTTGAGATTTGAGAGGGGCTGCTCCTAGTACGAGAGGACCGGAGTGGACGAACCTCTGGTGTTCCGGTTGTCACGCCAGTGGCATTGCCGGGTAGCTATGTTCGGAATAGATAACCGCTGAAAGCATCTAAGCGGGAAACTAGCCTCAAGATGAGATCTCACTGGGACCTTGAGTCCCCTGAAGGGCCGTCGAAGACTACGACGTTGATAGGTTGGGTGTGTAAGCGCTGTGAGGCGTTGAGCTAACCAAACTAATTGCCCGTGAGGCTTGACCATATAACACCCAAGCAATTTGCTGACCTGAAGAGGCACCAGATTGCGGTGTGTGAAGACGAAACGAACCGAAAGTTCGAGAAACAAACACACAAACTATCGCATACCCATTCGCTGGAGCGTGACCTCGCAAGAGAACACGAGCTGGCTACCGAATTTCTTGACGACCATAGAGCATTGGAACCACCTGATCCCATCCCGAACTCAGCAGTGAAACGATGCATCGCCGATGGTAGTGTGGGGTTTCCCCATGTGAGAGTAGGTCATCGTCAAGATTAAATTCCGAAACCCCTATCTGCGTATGCAGGTAGGGGTTTTGTTTTGCCCGCAGGAAAGTTCGTACAGCATCATCGGACCGCTCCCGGCTGTCACAGTCTGCCGACAGTGCTAAGGTTCGGCCCTAGCTTTTGTATTTTCCCAAGGAAGCCTTTATGCCGGACGCTACGTCCCTCAGTGCTGGTTTTATGGTGGTTCACGGCAACCGCCTGGACGAGTTGCGCAGCCTGGTGGTCAGCTGGATGCGGCGCTACCCGCTGGCTCCCTTGGAAAATGAAATCGCCCTGGTACAGAGCAACGGCATCGCCCAATGGCTGAAGCTGGCATTGGCCGAAGACCCTGAAGATGACGACATGGGCGGCTGCGGAATCGCCGCAGCCATCGACGTGCAGTTACCGGGCAGCTTCATGTGGCAGCTTTATCGCATGGTGCTGGGACGTGATGAAATTCCGGTCAAATCCCTGCTCGATAAAGCCCCACTGACCTGGCGTCTGATGCGCCTGCTACCACAGTTGATCAACCAACCGCACTTCGAACCCCTGCAGCGCTTTCTTACCCATGACACCGACTTACGTAAACGCTATCAATTGGCGGAGCGACTGGCGGATCTGTTTGACCAATATCAGGTCTACCGTGCCGACTGGCTCGAAGACTGGGCAGAAGGTCGTCATCAGTTACGAAATGGCAGAGGCGAGGCCAAAGCCCTGACCCCGGCCAACTGCTGGCAGGCGGAGCTGTGGCGTGCGCTGTTGCTGGATGTCGGTGAACAAGGCATGGCGCAAAGCCGCGCAGGTGTGCACCAACGCTTTATCGAGCGCATCAATAGTCTTGATGCAGCCCCCAGCGGATTACCTTCACGGGTGATCGTTTTCGGGATTTCTTCACTGCCTGCTCAAGCCCTGGAAGCTCTTGCCGGGTTGGCTCGATTCAGCCAGGTCTTGCTGTGCGTACACAACCCATGTCGTCACCATTGGGCGGACATCGTCGCCGATAAAGATCTGTTGCGACATCAGTACAAGCGCCAGGCTCGCAAGAGCGGCATGCCGATTGTGCTCGACTCGCAAACGCTCCATCAGCATGCCCACCCGCTACTGGCTGCGTGGGGTAAGCAGGGGCGGGACTACATTAATCTGCTCGACAGCTACGACGATCCTAATAGTTATCGCTCGGCGTTTCGCGACGGGCGCATCGACCTTTTCAGCGAAAACCAGCCACTGAACATGCTCAATCAGTTGCAGGACGACATCCTGGAGTTGCGTCCCCTGAACGAGACTCGCGAGCGTTGGCCTGCTGTCGATCTGAAAAAGGACGAATCGATCCGTTTTCACATTGCCCATAGCGCTCAACGCGAAGTGGAGATCCTCCACGATCAGTTGCTCGCGCGATTCAGTGCTGACCCAGACCTGAGGCCGCGCGACGTAATCGTGATGGTCCCGGACATCGACAGTTACGCCCCGCACATCCGCGCTGTCTTTGGTCAGCTTGATCGCTTTGATCCGCGCTTCATTCCTTTCACACTTGCGGATCAAGGCCAGCGCGGCCGGGATCCGCTATTGATCGCTGTCGAACATCTGCTCAAACTGCCCGACAGTCGCTTCCCTGTCAGCGAAATCCTCGATCTGTTGGACGTTCCGGCATTACGCGCTCGGTTTGGCGTAGAGGAACGTGACCTGCCCACTCTGCATCGCTGGATTGAAGGCGCAGGTATCCGGTGGGGGATGAACGCCGAGCAGCGCGCGGGTCTGGGGCTGCCTGAAGAGCTGGAGCAAAACAGTTGGCGTTTCGGTCTGCGACGGATGCTGCTGGGTTATGCCGTGGGCAGCGCCAGTGCCTGCGAGGGGATCGAACCCTACGACGAGATTGGTGGTCTGGATGCAGCACTCATAGGTCCCTTGGTGGCATTGTTGGATGCGCTGGAAATTGCCCACCAGGAACTCACTCAACCTGCAGCGCCCAAACAATGGGGCTCGCGGTTGCAAGCTTTGGTGCAGTTATTCTTCCTGGCCAGCAACGAGCATGACGACTATTTGTTGGCCCGACTCGAAGAGCTGCGCGAGACCTGGCTTGAAATCTGCGAGTCCGTAGGCTTGCAGGACGAGTTACCACTGACCGTAGTCCGTGAAGCCTGGTTGGCCGGTCTCGACCAAGGTCGCTTGTCTCAGCGTTTTCTTGCAGGTGCCGTCAACTTCTGTACCTTGATGCCCATGCGAGCGATCCCGTTCAAACTGGTCTGCCTGCTGGGCATGAATGACGGCGATTACCCTCGCGCGCAGCCGCCCCTGGATTTCGACCTGATGGGCAGCGACTACCGCCCCGGCGATCGTTCCCGACGCGAAGATGATCGCTATCTGTTGCTGGAAGCATTGTTGTCGGCACGCGATCAACTCTATATCAGCTGGGTTGGCCGTAGTATTCGGGACAACAGCGAGCGCCCTGCTTCGGTGTTGATAGGGCAGTTGCGTGACCATCTCGGCAGCGGCTGGCGACTGCACGATGACAATGATGAGCTGCTTGAGTCCATGACTCAGGAACATCCGCTGCAACCTTTCAGCCATCGCTACTTTCATGAGGGCGATGAACTATTCAGCTACGCCAGCGAATGGCAGGTTCTTCATCAAGCCAGTGATTTGGCGACTGATATCGAAGTGCTTGAACCCTACGTCCAGGACGAACCGCTGAGCCTGGGTCAGCTGCAGGATTTTCTGCGCAACCCTGTACGACATTTCTTCAGTCAGCGGCTCAAAGTGTTCTTCGAAGCTGCCGAAGTGCCTTTGGCAGATGAAGAGCCATTTGTACTCGACGCGCTGCAGCGCTATAGCCTTAGCGACAGCTTGCTCGCAGCGGCACTGGGGCAATTGGACCATACCGATCAGGCACTGGAGGCGCAGGCAAAACGCCTGCAAAACAGCGGGCTTTTGCCCATGGCCGGTTTTGGTGAATGTCTTCAGCGAGAGTTGATCGAACCGCTGCCAGATCTGCTACAGCGCTATCAGCAAATTCTGGCGTTATGGCCAACCCCGCTCACCAGCGCGTTGCCGGTGAGTCTGGAACTACAAGGATTGCGTCTGGAGGGCTGGCTCAGTGGCCTGCATCAACGCGCAGATGGCGGATTGTTGTCGGTGACTACGATTCCCAACAGTATTGGTTCGATCAAGTCCCGCAAATGGCATCGCCTGACGCGACCTTGGATCAATCACCTGGTGGCCTGTGCCAGCGGCATGCCGATGACAACCGCGTTGGTGGCCAGCGACGACAGTTTGCTGCTCGGTCCGATGGAGGAGGCTGCAGCAACCCGGGTTCTGGGCGATCTGTTGTTGGCCTGGCAAACGGGCATGCGCCAGCCGCTGCCGATTGCAGTAAAAACAGCCTTCGCCCGGCTCGCTCAAACCGACCCGGCCAAAGCTGACGCTGCTGCCCGCAAGGCCTATGAAGGCGACGGCCAGACCACTGACGGCGAGCGCCGCGAAAGCCCGGCGCTTGCTCGGCAATTCGCCGATTACGATGCACTGATTGCCGACGAGACCTTCCCCGATTGGTGCGACGCTTTGTATCGGCCGCTGTTTGAGGCCTCCTGGCGTTCATCGACCAGCGAGGACGCGCGCTAATGACCACAAAAACACCGCTGGCCCTGGCATTCCCTCTGCATGGCAGCCAACTGATTGAGGCCAGCGCCGGGACCGGCAAGACCTTCACCATTTCTGCGCTGTACTTGCGCCTGGTTCTTGGTCACGGCGGTGAGTCGAGTGGTTTTGGCCGTGAATTGCTGCCGCCGCAAATCCTCGTGGTGACCTTCACCGATGCCGCGACCAAAGAGCTGCGCGAACGTATTCGCACACGGCTGGCTGAAGCCGCACGGTTTTTCCGCGATGAGGCACCGGCGCCGGATGGCCTCATTGCCGAGTTGCGCGAGCAGTACCTCCCCGAACAGTGGTCCGGCTGTGCAAACCGCCTGGACATCGCCGCCCAGTGGATGGACGAAGCAGCCGTTTCGACCATCCACAGTTGGTGCCAACGCATGTTGCGCGAACATGCGTTCGACAGTGGCAGCCTGTTCACCCAGACCCTGGAAACTGATCACAGCGATTTGCTCGGCGAAGTCCTGCGCGATTACTGGCGACTGTTCTGCTATCCAATGCAAGGCGATGCATTGAACTGGGTTCGCGGCAACTGGGGTGGCCCGGCGGCGTTGCTGCCGCGAGTGCGTGGGTTGTTCGCCAGCGAGCGTGACAGTGTTGAAGGTAAAGAGCCTGCCGAGTTGATTGCCGAGTGCCTGCAGGAGCGACGGGCCGCTTTGCTCGAACTCAAAATGCCCTGGCGCCAATGGGCCGATGAGTTGCTTGCCATCTGTCACCAGGGTGTCGCAAGCAAGAGCGTCGATGGCCGCAAGATGCAGCCACGCTACTTCGAACCCTGGTTCGAAAAGCTCCGGGCCTGGGCCGAAGATGAGTCTCTCGAGCAACTGGACATTGGCACCGGCTTCACTCGCCTGACTCCCGATGGCATGGCTGAAGCCTGGAAGGGTGAAGCTCCTCGTCATCCCGGTCTCGATGCGATGCCCGGTCTCAAGACCCGTCTCGATGGTTTGCCGACCCCCGATGCCGCCGTGCTGCAACACGCCGCGCATTGGGTGGGTGCTCGGTTCGAGGAAGAAAAGCGTCGCCGCGCGGAAATGGGCTTCGATGACATGCTGCTGCGCCTCGATGCGGCTTTGCAGTCCGAAGGCGGTGAGCGCCTGGCGACCCTGATCCGCGAGCAGTTCCCGGTCGCGTTGATCGACGAATTCCAGGACACCGACCCGGTGCAGTATCGAATCTTCGAGAGCATTTATCGGATCGAAGACAACAATCCTGAAACCGGTCTGTTTCTGATCGGCGACCCGAAGCAGGCGATCTATGCCTTCCGCGGAGCCGATATCTATACCTACCTGCGCGCTCGCCAGGCCACCACTGGCCGCCTGCATACCCTGGGCACCAACTTTCGCTCCAGTCATGGCATGGTCAGTGCGGTAAACCATGTGTTCGAGCGTGCTGAATCTCGTGAGCAGGGACGCGGAGCATTCCTGTTTCGTGAAAAAAATGGCGAGAACCCGGTACCGTTCCTGCCCGTCGAATCCCAGGGGCGCAAAGAAGTCCTGCAGATTGACGGTCAGGTTGTGCCTGCCCTGAACATCTGGCACCTGTCCGCTGATCAGCCTCTGTCTGGCGCGGTGTATCGACAACAATTGGCCGCCGCCTGCGCCAGTGAAATCACCGCGTTGCTCAATGGCGGCCAGCAAGGCCGTGCGGGTTTCATCCAGGACGGTAAGGACTTCAAAGGTCTGCTGCCATCGGATATCGCGATTCTGGTGCGCGACGGCAAAGAGGCCCAGGCCGTGCGTGGTGAACTTTCGGCCCGCGGCGTGCGCAGTGTTTACCTGTCAGACAAGGACTCCGTGTTTGCTGCGCAGGAAGCTCATGACCTGCTGACCTGGCTCAAGGCGTGTGCCGAGCCGGATGTCGAGCGTCCCCTCCGCGCCGCGCTGGCCTGCATCACGCTGAACCTTTCGCTAACTGAGCTGGAGCGGCTGAATCAGGATGAGCTGGCCTGGGAAGCACGTGTCATGCAGTTCCGCGGTTATCGCGAGCTATGGCGCAAGCAAGGCGTGCTGCCAATGCTGCGACGTCTGCTGCACGACTTCCGACTGCCCCAGGCGTTGATCGCGCGTACCGATGGCGAGCGGGTGCTGACCAACCTGCTGCACCTGTCCGAGCTGCTACAGCAGGCCGCCGCCGAGCTTGATGGCGAGCAAGCGCTGATCCGTCATTTGTCCGAGCATCTGGCATTGTCCGGTCAGGCAGGCGAAGAACAAATCCTGCGTCTGGAAAGCGACGAGCAACTGGTCAAGGTTGTGACCATCCACAAATCCAAAGGGCTGGAATATCCGTTGGTGTTTCTGCCGTTCATTTGCTCGGCAAAACCGGTGGATGGCAGCCGTTTGCCGTTGTATTACCACGACGCGACGGGCAAGGCTCAAGTGAGCTTGAAGCCTACGCCGGAGTTGGTCGCCCAGGCCGATGATGAGCGCTTGGCCGAGGATCTTCGGCTGCTTTATGTCGCCCTGACCCGGGCACAACATGCCTGCTGGCTCGGTGTGACTGACCTCAAGCGCGGCAATAACAACGGCTCAACGTTGCACCTTTCAGCATTGGGTTATCTGCTGGGCGGTGGTGCGCCATTGGCCGAGTCGGCAGGGTTGCGGCGTTGGCTGGAAGATTTGCAGCAGGACTGCCCGGCGCTGAACTACGGTGAAATGCCTGAAGCGAGCGCCGAGCATTACCATCCACCGCGCAATGAAGCGACCTTGCTTGCGCCGCTGATACCCAAGCGCAAGGCCAGCGAAAACTGGTGGATCGCCTCCTACAGCGCCTTGCGCATTGGTGACAGCCTGAGCGTGGGCAGTGACGAAGCCCCGGAGAGCCCGCAAGCACAAAAGCTTTTTGACGACGAACGTCTCGATCCGCAAGCGCCGCGAGAAGTGATCGCTGGCGGCGCTGATATCCATCGATTCCCTCGCGGGCCGAATCCTGGCACTTTTCTCCATGGATTGCTCGAGTGGGCCGGTGACGAAGGTTTTGCCGCTGCACCACAAACTTTAGAAGACGCCATCGCCCGCCGCTGCAATCGCCGTGGCTGGGAAGGCTGGATCACGACGTTGAGTGACTGGCTACAGCACTTGCTCAAATCCCCACTGCACATTGGTGGCGGGCAGGCACCGGTGGTGTTCGAGCAACTGACCCAATATCGGGTCGAGATGGAGTTCTGGTTCGCCAGTCACAAAGTCGATGTGCTCAAACTCGATGAACTGGTGCGCCAATACACCCACAACGGCGTAGCCAGGGTGGCCGCCGAACCGGTGCTGCTCAATGGCATGTTCAAAGGCTTCATCGACCTGACGTTCGAGCACGACGATCGTTATTACGTCGCCGACTACAAATCCAACTGGCTGGGTGTCGATGACGCGGCCTATACCGAGCAGGCCATGGAGCAGTCGATTCTCGATAACCGTTACGACCTGCAATATGTGTTGTACCTGCTCGCCCTGCATCGCCAGCTCAAGGCACGGCTGGTCGATTACGATTACGATCGGCATGTCGGTGGGGCGTTGTATCTATTCCTTCGCGGTACTCGCGCGGCCAGCCAGGGCGTATATTTCGCCCGTCCGCCGCGGGAGCTGATCGAGCGTCTGGACCGGTTGTTCCAGGGCAAGCCAGAGCCCAAGGCCGAACCCGCCTGGGAACAGGGAGTACTGCTATGAGCCGCACCTTCGCCGATTTGCTACCCACGCCGTTGGCGGCCGAAAGTCTGGCGGATCTGGCCCCCTTGAGTCGTGCAGATGACTTGTTGCTGCTGCTCACGCGCTGGGTCGAGCGCGGTTGGCTGCGGGCGCTGGACAAGGCCTTCGTGGCCTTTCTCCACGAGCTCGCCCCCGACGATGATCCGCTGGTGCTACTGGCTGCGGCGTTGACCAGTCACCAGTTGGGTCACGGCCATGTTTGCCTGGATCTGTTCGAAACGCTGAAAGAGCCGGACTTCGCTCTGTCGCTGCCGCCGGAAGGTGATCTGCAAAGTGGCGCGATGTTGCTGCCGTCGCAATTGCTCGAGGCGCTGGAGGGGGCTCATTGGTGCAAGGTCCTGGCGTCCAGCACCCTGGTGGCTCTGGCGGTCGACGGTCGTGAGGCCGCACAGCACCGGCCGTTGGTGCTGTCGGGTAAACGACTGTACCTGCGCCGCTATTGGGCTTACGAACGGCGCATCGACAACGCCCTGCGTCAGCGCCTGGCGGCACATGAAACAACACCGAATGATTTGCCCCAACGCCTGACCGGACTGTTCGGTCCAGCCAGGCCTGATGAAGTGATCGACTGGCAGAAACTCGCTTGTGCCCTGGCTACCCGCAGAGCATTCAGCATCGTCACCGGTGGCCCGGGAACCGGCAAGACCACTACGGTCGTGCGCTTGCTCGCATTGCTACAAGCACCCGCGGTGGAGGCCGGCAAACCGCTACGCATTCGTCTCGCGGCACCCACTGGCAAAGCTGCTGCACGATTGACCGAGTCCATCAGCCAGCAGGTTCAAACCCTGGAAGTTGCTGAAACAGTGCGGGAGAAGATCCCGTCGGATGTGACCACCGTGCACCGTTTACTCGGCAGTCGTCCTGGCACCCGGCATTTTCGGCACCACGCCGGCAATCGCTTGCCGCTGGATGTATTGGTGGTGGACGAAGCCTCGATGATCGACCTGGAAATGATGGCCAATCTGCTCGACGCATTGCCGGCCCATGCTCGTCTGGTGTTGCTCGGTGACAAGGATCAACTGGCATCGGTAGAAGCCGGTGCCGTCCTGGGCGACCTGTGTCGCGATGCCGAAGCCGGTTGGTACAGCCTGCAGACCCGTCAGTGGCTGGAGGCGGTCAGCGGTGAAAGCCTCCGTAGCAGCGGTTTGCACGAAGACATCAACGGAACGCACCCCCTGGCTCAGCAAGTCGTGATGCTGCGTCACTCACGGCGCTTCGGCGAGGGCAGCGGCATTGGTCAGTTGGCCCGTTGGGTCAACCGGCAGCAACCCGAGGAAGCCCGCACGTTATTGGCGGCTGGAAGCCATGACGACGTATTTTCCCTGCCTCTCAAGGGGGAGCAGGACCGGGCGTTGGAGCGGTTGTTGCTCGAAGGTCATGGCGAGGGGCCGCAAGGTTATCGGCATTACCTGAGCCTTTTGCGCAGTCAGCGACCACCGCTCAACAGCCCGCTCGATGATCCACGCTGGGCCGAATGGGCTCGAGGGGTGCTGCAAGCTTTCGACGCCTTCCAGTTATTGTGCGCGGTACGCAAAGGGCCTTGGGGTGTGGAAGGCTTGAATCAGCGTGTGACCGACGCGCTGCTCAAGGCTCGGCTGATCGACAGCGATCACCAGTGGTACGAAGGTCGGCCCGTGCTGATGACCCGCAACGACTATGGCCTGGGTTTGATGAACGGCGACATTGGCATTGCCCTCAAGTTGCCGGAACGTGAGGGCCCCGAGGCTGGTCGGCAAGTACTGCGTGTGGCCTTCCCGCGCAACGATGGCCAGGGCGGTGTGCGTTTTGTCCTGCCAAGCCGACTCAATGATGTCGACACCGTGTACGCCATGACCGTACACAAATCCCAAGGCTCGGAGTTTGCCCATACGGCGCTGATTCTGCCGGACGCCCTGAACCCTGTGCTCACCAAGGAACTGATCTATACCGGAATAACCCGGGCCAAACACTGGTTCACCCTGATTGAGCCTCGCGCCGGCGTATTCGAAGAGGCCGTGCGGCGCAAGGTCAAGCGCTTGAGCGGGTTGATGCTGGAGTTGGGAGAGGGTATCGAATCGGGTCACTGAAAAAAGGGTGCAGACGACGGAATCTGTCCGAAGTGCCGTGGCGCGTGGCCTCGCTGGTGTTTCGGTGCTGTGCTATCGTTGCGGCATCATTTCGTTGCGATCGAAGAGAATCCCTGCATGAAGGTGGCTGTCTTGGCGACAGAGCGCGTTGTTGGCTGCAAGCAAGTGCTGCTTGCCGGCCTTCTCTGTTTGTTGACGGGCGTTGCCTTCGCTCAGCCGGAAACTGCCTTGAGCAAAGCCGACCAGCGCGCCAGATCGGTCACTCAGGTGGTGCTCGGGATCCTCAGTTATGCCCGGTGGCCTGTTGAGCCTCAACAGCTTCGTCTGTGTGTGGTCGGCCCCACCGAATACACCGACGACTTGGTCAAGGGCACCACCCAGGCCACTGGTCGGCCTGTCACCGTGCGACGGCTTTTGGCCGACAACCCGGCCATTGCCGGGGAATGCGATGCGGTGTACATCGGCAAGTTGACCAGCGACGAACGTAGTCGGCTATTCGCCTCGCTGACAGGACGCCCGGTGGTGAGCATCAGCGAAGGCGGCGATCAGTGCACCGTCGGCAGTCTGTTCTGTTTGCGGGTCGGCGATGAACAAGTGTCCTTCGAGGTCAACCTCGACTCGGTTGCCCGCAGCGGTGTGCGCATCCATCCCAGTGTGCTGCAACTGTCGCGTCGCAAACCGGCGGCACCATGAGTCTATTCAAATCTCGTCTACGTCCGACCCTGGGGTCGGTTATCGGCCGTGGACATTTGATCGTCGCCCTGGTGGGCGTGGCCATGGCCAGTGTTTCATTGACCCTGCTGGGGGTCCTGGCCTTGCGGGTTTATGCCGATCACAACTTGCATCTGATCGCCCGCTCAATCAATTACACCGTGGAAGCCGCGGTGGTGTTCAACGATAAGGTCGCCGCCACCGAAGCGCTGGCATTGATCGCATCCACCGAAGAAGTGGCCGATGCACAGGTGATGGATGAGCAAGGCGAGTTACTTGCACGTTGGCAACGACCGGAATCGGGATTGTTGTCCGATCTTGAAGTGCAGATCGCCCGGGTGATTCTGGAAAAACCCATCAGCATGCCGATCGTCCATCAAGGTCAGGAAATCGGCAGCATTCTGCTCATCGGTCATGGCGGCAACCTGATGCGCTTTTTGCTCAGCGGTCTGATGGGGATCGTTTTGTGTACCGCCGTCAGTGCCTGGGTTGCGCTCTATCTGGCGCGGCGGCAATTGCGGGGGATCATCGGCCCGTTGCGTAGCCTGGCTGCCGTGGCTCACGCCGCCCGCAGCGAGCGAGCCTTCGACCAGCGCGTGCCGCCCGCCGACATTGCCGAACTCGACAACCTGGGCAACGACTTCAATGCCTTGCTCGATGAACTCGTATCCTGGCAGACGCACCTGCAAAACGAAAACGAAACCCTGGCCCACCAGGCCAGCCATGACAGCCTGACCGGACTGCCCAATCGAGCGTTTTTCGAAGGTCGCCTGATGCGTGTCTTGCGCAATGCCCGCAAGTTGGATGAGCGAGTGGCCGTGCTGTTTCTCGACAGCGACCGGTTCAAGGAAATCAACGATAACTTCGGCCATGCTGCCGGCGATGCGGTGCTGGTCGCCGTGGCAACCCGGGTTCGTGCACAACTGCGTGAAGAGGACCTGGTCGCGCGTCTGGGCGGCGACGAGTTTGCAATCCTGCTCACACCGCTGCACAAGGCCGAAGACGCCGAACGGATTGCTGACAAAATCATCGCCAGTATGGAAATGCCAATCCAGTTGCCGGGCAGTACCCAGGTGTTGACTTCACTCAGTATCGGCATCGCCGTGTACCCCGATCATGGGGTTACACCGGGTGAGTTGCTCGATGCTGCCGACGCCGCGATGTACCAGGCCAAACGCCTTTCCCGAGGCGCACAGCAAACGGCAGGGGCGGAGCTCCCTGTCGCCCATGTTCAAACCAGGAGCTAATTTCTGTGTTCACCTTCAATCAGCGTTCTCTGCGACTTTTCACGATCACCCTGTTCCTGGCCTTGCTGGCATTGACCGGTTGCCAGACGGCATCGCAAAAGGGTCTGACCCCGGCGCAGATCGCTGTGCTCAAGCAGCAAGGTTTCGAAATGACGGATGATGGCTGGGCCTTTGGCCTGTCAGGCAAAGTTTTGTTCGGCAGTGATGTTGAGAGTCTCAACCCCGCCAGTACCGAGATCGTCGAGCGTATTGGCAAGGCGTTATTAAGTGTGGAAATCGAGCGCGTGAGAATCGACGGCCACACCGATGCTTCAGGCCAAGAGTCCTATAACGAACAGCTTTCCCTGCGACGGGCGAAAAGCGTCGGCAAGGTTCTGGCCGCAGTCGGCATAAAAGAAGAAAATATCCAACTGCGCGGCCTGGGCAGCAGTAAGCCCGTCGCTTCCAACGACACCGCGGTTGGACGCACCGAGAACCGTCGGGTGTCGATCGTGGTGAGCGCGGACTAATCGGCGAACACCATCTCCCGACTTTCCCCCATTAACAGTGCTTGATTCTGCTCGGTGACCCCACGGATGTAATCCCACAACAGGGTAATCCGCTTGAGCTTGCGCAAGTCCTCCCGGCAGTACATCCAGAACTGCCGGGTGATGGTGATCTCTTGCGGCAACACCGGCAGTAATCGCGGGTCCTGAGCTGCCAGGAAGCACGGCAGAATCGCCAGTGACCGTCCCTGCTGAGCGGCCACGAACTGCGCGATCACGCTGGTGCTGCGCAGATTGGCACTGGCACCGGGCAACACATTTGCCAGGTACAGCAGCTCCGAGCTGAACGCCAGATCGTCCACATAACTGATGAATTGATGCTTGCCCAAGTCTGCCGGGCGGCGGATCGGTGGGTGCTTGTCCAGATAATCCTGGGTCGCATACAGCTGCAATCGGTAGTCGCAGAGCTTGCAGCAGACATACGGGCCGTGCTCCGGCCGCTCCAGCGCGATGACGATGTCTGCCTCGCGCTTGGACAGGCTGATGAAGTGCGGTAACGGCAGGATGTCCACCGAGATCGCCGGGTAGGCGTCGACGAAATGACTTAGCTGCGGGGTGATGAAAAAGCTGCCGAACCCTTCGGTGCAGCCCATGCGCACATGCCCGGACAACGCCACGCCTGAGCCCGAAACCTGCTCGCAGGCCATGTGCAGAGTGCTTTCGATCGACTCGGCGTAACCCAGCAGCCGCTGGCCCTCGGCAGTCAGGACGAAACCGCTGGTGCGGGACTTTTCGAACAGCAACGTGCCCAACGAGGCTTCCAGCGAACTGATGCGTCGCGACACGGTGGTGTAGTCCACCGCCAGGCGCTTGGCCGCGGTGCTGGCCTTGCGAGTGCGGGCAACCTCGAGGAAAAACTTGAGGTCATCCCAGTTCAACGAGCCTAAAGACGTGATGTTTTTTTGCATGATGGACCGGCTTTTATGTGCGTTCTTATTAGAAGTTTGCACATCTATACTCCAAAAACAGTCCGACAACCAATTCGCGACACACGCCTCATTCCAAGGCGACTTTCTCGCCTTGGCTCCCAAGATAGCTCTCTAAATAAGAACAACGTCCCGGAGACCGACATGAACGCATCGCAAGAAACCACCGTACAGAAGGTCAAGCTGTTGATCGATGGCGAGTGGGTCGAATCGCAAACCACCGAATGGCACGACATCGTTAACCCGGCGACCCAACAAGTGTTGGCTAAAGTCCCATTCGCTACAGCCGCCGAAGTCGATGCCGCCATCAGTGCCGCCCATCGCGCCTTCCAGACCTGGAAGCTGACGCCGATCGGCGCGCGGATGCGCATTATGCTCAAGCTTCAGGCGTTGATTCGCGAACACTCCAAGCGTATTGCCGTGGTGCTCAGCAACGAGCAAGGCAAAACCATCGCTGACGCTGAAGGCGATATCTTCCGCGGCCTGGAAGTGGTCGAACACGCCTGCTCCATTGGTAGCCTGCAAATGGGCGAGTTTGCCGAGAACGTCGCTGGCGGTGTCGACACCTACACCCTGCGTCAGCCGATTGGTGTCTGTGCCGGCATTACCCCGTTCAATTTCCCGGCGATGATTCCGCTGTGGATGTTCCCGATGGCCATCGCCTGCGGCAACACCTTCGTGCTCAAGCCGTCCGAGCAGGATCCGATGTCGACCATGCTGTTGGTGGAACTGGCCATCGAAGCCGGGATTCCGCCGGGCGTACTCAATGTCGTTCATGGCGGCAAGGATGTGGTGGATGCGCTTTGCACCCACAAGGACATCAAGGCTGTTTCGTTCGTCGGTTCGACTGCGGTCGGCACGCACGTCTATGACCTGGCCGGTAAACACGGCAAGCGCGTGCAATCGATGATGGGCGCCAAGAACCATGCGGTTGTGCTGCCCGATGCCAATCGTGAGCAAGCCCTCAATGCCCTGGTCGGCGCCGGTTTCGGTGCGGCCGGGCAACGCTGCATGGCCACCTCGGTGGTGGTGCTGGTGGGCGCGGCCAAGCAATGGCTGCCAGACCTGAAAGCGCTGGCGCAGAAACTCAAGGTCAATGCTGGCAGCGAGCCGGGCACCGATGTGGGGCCGGTGATTTCCAAGCGAGCCAAGGCGCGGATTCTTGAGCTGATCGAAAGCGGTATCAAGGAAGGCGCCAAGCTCGAACTGGACGGTCGCGACATCAGCGTTCCGGGTTACGAGCAGGGCAACTTTGTAGGCCCGACTCTGTTCTCCGGCGTAACCCCTGAGATGCAGATTTATACCCAGGAAATCTTCGGCCCGGTGCTGGTGGTGCTGGAAGTCAACACGCTCGATGAGGCCATCGCCCTGGTCAACGCCAACCCGTTCGGTAACGGCACGGGTTTGTTCACCCAGAGCGGTGCGGCGGCGCGTAAATTCCAGTCGGAAATCGACGTTGGCCAGGTCGGCATCAACATCCCGATCCCGGTGCCGGTACCGTTCTTCAGTTTCACCGGTTCCCGTGGTTCGAAGCTCGGCGACCTCGGTCCGTATGGCAAGCAAGTGGTGCAGTTCTACACTCAAACCAAGACCGTCACTGCGCGCTGGTTCGACGACGACAGCGTCAACGACGGTGTGAACACCACCATCCACTTGCGTTAAGGAGCCGGACATGAAAATCGCTTTTATCGGTCTCGGCAACATGGGCGCGCCGATGGCGCGCAACCTGATCAAGGCCGGCCATTCACTGCGCCTGGTCGACCTGAACAAAGCTGTGCTGGCAGAGCTCGAACAATTGGGCGGCAGCATCAGCGCTTCGGCACGTGAAGCGGCTCAAGATGCAGAGTTGGTGATTACCATGCTGCCAGCCGCTGTGCATGTGCGCAGCGTCTGGCTGGGCGAAGATGGTGTGTTGGCGGGAATCGCCAAGGGCGTGCCCGCAGTGGATTGCAGCACCATCGATCCGCAGACGGCGCGCGACGTTGCCGCAGCGGCTGCCAAGCAAGGCGTGGCCATGGCCGATGCCCCGGTTTCTGGCGGCACCGGCGGTGCCGCGGCCGGGACGCTGACTTTCATGGTCGGCGCCACGCCTGAACTGTTCGCGACCCTGCAACCAGTGCTGGCGCA
Source organism: Pseudomonas wuhanensis (assembly GCF_030687395.1). Classification (GTDB taxonomy): domain Bacteria; phylum Pseudomonadota; class Gammaproteobacteria; order Pseudomonadales; family Pseudomonadaceae; genus Aquipseudomonas; species Aquipseudomonas wuhanensis. The sequence continues at coordinate 5,795,962 of NZ_CP117430.1, read as the reverse complement.
GATGGGCCGTAACATCGTTCACTGTGGCGAAGTCGGCACCGGGCAAATCGCCAAAATCTGCAATAACCTGCTGCTGGCGATTTCCATGGTCGGCGTCAGCGAAGCCATGGCCTTGGGCGATGCGCTGGGGATCGACACGACGGTGCTGGCAGGGATCATCAACAGTTCCACCGGGCGTTGCTGGAGTTCGGAGATGTACAACCCGTGGCCGGGTATCGTCGAAACGGCGCCGGCCTCGCGCGGGTACACCGGCGGTTTCGGTGCCGAACTGATGCTCAAGGACCTGGGGCTGGCCACTGAGGCGGCACGTCAGGCGCACCAACCGGTGATGCTCGGCGCGGTGGCGCAGCAGTTGTATCAGGCGATGAGCCAGCGTGGGGAGGGTGGCAAGGACTTCTCGGCGATTATCAACAGCTATCGCAAGCCCCAATAAGGGACTTCCAGAAGCTGTGGCGAAGGAGCTTTTGTGGCGAGGGAGCTTGCTCCCGTCCGGCTGCGAAGCAGTCGTAAGTCCTGAGCATGCGGTGTATTGGAAACACCGCATCAGCTTGTTGGGTTCGCTTCGCGAACCAGCAGGAGCAAGCTCCCTCGCCACAAGGGATGCGCATTCCAATCAGATTTTTGCCGAGAGCCCACGTCGGGTGGTCTCTCGGTTTTTTGCATCAGGCAAACACGAAATACTTGCGCACGGTCTCAACCACTTCCCACGTGCCTTTCATGCCTGGCTCGATGACGAAAATGTCACCGGCGCGCAGATGGATAGGCTCCATGCCTTCCGGCGTGATGATGCAGTAGCCTTCCTGGAAGTGGCAGTATTCCCACTTCACGTATTCCACGTACCACTTGCCCGGCGTGCAGATCCACGTGCCCATGATCTTGCTGCCATCTTCGCTGGTGTACGCGTTGAGGTTGACGGTGTGCGGGTCGCCTTCGAGTTTTTCCCATTTGCAGGCGTCGAGCACGGGCAGCGGGTGAGTGTCGCGAAGAACGGTAATCGGTGCGGTCATGATGACTCCGGGCAGTGGGCTCAAGAACTGAAGTCGCACCCTATAGCGCCCATACACCGTTCAGTTGTCTGTATTCGACATTGAGCTGTCCAGAAACGCGCAGACTCTCAAAGACTTTCCAACGGGCAATCGGCTCTGGCCTGTGTGAGGCTGGCTTCAAACTCGACCAATTGCTCGTGTTGATGCCTGAGTGCGGTAATCCTGTCGCTGATTTCGCATTTCTTGGCATCGATGGCTTGCTGCGCCAATGACCAGGGCATCGCCAGGCCTTGATGTCCGGTAAAGATCGCCTGCAACTCCTTGAGCCTGAAACCTAAGTGTTGAGCGCACTTGATGAAGATCAGCAGGTCGACGCTGTGCTGATCATAGACGCGGTATTTTCCTTGCCGCCGAGCGGCAGGCAGCAAGCCGATCGACTCGTAATGGCGAATACTCTTGATCGTCGTGCCCGAGCGATGCGCGGCTTGGCCGATGTACATGAAAAGTCCTTTTTTGCCGAGGGTAAACCAGCCCCATTATCGGCAGACTCATCGGCTGGCGATAGCCTGGGCTTGCAGCAGCCAGGTTTCGCGCTGACCGGCGCTGGACCCCAAGACTGGCCCGAAGGTGAGCGTGCGCTGAGGTTCGATGCCGCAAAACGCCAGGGTGGTTTTGCGCATCTGATGCAGCCCGGGCATGCGGTAGATCCAGCGGTAGTACCAGGGTGGCGTGTCCATGGTCACGAGCAGATGCGCGCTGCGGCCATGCAGCAATTTGTCGGGAAAGGCTTTGCCTTCGCGATACTTGAAGGCGAAGCCCGGAAGCAACACCCGATCAAGAAAACCCTTGAGCAAGGCCGGTACGCCGCCCCACCAGATCGGGTAGACCAGGGCCAGGTGTTCGGCCCACAGAATGTCCGCCTGAGCACGGCGCAAGTCGGCTTCCAGCGGCTGCACATGTTGATAGCCTTCGCGCAGCACCGGGTCGAAGTCCATTTTCCCTAGAAACAACTGGCGCACCTCATACCCGGCACGCAATGCCGATTGTGCGTAGCGTTCGGCAAGTGCGCCGCAGAAACTGTTGCTTGAAGGATGACCGAGGATCACCAGAATTCGCTTGCTCATCGTAACGGTCCCTGAAGATGAAACCTCAAGGGTAAAGTCTGCCCCTCAGGGGAGAGTCAAGGCGTTCAGCAAGGCCTGTGCATAACCGGGCAGTACGGTGAAGTCCCGGGCGCACAGCAACAGTTTGCGTCGGGCCCACGGCTCTTTCAGTGCGATGCTTTTGAACGGTGTTTCAGCTGACCAGCGTTCGACCGCCGCCAAGGGCACGATCGCCAGCCCGGCACCTCGGGCGACCATGCGCATCACGCCATCGAAGCCATCGGCGCGAATGCGGATCTGCATCCGTAAGCCGCTGTGCAGGGCTTGTTCTTCCAGATACACGGCCAAGGCGCTGTTGGCGTTCAGGCCGACGTAATCATGATGCAAGGTTGCGCTGAAATTTAACGGTCCGGTGTCGGCCAAGGGATGATCGCGCGGCAGGATCAGTACCAGCGGGTCGTCGCGGAAATAGCGAGTCTGAAGGCCGTCGGTCTCCACGGCGTCAGACACGATGCCCAGGTCCGCTGCACCTTGGCGCAAGGCATGGGTGATGCGCGCGCTGGGCAGCTCTTGCAGGTCGATGTCGAGGTTGGGATGGTCGCGCAGAAAGTCTGCCAGCAACTCCGGCAGGTACTCGGTGATCGCTGTGGTGTTGCACAACAACCGCACCTGGCCTTTGACCCCTTTGGCGTATTCGGCCAGGTCCTGCTGCATGCGCTCGGCCTGTTGCAAAAGGACTCGAGCGTGCTGCGCCAGGGCCCTGCCGGCAGGCGTCGGGCTGACACCGCGGCGGCCTCGCTCAAGAAATTCGATGCCCAGTGAAGCTTCCATGGCACGGATTCGCGCACTGGCGGCCGCCAGTGATAAATGGCTGCGGGCGGCGCCGGCGGTGATGTTGCCGGTGGCGAGGATGTTGAGGTAGAGGCGCAGGTCGGTCAGGTCGAAGTGCATACAGGTATCCTGAAGATCGTTCCCACGCTCTGCGTGGGAATGCAGCCCGTGACGCTCCGCGTCACATGCAGAAGCGGACGCAGAGCGTCCATTGAGACATTCCCACGCAGAGCATGGGAACGATCATGCCTCTTGTTGAGCAAGAGGCAACCTCAGTATATGGCAGATTTTCAGCGCCACCTTCAGGGCTCACCATAGCCCCATGAATACACTCGCCGCGTTCTACCAACATCTGGGCTTGGCCCTTTCCTTATTGGTTATCGCCACCTTCCTGCTGGCGGGGGTGATCAAAGGCGTGATCGGTCTCGGACTGCCAACCATCGCCATGGGCTTGCTAGGCCTGGCTATGGCGCCGTCGCAGGCTGCGGCGCTGTTGATCATTCCCGCTACCCTGACCAACGTCTGGCAACTGGCATTCGGCGGTCATTTGCGCGGGCTGTTGAACCGCTTGTGGCCGATGCTCCTGGCGATTTTCATCGGCACGGGCGCCGGTACTTTGTGGATCGGCATGGCCGGTGGACACTGGGTCGTGCGGGGACTTGGGGCGGCGTTGTTGATTTACGCCTTGAGCGGGCTGTTCCTGCCGACCCTGCGCGTCGGCAGTCGCACTGAGCATTGGCTCGGTCCGCTCTGCGGTGTGCTGACGGGCATCATCACCTCGGCCACCGGCGTCTTCGTGATTCCGGCGGTGCCTTATCTGCAAGCCCTGGGCTTGAACAAGGATCAACTGGTGCAGGCGCTGGGCCTATCGTTCACCGTCTCGACCCTCGCGTTGGCCGCCGGGCTGTTATGGCGCGGCGCCCTCGGCAGTGGCGAGTTGAGCGCGTCGCTGCTGGCGCTGATTCCTGCGGTGTTCGGCATGCTGCTGGGGCAATGGCTGCGCCAGCGGATCAGCGCCGTGCTGTTCAAGCGCGTGTTCTTCATCGGCCTCGGCGTGCTCGGCGGCCACTTGCTGATCAGCGGCTAGCCGACGACGCGCTGAGCATCTCGATCGGGCGGATATCGAAATCCCGCTCCAGATACTCCATACGCATGTCGAGGAACTGCTTCATGTGCGGCAGGTTCGAGTGCACGTCCAGATGGGCCTGGGATTGCCAGATCTCGTAGAAGATAAATAGTGTCGGGTCCTGTTTGTCTCGCAGCATGTGGTACTCGATGCAACCGGGTTCGGCGCGACTCGGTTCGACATAGCCACGGAAGAACGCTTCGAAGGCCTCGGCTTTTTCCGGGCGGGTCTTGGCGTGCAGGATGAAGCCTTGAACTTCGCTCATCAGGTTGTCCTTGAAAGTCAGAATCGGCGCAAGGTTACGGCAACAATCGCGTATCGATTCGTGCGTATTGGTCAAATGAATTTTGCGGATCGAGCGCTTATTCCGCGCGAGGCTGATCGCTACTCTGTGGCCATCGAATTTCAACCTTGCGAGACTTCTCATGAAAAAGGTCCTGTTGCTCAATGGCGGCAAAAAATTTGCCCACTCCAATGGTCGCTACAACACGACGCTGCACGAAGCCGCGCTGAGCGTGCTGGATCGCGGCGGTGTGGATGTGAAAGCCACGTTCATCGACGAGGGGTATGACATCGCGGAGGAAGTCGCCAAATTCCTCTGGGCCGATGTGATCATTTATCAGATGCCAGGCTGGTGGATGGGCGCGCCCTGGACTGTCAAGAAGTACGTCGATGAAGTCTTCACCGAAGGCCATGGCAGCCTCTACGCCAGCGATGGCCGCACGCGCTCCGATGCGTCGCAAAAATACGGCAGCGGCGGCTTGTTGCACGGAAAAAAATACATGCTGTCGCTGACCTGGAATGCGCCGCAGCAAGCCTTCGACGACCCGACCGACTTCTTTGAAGCCAAGGGCGTGGACGCGGTGTACTTCCCGTTCCACAAGGCCAACACCTTCCTGGGCATGACCGGTTTGCCGACCTTCCTGTGCGTGGATGTGATGAAGCGCCCGAACATCGAAGCCGATGTGGCGCGTTATGAGCAGCACTTGAGCGAGGTGTTTGGCCTTAGGGCATAACGCTCAGCTAGTATCGATATCTGAAGCGAGACTGAATCTGTGGCGAGGGAGTCCTGTGGCGAGGGGGCTTGCCCCCGTTGGTACGCGAAGCGGAAAACCTGCCAACGCGGTAGTTCAGACAGTCCACAGGCGAGCCTCGCTCCGCAGTAAAACAGCGCAGGACTATCGATAAGGGACACACGTGAAAGCCAGATCCGATGAGTTGCAGATTTTCGTCTGCGTGATTGAATGCGGGTCGATTTCGGCTGCGGCCGAACAGGTCGGGCAAACGCCGTCGGCGGTCAGCCGCACGTTGTCGCGACTGGAGGCCAAGCTCGACACCACGCTGATCAACCGCACCACGCGGCGCATGGACCTGACCGAAGAGGGCAAATACTTCTTCGAGCACGCCAAGCTGATTCTCGATCAGATGGACGAGCTCGAAGAACGCTTGTCCTCACGCCAGCAAACCCCCTCCGGGCGGCTGCGAATAAACGCCGCCTCGCCGTTCATGTTGCACGCCATCGTGCCGTACATTGACGAGTTCCGCCGTCTCTACCCGGACATCCAGCTCGAACTCAACAGCAACGACCTGATCATCGACCTGCTTGAGCAAAGCACTGACATCGCCATCCGCATTGGCACACTGGCCGACTCGACCTTGCACGCCCGCTCACTGGGTTGCAGCCCGCTGCACATCGTCGCCAGCCCGGCGTATCTGGAGCAACACGGCATACCGGCGGCCGTTGCCGATCTGGCCGAACATACGCTGCTGGGTTTCACCCAGAACGAAGGCCTCAACCAATGGCCGTTGCGCTATGTCCACGGTGATCGCTGGCCGATCCAGGCGTCGATCAGCGCGTCCAGTGGCGAGACGATCAGGCACCTGGCGCTGGCAGGGCAGGGCATCGCCTGTCTGTCGCACTTCATGACCATCGACGACATCCGCGCCGGTCGCTTGCAGGTGCTGCTGGCGGAGTTCAACAGCGGATACCGCCAACCGATTAACGCGGTGTACTACCGTAACTCGCAACTTGCCCTACGGATTCAGTGCTTCCTGGACTTCATCCAGGGCAAATTGGCGGCTTATGCGATTGCGGATTTCAAGGGGTGATGCGTAGACCGTGTCATCGTTCTTCGCGAGCAAGCCCGCTCTCACATTGGTTCTGTGTCGTCCTCATCATCGTGAATCGACGCAAGTCCACTGTGGGAGCGGGCTTGCTCGCGAAAGCGTTTCTGGCGGCCCATTCACTGGCCGGCCCGCCCTCAATTCCGTAACATCCGCCCTCTCTTCTCCCGCCTGTATTTTTAGGTAAACCATGAAATCCAAACGTCTGCGCGCCGATGTCCTGGCCGGGCTCACGACCTCTTTCGCCCTGCTGCCCGAATGCATCGCCTTCGCGCTGGTGGCCCACCTCAATCCATTGATGGGGCTTTACGGCGCTTTCGTCATCTGCACCCTGACTGCGCTGTTCGGTGGGCGGCCGGGGATGGTGTCTGGTGCCGCCGGATCGATGGCCGTGGTGATTGTCGCGCTGGTGGTGCAGCACGGCGTGCAGTACTTGCTGGCGACTGTGCTGCTGGGCGGGTTGATCATGCTGGCGTTCGGTCTGTTGAGGCTGGGCAAACTGGTACGCATGGTGCCGCATCCGGTGATGCTCGGCTTCGTCAATGGCCTGGCGATCGTCATCGCCTTGGCCCAGTTGGAGCACTTCAAAAGCGGTGAAACCTGGCTCAGTGGCGATCCGCTGTACATGATGATCGGGCTGGTGGCGCTGACGATGGCCATCGTCTACCTGATGCCGCGCCTGACACGTGCCGTGCCGCCGGCGCTGGTGGCGATTCTGGGCGTTGGGGTGGCGGTTTACCTGCTCGGCTTGCCGACACGAACCCTGGGCGACATGGCGCATATTGCCGGTGGTTTGCCGAGCTTCGCGCTGCCAGACATCCCCTGGAGTCTGGAAACCCTGCGCATCATCGTCCCCTACGCGATATTGATGGCGATGGTCGGCTTGCTGGAAACCCTGTTGACCCTGAACCTCACCGACGAGATCACAGAGAGTCGTGGCTATCCGGACCGTGAGTGCGTGGCGCTCGGAGCCGCCAACATAGTTTCTGGCGTGTTCGGTGGCATGGGCGGTTGCGCCATGATCGGGCAAACCATGATCAACCTCAGCTCTGGCGGTCGCGGTCGGCTGTCCGGTGCCGTGGCCGGGGGGATGATTCTGCTGTTCATTCTGTTTCTTTCGCCGCTGATCGAGCGTATCCCGCTGGCGGCCCTGGTGGGGGTGATGTTCGTGGTGTCGCAGCAGACCTTTGCCTGGGCTTCGCTGCGGGTGTTGAACAAGGTGCCGCTCAACGATGTCTTGGTGATCCTTGCTGTTACGGTGATTACGGTGTTCACCGATCTGGCCGTCGCCGTGATGTGCGGGATCATCATTGCGGCGCTCAACTTTGCCTGGCAACAGGCCCGCGAGCTGTATGCCGACAGCTATCAGGAAAGCGACGGCAGCAAACTCTACCGCCTGCACGGCACACTGTTTTTCGCCTCTACCACGCCATTCCTCAATCAGTTCGACCCTGCCAATGACCCGGCCCAGGTGACCCTTGATTGTCGCCACCTGAGCTTCGTCGACTACTCGGCCATTGCTGCCCTGAAGACATTGCGCGAGCGCTACGCCAAGGCTGGCAAGCAGCTACGCGTGCTGCATTTGTCCGAACGGTGCAAGAAACTGCTCAAACGTGCCAGTGAACATCACGACTGAAATCAATGAGTGATCGTTCCCACGCTCTGCGTGGGAACGATCGTAGAGGGATGAAAGTTTCACTACCGAATTTTCATAACTCACAACCTCTCATACCGCTGCACGACATCCCTTATCCCTCCACGAAAATTACTTTCACTTCGTTTGAAAGTAGCTCGTCGAAATGATTTATGAGTTTCACAACCCATTCGACGTGACCCTTTCGAGGAGTACCGCATGACGCTTTCCTTCGGCTATTGGCTGCTGGTTTACGCCGCCATCGCCATCATTGCGCTGATCGTTCTGATCGCCCGTTACCGGCTTAATCCCTTCATCGTCATCACGCTGGTGTCCATCGGTTTGGCACTGCTGGCCGGGATGCCGCCGTCGGGTGTGGTGGGCGCGTATGAGGCCGGGGTTGGCAAGACGCTGGGGCACATTGCGCTGGTGGTGGCGCTGGGCACGATGCTCGGCAAGATGATGGCCGAGTCTGGCGGCGCCGAGCAGGTGGCGCGTACGTTGATCGACCGTTTCGGAGAGAAAAACGCGCATTGGGCGATGGTCTGTATCGCCTTTCTTGTAGGACTGCCGCTGTTCTTCGAGGTCGGTTTCGTCTTGCTGGTGCCCATCGCGTTCACCGTGGCGCGGCGGGTGGGCGTGTCGATTCTGATGGTCGGCTTGCCGATGGTCGCGGGGCTCTCGGTGGTCCATGCGCTGGTACCGCCGCACCCGGCAGCGATGCTGGCGGTGCAGGTCTATCAGGCATCGGTGGGGCAGACGTTGCTCTACGCGATTCTGATCGGCATTCCGACCGCGATCATCGCCGGTCCCCTGTATGCCAAATTCATCGTGCCACGCATTCAGTTGCCGGCGGATAACCCTTTGGAGCGCCAGTTCCTGGAGCGTGAACCGCGCGATAGCCTGCCGGGATTCGGCATCACCATGACGACCATTCTGTTGCCGGTGGTACTGATGTTGATCGGTGGTTGGGCCAATCTGATTTCCACCCCGGGCAGTGGTTTCAACCAGTTTTTATTGTTCATTGGCAACTCGGTCATCGCCTTGCTGCTGGCGACCTTGCTGAGCTTCTGGACCCTCGGCCTGGCCCAGGGCTTCAATCGTGAATCAATCCTCAAGTTCACCAATGAATGCCTGGCGCCGACCGCCAGTATCACCTTGCTGGTAGGCGCCGGCGGTGGTTTGAACCGGATTCTGGTGGACGCGGGTGTCACCGATCAGATCGTCAGCCTGGCCGATGAATTCCAGCTGTCGCCGCTATTGATGGGCTGGCTGTTCGCCGCATTGATGCGCATCGCCACCGGGTCCGCCACGGTAGCCATGACCACCGCTTCAGGGATTGTTGCGCCGGTGGCCGTTGGTCTGGGTTATCCCCACCCGGAGTTGTTGGTGCTGGCGACGGGGGCGGGGTCGGTTATCTTTTCCCATGTCAACGACGGCGGCTTCTGGTTGATCAAGGAATACTTCAACATGACCGTCACCCAGACCTTCAAGACCTGGACGGTGCTCGAGACCATCATCTCGGTGGTCGCCTTTGGTTTGACCGTAGGTCTTTCTTACCTGCTTTAGTCGGAGCCATCCGCCATGGACATCCTCTACCAGATCCGCGCCCGTCAGGATTCCTTCAGCGCCGGCGAAGGACGCATCGCTCGGCTGATGCTCGACGACGTAGGATTTGCCGCCTCCGCCAGCCTCGACGAACTGGCGCAGCGGGCGGAAGTCAGCACCGCCACGTTGTCGCGTTTTGCGCGCACGGTCGGTTGCCGCGACCTGCGGGATTTGCGCCTGCAACTGGCCCAGGCCAGCGGTGTCGGCAGTCGCTTTCTCGACCCGGCGGGAACGCCTGAACAGTCGGCGTTTTACGGGCAGATCGTCGGCGATATTGAGTCGACCTTGCGTCAGCATTTGTCGGCGTTCGATGAATCGCGCTTCGCCGAGGCGGTGAAACTGTTGGGCAAGGCGCGGATGATTCACGCCTTCGGCATGGGCGGCTGTTCGACCTTGTGCAGTGATGAACTGCAAGTGCGGCTGGTGCGCCTCGGCTACCCGATCGCGGTGTGTCACGACCCGGTGATGATGCGCGTCACCGCTGCCAGCCTCGGTGCCGAACACGCGGTCATCGCCTGCTCGCTGACCGGCATCACGCCCGAGCTGCTCGAAGCAGTGGACCTGGCTCGCAGCTATGGCGCGCGAATTCTCGCGATCACCCGGGCTGACTCGCCGCTGGCGCAACTGGCCGATGTGCTGTTGCCGCTGCAAAGCGCCGAGACGTCCTTCATCTACAAACCCACGGCGGCGCGCTACGGCATGCTGCTGGCCATCGACGTGCTCGCTACCGAGCTGGCGCTGGCCAGTCCTGAAGACAATCAAGAACGTCTGCGGCGGATCAAACTGGCCCTGGACGACTACCGCGGCGGCGACGATCACTTGCCCCTGGGAGACTGACATGACGTACGACACACTGATCCGCAACGCGCTGATTATTGATGGCAGCAACACCCCCGGTTACCCCGCTGATGTGGCGATTCTGGACGGTCGAATCGAGCGTATCGGCGACTTGCACGACGCTCGTGCCACCGAAGAAATCGACGCGGCCGGGAGGGTGTTGGCCCCGGGTTTCATCGACGTGCATACCCACGACGACACGGTGGTGATCCGCCAGCCGCAGATGCTGCCCAAGCTCAGCCAGGGCGTGACCACGGTGATCGTCGGCAACTGCGGGATCAGCGCATCGCCAGTGAGTTTGCGTGGCGAGCCGCCGGACCCGATGAACCTCCTCGGCACGGCGGCTGCGTTCGTCTATCCGCGCTTCAGCGACTATCGCGCCGCCGTCGAAGCGGCGAATACCACGCTCAATGTGGCCGCATTGGTGGGCCACACCGCGCTGCGCAGCAATCACTTGGACGACCTGTTTCGCACGGCCACCGCCGATGAAATCAGCGCGATGCGCGGGCAACTGCGCGACAGTCTTGAGGCCGGTGCCTTGGGGTTATCCACAGGCCTGGCGTATGCCAACGCTTTCTGCGCCTCCACCGAAGAAGTAATGCAATTAACCGAAGAGCTGAACGCATTCGGAGCGGTTTACACCACCCATTTGCGCAGTGAATTCGAACCGGTGCTGGAGGCCATGGACGAGGCGTTCCAGATCGGTCGCCACGCGAAAACGCCAGTGATCATTTCCCACCTCAAATGTGCAGGCGCCGGTAACTGGGGGCGTAGTCCGCAACTGCTGGCCTCCCTCGAACACGCCGCAAAAAACCACCCGGTGGCCTGCGATTGTTATCCCTATGCGGCGAGCTCTTCGACGCTGGACCTCAAGCAAGTCACCGACGCCCATCGCATCACCATCACCTGGTCCACGCCGCATCCGCAAATGGGTGGCCGGGATTTGATCGACATCGCCGCCGAGTGGGACGTGCCGTTACTCGAGGCCGCTCGCCGATTGCAACCGGCCGGAGCGGTGTATTACGGCATGGACGAGGCCGATGTACGAAGAATCCTCGCGCACCCGCTGTCGATGGTCGGCTCCGACGGCTTGCCGGAAGACCCGTTTCCTCATCCACGGTTGTGGGGTGCTTTCCCGCGGGTGCTCGGACATTTCAGTCGCGACGTGGGACTGTTTCCGCTGCACACCGCCGTACACAAAATGACCGGGCTATCGGCGGCGCGATTCGGTTTGAAGGACCGCGGCGAGATTCGCGAAGGGTATTGGGCGGATCTGGTGCTGTTCGATCCTGCGACGATTCGCGATGTGGCGGACTTCAACGATCCGCAACGGGCGGCGGAAGGGATTGATGGGGTGTGGATAAATGGTGTTTTGAGTTACAGCGAAGGTCAGGCGAACGGGAGAAGAGAGGGACGGTTTCTGGCGCGGGAAGGGGATTTGCGTGAAGGGTTTCGGTGATCGGTGATGCTGAAAAATCGCAGCCCCTGTAGGAGCTGACGAAGGCTGCGATCTTTTGATTTACGTCCGATGATGGCACTGCGACATTAAAGAATCCCGCAACCAGGCCGAAGCGCTGACATCCAGCCCAGCTACACTCTGGGCCTTTTCAGTCTGGGAGCAACTCCATGAGCTTCGGCAAAACCACCCCGATCCTGCGGATTTTCGATGAGACCAAGGCATTGGAGTTCTACGTCGACTTTCTGGGGTTCAAGGTCGACTGGCAGCATCGTTTCGAAACAAACTTCCCGCTGTACCTGCAGATATCCCGTGGCGAATGCGTGCTGCATCTGTCCGAACACCACGGCGACAGCACACCGGGCTCGGCATTGCGGATTGAGACCGATGAACTGGAGACTTTTCAGCAGCAATTGCTGGCCAAGGAGTACCAGTTCGCCCGCCCGCAAATTCAGGCCATGCCGTGGGGCAGCCAGGATATGACCATCAGTGATCCGTTCGGGAATCGGTTGGTGTTTACCAATGCGATTAGTGTCTGAGCGTTAGATCGCCTTCGCGGGCAAGCCCGCTCCCACAGGTAATGTGCAATCCCTGTAGGAGCGAGGCTTGCCCGCGAATGGATCTGTCATTCACCGCTGACTTAACGTCAAACCCGGAAGTGACTCACCATCATCTGCAACTGATTACCCAATCGCGCCAGTTCGACACTGGACGCCGCGGTCTCGTCGCTGGCGGCGGCGGTCTGTTCGGACACGTCGCGTACGTTGATGATGCTGCGGCTGATCTCTTCGGCCACGGCGCTTTGTTGCTCGGCGGCGGCAGCGATCTGCTGGTTCATCGACTGGATATTCGACACGGTGCGGGTGATGTTTTCCAGTGACACGCCGGCCTTGCGAGTCAGCGCCACGCTGCTGTCGGTCAGGGCGCGGCTGTTGTTCATCACGGCCGACACTTGTTGCGTGCCGTTCTGCAGGCCGGCCACCAGGCCTTCGATTTCTTCGGTGGATTTCTGCGTGCGCTGGGCCAGGCCGCGAACTTCGTCGGCCACCACGGCAAAACCACGACCGGCTTCACCGGCACGGGCCGCTTCGATGGCGGCGTTGAGGGCCAGCAGGTTGGTCTGCTCGGCCACGGCCTTGATTACGTCCATGACGCTGCCGATCTTGTCGCTTTCCTGCTGTAGTACGCTCATGGCTTCAGTGGAGCGCGCCACTTCGCTGGCCAGGCGCTCGATCTGGGCAATGGCTTCGTTGACGACTTTATCGCCTTCTCGCGCTTCGCCATCCGCGGCGGCTGCGGCCTGGGATGCTTCTTCAGCGTTGCGCGCGACTTCCTGCACCGTGGCAGTCATCTCGTGCATGGCGGTGGCCACCTGATCGGTCTCTATCTTCTGGCTGTTGACCCCGGCGCTGGTTTGCTCGGTCACGGCTGACAGTTCTTCGGCGGCGCTGGCGATCTGGGTGACGCCATCGCGGATACCGCTGATCAAATCTCGCAAGGTCACGCCCATGCGTGCGATGCCTTGCTGCAACACGCCGAGTTCGTCGCGGCGAGTGACTTTGACGTCCTGGGACAGATCGCCGCTGGCGATGCGCTCGACCACGGCCAGGGTATCGCGCAACGGGCCGGTGATCTGACGGGTAATGATCACGGCGGCAATGACGCCCACCAGCAACGCCAGCAAGGTGCTGATCAATTGCAGCGTGCGGGCTTGGGCGCTTTCGGCGTCGCGGCGGTCGAGCTGTATCTGATACAGCTGATCGCTCAGGCTCACGATGGTGGCGCCCTGCTCAGTCATTTCCTTGCGTGCCTGCACCGCATCGGTGTTGGCGGCTTTATACGCTTGCAAGGCGCTGCGGTAGTTGCTCAGCGCGGTTTCCAGCTGGCTCAGAGCATCTTGCTGGGTCTCGGCGAAATACACGCTGAGTTGTTTCAGGCTGGCGATGGCCGTGTCCAGTTGGGCGACGGCTTTTTGCTCGGTCTCGGCGTTGGTGCTGGCGGTGTAGCCACGCACTTCGTAGCGAGCCAGGATGAACGCTTCCTTGGCCGCGGTGATGGCCTGGAACTGTTCGAAGCGTTGGTCGCTCAGGGGCATTTGCTGCACGCGGGTACTGATCGCTTCAATCAACTTGCTGGCGGTTTCAGCATTGGCGCCCATGGCGTCGCGGGCGCTGTTACCGGTGCGGTAGGCGCTGCGCATTTTGTTCAGGGATATCTGGTAAGCGCTGATGGTCGCGCTCTGCTCTTTGAGCAGCTTGACGTTTTCCGGGCTCTTGAAGCTCGACAGCAACGCTTGTTGCTGAGCGATGAAGCCGTCGAGGGTTGTCTGCACATTCTGTGCGGCGGTTTCGTCGCCGTTGGTCAGCATGTATTGCAGGCGAACCACGCGCAGCTTGGTCAGGCCAGCGTTGAGCGCGGTGATGTCGCTCATCCAGTTGCTGCGGTCAATCAACCCGCCCAGGCTCGTCCAGCCGGTCAGGGCGAGGACGCAGGTCAGTGCCAGGACCAGGCCGAATCCCAGGCCCAGTTTCAGGTTCACGCTGATATTACCGAACCAGCTATTCATCAATATTCCTCCAGGAACGTTGTGCTTCTTGATCGTCGGTTGGCTGGAAGATTGTTGTTTTAAGAGCCAGCAAAGGGTTAGCAGGTCTGTATCGGCAGTAATCGCGAGAGCTGAAAGGATTTTGTTGGGTGGATTCTGTAACAAGATTTTTAGGCGGGTTTTAAGCTTTTTTTCACATGGGTTTCACCGGCTACCGACGCGCGCCTCTTTACCCTCGCGACAACGAATGACAGTGGTGCATGCCAGCGAGGCGGCCTGATGTGGAATTGAGACTGAGTCTGTTCGGGATAAAACGCTCGATCGATCTGAGCCGTTTAGCCCGTTATCGAAATGCCGCAGTCGTGCTGGCATCTGCCTTGTTGGTTATCCCGCTAACGGTTTGGCTGTTGCGACCCGCCGCCGTCCCTGACCTGGCCCATGGCAACGTGGCGGGTGCTCGCGCGTTGGCGACCGGTTGGGCCAAGGGCGACATGATTGTGCTGGTGCGCCACGTCGAGCGCTGCGATCACTCCACGGCTGCCTGCCTGAGCGGCAATGACGGCATCACCGATCGCTCCCGTAGCGTGGCAGTGAGTGTTGGTGCGCAGTTCGAGCGTTTGGGCCTGGATCGGGCCGACATCTACAACAGCCCGGTGATGCGCACGGCGCAAACCGCCGGTTACATGTTCAACAAGGTCGGCGTCGACGAAGACTGGTTGGTCCACTGCAGAGGCAGCATGCTGCGCGATGCCTTGGCGCACAAAAAGGCCGGACGCAACCTGATTCTGGTGACCCACAGCGAATGCATGGCGCAACTGGAAAAAGACCTCAAGTTACCGACCGCGACCCTTGGTTACGGCGCCTCGCTGTTTATCTCCGCCAAAAAGTCTCAGCCGCCACACATGCTCGGTTTCATCGAGGCTTCGGACTGGCGTTCGGTAACCACCGAGTGAGTTTCATCATCCCTCTGGATCAGGACGTACGATGCTGACTTCTTCCCGTTACCGCTTTTACTGGGTGAACTTTGGTATTCCGCTGGCCTGCGCGGTCGTGGTGTTCCTGCTGTTTGACCTGACTAGAATCGACATCGCCTTCAGCGATCTTTTTTATGATCCGGCCACACAGGTGTTTCCGTTACAGCATGTTCATCTGTTCGAGAAAATCACCCATAAATGGGCGCGGATCATTCCGAACTGGACCGGTGAGGTCGCGATGATCGGCGCTTTGCTGTCGTTTCTCTGGCCGCGTCTGAAGGCTGAAAAACATTCGAAGATCATCGCACTTCTGGAAAAAATCAAAATCGCACCGGTGCTTCGGTTCGCCAGTAAACACCGTCGGGACTTCCTCTATGTGGTGTTCGCGTTCTCCATCAGCACTGGCGTTATCCACTACCTCAAAGGCCACACCAGTGTGTATTGCCCGGTCGAAACGACTCAGTACGCCGGAAAAATCGAACACAAGGAGTGGTACCAGAATTTCGATTTGCTGAAAGTCGCCGGCGACGGTCGTTGCTGGCCGGGTGGACATGCGTCGGGCGGCTTCACCATGCTCGCGCTGTACTTCGTGGCGCGCCGCTATCGCTGGCGGTATTCCAAAGCGCTGATGCACGGCTCGCTGCTGCTCGGTTTCGTTTATGGCACAACGCGGGTTCTACAGGGGTGGCACTACATGTCCCACACCTTCTGGGCCGGAATCTTTGTATGGCTGGCATGTTTGCTGACGGCGTTGGCGTTTTATGGGCGGGCGCGGCTGGAGCTGCCTGTACTGCAGAAGGTTGCGTCACCTGTTGTTGAGCCGTTTACAGGGTTACAAAGTAGTAAGCCTGACGTCCCACCTTCATGGTCTTGAGCACTTTCAAGGGCGCGGCGGGTTCATGTGCCCCGGCCATGAGCGCCACATTGGAAGATGAAGCGCGCAGAAACTCATGCAATTGCGCCTCGGTATCCAGGCCCTCGAGCACGCGTTGGGTATAGAAAACGCTGGCGCCGCCCACCCGTTCGTTGGCCTGAAACAACGCGACCTGTTGCCCGCTGGCCCGCAACGTCTGAATCTGCTCCGTTAGCGGCAGGAAGGACAGTTTGCGATCGGCGTGAGGCAATGCCCATTGAGCCGCGGCGGGGTAACTGCCGATCACCACGGTCAGTACGCTCATGACAACACCGCGACGGTGCCGGGCAATGACTCCCAGCCAGGTCGGGGCTTCGATGTGGGCCTTGAGTCGTTCGAACAGCACGTTCGCATACTCTGCAGCGATCACCGCCGCCGCAGGCGTCATGGACATCAGGTACACCGTGCGCTTGCTCGACGCCAGGGTCAGCATGACGAACTGCGCCAGCAGCCACACCGTGAAGAACAACAGGTAACGATTGGCCATCAGGCTTTTGCGAAAATGCCACAACCCCAGGTACACCAGAATATTCCAGGGCAGGAAGGCCTCCGGCAGCTTGGCCAGATAGTAGTAGAACGGTTCGTAATGCCCGGCCTCGACGAAGGAACCGCTGAAGCGCCCGACGCTGTTGGTCAGCAACACTTCCCCCACGGCATGCGCCCCACCGCGTTGATACAGCAGCGCGAGCCAGATCATCAACGGCACCAGCCCCAGCAGCGTCAACAGACCGGGGCGCAGCCAGTCCGAAAGTTTCAGGCGTTTGTCCATCACGGTTTCGGCCGACAGGTACGCGAAGATCACCACACCCGGCATCGCCAGCCCCAGTACGCCCTTGCTCAAGGTCGCGATGGCGATCCCTGAAGCAAACAGTAACGCGTTGCCAACGGACGAGTGCCGTTGCCCCTGAAAGAACGCCAAGAGCGCCATGGTCACACCAAGGGCCAGCAACGCGTCTTCACCGACGCCGCGCACATTGCTCCAGTAGCTGGCCATGGTCGCCAGCAGTATCCCCGCCGTCCACGCAACTGCCTCGGGCCGGCCGAACCGTCGCAGCATCGCGTACAGCAGCATCACGCTGAAGAGCCCGGCAAACGCCGACGCCAGCCGCACCGCCCAAGGCGTACCGCCAAATGCGCGAATCGCCCCGGCATCGAGCCACAAACTCAAGGGCGGCTTTTCAAGAAACGGTTCGCCGAACAAACGAGGCGTCACCCAGTCGTTATCCAGATGCATCTGCATGGCAATCCCGGCAACCCGGGCCTCCGTGGAGCCTTGTAACTGGTGATTGCCCAACGCGAAGAAAAACAGCAGAACGGCGAGCAGAAACAGCGACGAGGCGGGACGTGACATGAGTTTCTGGCTACCGAGCAGGGGACCGGGAAGCTTGAGCATAGGGGGGGAATGTTGAACGAATCGTGAACGGCCTTGCATTGTTATCTGGCGCGGTGTGCGGAGCAGGATTCGTGTTTGTACCGCTGAGGCACCCGCGCCCGTGCGCCGGTCACTTGAGATCACCGCTAACAAAACGACAGACAAAAAAAAGCCCGCGGGAGGGCGGGCAAACCGTAGTTTCTTGAATGAGCGAGAGGAATGTACAGGTTGGAGAGAGGCGGTGGGGTGAAGAAAAATTCATGTGGATGACTGCCCTCCGGCGTGTCCGGTACCTCAGCTGTTTAAGGTGAATGGATCCGCCGCCAATCGGCCTCTGAGTGAGTGAAATACTCTAGAGTCGTATTAATGTTATGCATACGGTACATTTGAATGTAAATGTCACGGTAACGGAACATGGATTATTCTTTGTTGATCTGCCGCTTAGGTAAGCAAATACGCGAAAAGCGTATGAATCGTGGCCTGACGCAAGCAAATCTTGCCGAACTCGCCGGGCTGACTCGGCAGAAAGTCATCGCAGTAGAGAAGGGCTCTCTTTCCGTGAGCATGAGTGCTTATGCGCGGGTGTTAGGTGCTCTGGATTGCGAACTTGCTGTCATTCCGGCAGCCATGCCGACTCTGGAAGAACTTGGTGAGCTGTTCTAAATGAAAATGACCTCGCTCAAAGTCAGTACCCCCGAGGGGAGCAGCGGCCGAATCCTCACCAGCTCTGAGGATTTCATTTACCGCTACGATGAAGATGCGTTGCCCAACAGCCCCCTCATGTAGTCAGTGCCATCCAAAAAGCGGCGGCGCCATTTGCACTGACTTTTGGGTAGCAACAAAGACCTGCCGGCATAGCGCATTAACATCGATGTGCGCTCCATCCCGAACTACGTTGAGCGGCGATGAGGGCATTCAGGACTTGGGCTTCAAGAAGTAGCAACGACGGCATCAACAAAAATGGGCGACCTCAATGAGGTCGCCCATTTTGCTTTTCTACGCCGAAATCTGCGTCTGTAGCCGTCGCTCAATCAACGAGCGCGATCCTTCAGTGAAGGACGGGAGGCTCGCCTACGGCCACCGACGCGTTCGGATCGAGGTTGTCCCGCGCTCGGTTGACCAAAAGCTCGGTCAGCATCGTCAACTGCTGAAGCGCCAGTGCCACATTACGCTGTGGGCCTTCGAGTCGGTCGGCAAAGTCCATAGTCATGACGTTGAGGGAGGCCAGGGTTTCGCTGGCATGAGCGAGCAGGGTGAGCGTGTCGACGTCGGGGCGGACGCTGAAGATGTTCCTGTTCAGGTTGCGCCGGCGGGCGCTGACGGCGCGTTCGGTGGCTTGGGGGAGTTGGGTTGGCTCAAGGGTTTCAGGCTCTGAAGTGGCCGGATTTTCAACTAATGTCAGGGTGATTTTTTTCATAAGGGCGTTCCATGGGGGTTAGGGATCCTTACGCTGTTTCGGCTTGTCAAAACCGTCCGCAGGGTTTGCAGCGAAGCGTGAAGACTATCGGCCGGAAACTTTGTTCGCCAGTTCATGGAAGTCGCTACGGGTTGCGGGAAATTTCCCAGGGGGACGTGGTTCAAGTCCGACAGCGAAACCCTTTTCCACACTAGAGCGAAAGCGTGTCTGCTGCGCGTCCATTGAGTCGACAGTAAGTTACAGATTATGAAACCTATTGTTGAGTCATCAGGTGCCATATTGTTTCGTATGCGTAACATTTTGCTCCAGATGTCACGCATTCAGAACATCTCTATCCGCTCAATCGAAAAAAGGCACCTGCGATATTTTCGTCAGGTGCCTTGTTGTGTGAGGAGCAGAAACGTCTTCCTGTGCGGGGTTCGTTATAACGCCGAAACCTGCATCTGCAACCGTCGCCCAACCACATCCAGCAAATCGCAGCCGTCGCGCAACGAAGTTACCAACACCCGCGCCAGCTCACTGTGAACGCCTTCGCTGACGGCGAAGCTCTCCAGCAACTGAGTCGCGGTGCGGATGCGGTAGGCCGCCGTTTCATGCAGCACGTCCAGCGGCGCTTCGGTGTCGATCAGCAGCGACGCGATGGTGCAGTCGATGCCGGTGACCGGCATGTATCGATCCATGACAAAACCTCCATTCGATCAGCGAGCGCGATCATTCAGCGGCAGACGGGCGTGACCGCCGGCGTGGGCGAATCGAGGTTATCCAGCGCTCGATTGATCAACATCTCGGCCAGCACGGCCAGTTGCTGAATCGCCAATGCCACATTGCGATGGGAGCCTTCGAGCTGGTCGGCCAGGTCGGTGGTCATGACGTTCATGGAGGCCAGGGTTTCGCTGGCGTGAGCGAGCAGGGTGGGTGTGTCGACGTCGGGGAGAATGGTGAAAATATGGCTCACGGGATCGGGTTGTTTCGGGTTGCGCAAGCGGGCGCTGACGGCGCGTTGGGTGGCTTTGGAGAGTTGGGTCAGGTCGAGGGTTTCGGCTTCTGAAGGGGTATCGGTTTCTGGAGGATTGGGGGTGATCTTCTTCATGGTGATGCTCCTACACTAGTTTTGGAGGCAGCCACCTCTCTGCTGTCAAACAGAGTTGGGTGGCAGCTGTGCGCGGGTTGACAGACCGGTAGTGTAAGAACCCGGTGCATCCGAAGATGCCCCACGCACAGCCGCCATAAACAAGACCGCATGCGCGTGAGCATGCTGCCTGATCAGGAGGAGTGAAAGGTTACACTTTTCGGCCTGTCAAAGCCCAATCGCTGATTTGCAGCGACACCTGAAGGCTATCCTCGATGAGCAGCGCCCGCTAGTTCATGGAAGTCGATGCGTTTTGCGGGAAATTTCCTAGGACGGAGCGGATGAGCCTGTGTTTAGAACAATTCTGCTAAAGTCGACCATCGTTGAACACCGCTGACAGGGAGTCATGCATGGCAAAGCCAGCCGCACGTATCACCGATCCGACCAGTTGCCCAATGCCCGGACATGGCGCCAAAGCCATCGCCTCCGGATCCTCTGACGTATTCTTCGACGGGCTCGCCGCCGCCCGTAAAGGCGATTCCTGCACCTGTGGCAGCGCCTTGATCTCAGGCGTAGCAGCTACTGTGTTCATCAACGGCAAAAACGCCGCTCTAGTCGATACCGTGGGCACTCACGGAGACGTCGTGATCGATGGCTCAGGCACGGTGATCATTGGCGACTCGCATACCCCGGCACCGTTTATACCTCCCGTGCCTCTCTCCATTCAGAAAGCCTACGGGCAGTCGTTCAGTATCACTGATAGTGAAACAGGCGATCCGCTGTCCTTCCGCGACTATGTGGCGACTATCAACGGCGTAGAGACAACCGGCGTGACCGATGCCAACGGCATAGCGCATGTAAAGACACCCACGCCAGACGCAAAAATCTCCCTTCACATCAAGTTCAACGCTCCGGCCCGAACGCTTCATGAACTGTCGGAGGAGCGCTGATGGCCGCTCTGTTTGCGACTCAAGCAACTGCACAGGAGATCAAACCTGGCGAGTTCATGTGTCCGATTCCAATCACTGTGAACGACCGGGCCGCTACACGGGAGGCGATTATCAAAAAGGTTCGATCACTGAACGCGACGTTCGTCGAGCGATCATCTTGGGGCGCGGTGAAAGGCAAGCCGGATATGGTCATGGATTGGGACTACAGCATGATTGCCCTGCACCATGCCGGGCGGAGCCATAGCTGCACACCCGGTGCAGAGCAGATGCAGGAGATCCAAAAAGGCCACCTGAGTCAGAAGTACGACGATATCGGCTACCACTACGGGATCGATTGCACCGGACAGATTTTCGAAGGTCGTGACATTCGGCTTCAGGGTTCGAGCGTTTTGAAGTTCAACACTGGTTTGATCGGCATTGTGTTACTGGAAAACCTGACGACACCGGAGGAGGGGGGCGACTGGGTCGCGAAAGGACGAGTTGCCCTCGACAGCATCGGCTACAGCACCACAAACGTGATTCCGGATGCTCAAATCGTCGCGTTGATGCACTTGATCGACGCGCTGAAGAGCGTGTTCGTCATCAAGCACTTTGGTGGTCATAGGGAGTATCCAGGGCAAGCGTCCGAGGGAAAAATCTGTCCAGGAAATATTGGTATGGAATTGGTTAGAAACCTCCGAACCAAGACTCAACTGTTGCCTCCACCGGCGCCGCAAGAATGAAAAAGCTATTGATTGCTGCAGTGTTGGCGGTATTGGTTGTGCTCTACGTCGGCTACTACGAAGCACTTGAAGATGGCGATATTGAGACCATTGTTTTCATCAAAAAACACCCGACGTTTCAGATGAAATTTTACAACATCCACGCCAACGATGGAGAGATCAGGCAAGTCGAGCGACTCACGGACGAAGAGCGAAAGTGGATCATTGACTACTGCCGGTATCGGCTGGGAATCGACACTGAGCTGAAAATGCAGAGCGATGTTGAGATGTGCAGAAAAAAATAGAGTCGATCGCGGCGACGGTTGCATCTTTGGCCATGGGTGATTTGTGCTGATCTGGTTGGCCTCTTCGCGGGCAAGCCTCGCTCAAGGGATGCGGGATAGCTGACAATTTACCAAACGCCAGATGCAACAAAGCCCGCACTTGGCGTAATGCTGTTCACTTAAGCGGAGCAGCCTTACGGTCTACTGGAAACCGGGTCTTTGATATTTTCACCGTCCTTGGCCTTGAAGGTCTTGGACGGTGATCCAGAAACAATCCTCCGATACCTGCCCTTAACTCTGCCAATCGTCTGCCTGTGGCTGAAATCGGGTTGGCCGCTGCCATCACTATCAGTTGCACGGCAATGTACTGGCAAGCCGGTTTGAAACGAATGTCCGAGGGGGCTCGGCCAAACGCCACCGCCGCCTGGCTGGCTTCCCGACGAATCACGTTATAAGCCAACAAAAGTCCCCAAACCTCCTGATAGACCAAGTCGACTTTTTTGCTACGCAAGGTCACTGCGTTCTGCTGCATCGAGCTCTTGATGTCCCTGAAGCCCAATTCGATCTCCCAGCGTTCCTGATACAGCTTGGCCACGGCCTTGGCGTTGTAGGCGTTAGCCGGCAATGACGTCATGACGGTCTTTAGCTTGCCTTGAATTTCATAACTGACTTCGCGGGCCTCCCAATGCGTTGGAAGGGTCGGGTTTCGCTTCCTGGCCTGCGGCGAGACTTTCATGCGCACCCAACGATCGTGCTGGCTGTAGCGGGTCACTTCTTCGCAGACCATTCCTTTTTTTGCCGGGATCAACCAATGACGGTTGCTACCAGCACTGCTCAGGCTCGACAGCAGTTCGGCCCCCCAGAATCCTTTGTCGAACAACGTCACCGAGTGATCGGGGATCTGCTGCAGGAACTCGTCGGCCAAGCGCATTTCACTGCGTCGGTAAGGGCTCAATTGCGCATCCAGGATCACGTGCGAACGTACATTCATCAACGCCACCAGGCGCAGCATGGGAAACGGAGTTGGCGGTCGCTCGGGGTGTTTCCCGACCCGAAGTGGTCCCGAAGCTCGGGCGTATCCGGGGTGCGCAAGAGTGCTCCGTCCACTGCGAACACCTGCAGTTCATGCCAGGCGTCACCGTCATAGCGCTCCGCGCCCCATTGGGTTCCCGTCTTGCGGAACAGCCACTCAACGGGATCGGCGCCGAGCCGCTTACGCGCTTCGGTCAGACCGCTACGGGCCAACAGGTGGTCAGAGGCCAGGCCTTGGGCGCAGATGTTCAAACGTCTGGCCACTTCGTGAACCGGTTCATCACGAAACAGCGCCATGCCGAGCACCAGCCAAAGCACTTGGTCAGCGGGCAGGCGACGTCGACGAATGGTGGCCTGACTGGAAAGATCCAGCGCAGACGCGACCCACTCTATGGGGATGTTTTGGGTGAAGGTGCTCAGGTCGCAGAAGTTGAAAAGGTCGCCGAGGTCGAGCAGGTCCTGTTGAACAGACATAAAAAATCCGATGCCAGATATCTGGCATCGGATTTTCGGATAAGCCCAGCTGAGACTCAAATGCTTAAGTGAACAGCATTACGCACTTGGCGGGCTTTGTCGTTTTCGGATTGGTGGGCCGGGGTAATCTGAATTGATTATGTATCGTATTGATTTTTATTGATTATTTTCGGTTGGATTTTCTATTGGAATACCTTATGGAATACCATTCGCGAATCTTCTTAAATTCCTGCCTTTACGTCGACCAAAGCTCAATTCCACAGCTGTACTTCTGATTTCGCTTTTGAGTGGAACCAGCGGCTACTGATAGCGATTGCTGGCGCTTGGTTCATTCCTTCACCCGCTCTGGCGAGTCGGCGCGTGCCTTATTGCTGTCGCGTACGGCAAATGCGCTTTTGCTCCAACTCCTCAAGATGTCGCTCGTATTGAGCTGATGGTTCGCAAGTGGTGGCGGAGCACACCCGATAAGCCTATCGGATCTCTCAGATCAGGGATCCATTGATCGCGTCCGGCTTTACGACGGTCAAGGCTCAGGCTAAGGTGCTGGCATAAGGACATGATTTTCTAACATTTGTCCACGGAAGGTTCCTGATCAGTCGTAGTGAAACTACCGTCCTTCCTTTCCGACTTTGTTGTGCCCTGAAAAACGCGTGCCGAGCAAGGTGCTGTCATCGATCACCAACGGGATTGGCGATTGACGCATCAATGTGGTTGTTGCAAGCGTCCCGAACATCA
Source organism: Pseudomonas wuhanensis (assembly GCF_030687395.1). GTDB lineage: Bacteria > Pseudomonadota > Gammaproteobacteria > Pseudomonadales > Pseudomonadaceae > Aquipseudomonas > Aquipseudomonas wuhanensis. The sequence goes on along the minus strand of NZ_CP117430.1, from coordinate 5,771,792 downwards.
AAAAATTGCTAAATTGAAGGCGGAAAGTATGGATTTTTCGACGCTGTTGCATCTATGGGGTGCAGCAAGCTCCGAGCAGCTGATCGCGCCAATAACGGTAGTTGGCTTCGTTTTCATTTTGTGCGCTTGGTACTTTGTCCGTTATTTTTGTCCATCCTTCAAACTTAGCAGTCAGCTGAAAAAACTGACTAAACGTGTGCACGGTGTGAAAGCGCTCGCCCCGTCTCAACGGCGCTCTGAATTGGAGCGACTGTTCAATGGAAGCAAGCTGGAGCACTCTTGGCACGAATACGCTGAAACGCTGCACGACCAGTTTGAGTTTCAAGAAGGCGAACAGGTTCTTGTCCGGTCGCGCGCCACCGCCGGAGCCGCGCATTTTTTCTCACCTCAAAGCGTGGTTGATACCCCGCTGGGAACCGAGTTTTATAAACACCTGCCTGGTATTTTGACCGGCATCGGTATTGTCGGCACCTTCTTCGGCTTGATGCTAGGCCTACAGCATTTTGATCCAAGCACCCCCGAGCAGGTAAATGCCAGCGTCGATAAGCTGCTCAAGGACGTGTTGTTTGCGTTCATCGGCTCCTTTATTTCAATCATGGCCTCTATAGCCGTCACGATTACTGAAAAGTGGCGTCTGGGCCAATGCTACAGGCTTCTTGAAGCGTTCAACGAAACCATCGACGGGCTTTTCGACAGCGGTGTCGGTGAGGAATATCTAGCGGAGCTCGTGCGCTCGAGTGCTGAAAGCTCCGTGCAAACCCGTCAGCTCAAGGATAGCCTGGTAACCGATCTGCGGGAAATGCTGCAGAACCTCGTTGATACCCAAGTCCGCGAAAGCCTCAAATTAGCGGATACCTTGTCAACGACTTACCGTGACTCTGGGCAATTGTTGGCCGATCAGGTAAGCAGTGCGATTGAGAACAGTCTCAAATCCCCCCTTGAAGCTATCGCGGGCGCGGTTCAGGCCGCCAGTGGCGACCAGTCAGGGCAAGTACAGAACCTTCTTCAGGATGTTCTAGTTGCCTTTATGAACAAGCTGGAAGGTACGTTCGGCCAACAGTTCAACGGTCTACACGAATTGATGGGTCAGTCCGTTGCCGCCATGCAGTCGATGCAGCAAGGCTTTTCGACGCTGATCCAAGATATGCGTTCGGCTAGCGAGTCCTCGACCCAAAACAGCTCGACTATGATCGCTCAGTTACTCTCCGATATGCAGGCCGGACAGAACGCCATGCAAGCGGGGATGAACGAGATGCTCGCCAATCTCCAGGCTTCGGTTGTCCGTATCGGCAACGAAGGGGAGGGGGCAGGTGCTCGAATGGCCGAGCAGTTGGAGAAGTTGTTTGCTCAAAGCGAGGCTCGCCAACAGGCAATGGCTGAGAATCTCCAGGCTTTTGTTGAGTCGATCAAGCAGAACATCGGCCAAGGTCAACAGGAAACCATGGCGAAAATTGCGGGCTCCGTTGAGGTGCTGGGTGAGCAACTCTCGGCAGTCTTCAAGCAATTGGAGCACGGCCAGCAGCAGATGGATCAAACCACCCGCGCTGCACAGGCTGACCTGCATCAAGGCACCCGTGACTTGGTGGGCGGTCTTGACGAACAGGTCAAGGCGTTGCTGCAAACAGTGTCAGAGCAACAGAAATCTGCACAGGACACCGTTAAGGCATTGAGTGCCCAAACAGAGCAGCATTTGCAGAGCATGCAGCTAGGCGCAGACAAGATGCGGGCGGCGGCTGAGCGGTTTGAAACGGCCGGACAAAGCGTTGCGCGTGCCAGTGAGTCGACTGCGGGGCTGATGGGCACAGTCCAGGGCGCAGGTACTGAGCTTGCACAGGCATCACGTGAGTTGAACACCGTGGTCGCGGACTATCGAAACAATCGTGAAGCGTTGGCGAAAACTCTCGCGGTCATCGAAGGGGTTGTCGCAAGCGCGCAAGGGGAGGCCAGCGGCCGCAGCCAGTATCTCCAGGACCTGAAGGTGCAAAGCGAGCGGATGCAGGCGCTTAACCGTGAAGTTTATGAATACCTGGAAAACATCAGTGGTGTGTTGGGTAACGGCTTTAAAGAGTTCGGTGATGGTATGGATCGGACCTTGAGACAAACGCTGGGTAGTCTGGATGCCGAGCTCGATAAAGCAGTCAAGAGCCTCGCTGGCGGTGTAGAAGGGGTCAAGGAAAGTCTCGAAGACTTCGGCGACATCATGGAACGAATCAGGCAGTAACGGAGGCTAGTCGATGTTTGGTAAGCAAATGCCTTCGGTTGTCCGTTCAAAAGACGAGGGAGAGAAGCCGTTCTGGATCTCCTTCGCTGATTTGATGACTGCGATGATGATTCTATTTCTCGTGGTCATGGTGGCGGCTTTGAGTTCTGTGACGCAGCGTATTAACCAAGCGGAGCAGGGAGAGAAGCAACGTAATAGGGACATCAGTCAGATCTGCGAGCACCTGAGCCTTAAGGCGAAGACTGCCAGTAAAACCATCGTTGTGGACTGTAAGGACAATCGGATTAGCTTCGGCGATGCTGGCCGATTTGGGCATAACCAGTACGCACTGAGCAACGATGGCCAGTCGGCACTTCAGGAGGTTGTGCCGATGATTCTGGACGCGGCTAACAGTGAAGAAGGCCGAAAGTGGTTCAAACAGGTTGTGATCGAGGGATCGACAGACACCGACGGTTCTTATCTTTATAACCTGCACCTTTCACTGCAGCGTTCAGAGTGGGTGATGTGTAGTCTGCTCGATAGCCGCAGCCCGCTCCAAGTCGGATTGTCGCCAGAGCACCAACAGCAAATCAGATCGATTTTCCTGGCGGGCGGTGTGTCGTTCAACAATGCAAAGGACACCAAGGAAGAAAGCCGGCGAGTGGAGTTGCGCATGCAGTTCTTTGGCTTGAAGGAAAAGGAGGACAACCTCAAGCCAGAGGTACCGGTGTTCAATAACACTGATATGGAAAAGTGTCAGTTGGCGATGAGCCGATGACCAGCCCAATCGCGAGGCTTTCCGCCGCTATTAACCTGAGTCTGTTGGCACATCGCACGGGGCCGGCGCCTGAACCGTTGGCGCGATTCCCCCGTCTGGGGGCTGCGGGAGTTGATCTTTACGAAAGATTCGAACGCGCTGAAAAAGCTTTGCCGCCACCTCAGGAAAAGCGCCGCGCTGCGATAAACAAATTCCGCAATGTACTCCCACTCAACGCCTCAGAATGGCGTTTGGTTTTTGCCGGTCTCTCGGACAAGAGTGAGCGAGTCGGACCGATACTGGACGATGACCAGCTTTTTGGCCGAGTGCACAAAGAAATCCATCACCGTATCGAAAAGCGGAGGCTGAGCCGCCGAGACTGGTTGGCGCTGTGCTTTAGTTACTTTGGGTACGAGGCCGCCACGCCTGATAAGAGCGCCAACTGGTGTCTGTTGCGGGAAGACGTTCAGCTTGGCTTCGAATGCGTCAGAGGCCAGCAAAAACGCGAGAAGGAATGGGTTCACATCGTCCAGCAGCATCAGGAGCTTTTCTCCGAGCAGGCAGGTGCCAGGCTGGGTGACCAGATGTTCAAGGGAGAGATCAGCGACCTTTCGGCATTGCAGACGATTGCGCAGATCCCTGACAGCAGTTGGCTGTGGCGAAGGATCTTTAACGTACTTATCTCTCGTATTTTTATGTTGGATGACGCCGAGTTTTCTCAGCGCTTAGCCGACCTTGTCGACATCGGCCGGCAGCATCCGCGGTACATGAACGACATTCTGAGTGCATGCCTGTCGCGTTATCACTTGGCAGCGTATCGAGAGAAACCGTCGTCGCTGCTCAAACAGGTCGCCCTCGACAACTGGGGCAGCCCTCAGATCCGTTCCAGACAAAACAGCTGGCTGCAGTACGTTGAAAAAGATGTCTGTGCAATGGTCGTTGCGTGGTTCGCGAAGGAAGATCTTGAGCACTTCTTCAACCTGTTGAAGGGAGACTCCGAGGTTGATCAGTCGCGTCTGTATTACTGGTTAAGATTTGCCAACCAAATGAGCTACACCCGAATCGTCATGGGTTCGGATGCCTGGCATGACAGTGGGCGGGACTTCGTCCATTTTCGTGAGAAGAACAAAGGGCGCTTGAGCAAGCTGGTAGGCGGTCCTGGGCACAACAATGCTGTGGTGATGCAGCTTGGTGGCTACTTTTTCGTGGAGTTTTCGGGAACGGGTAATGCCTGCTTTGTGTACAAGGCGGAGGATTCGCCGTTTAACCCAGACAAGTCCCAGCTTGAACTCACCAAAGAACTTAAGCAGCGCCATCGAACGATAGAGTGGATGCCCCATTCACCTGCGCCTGGCCGTCCGGACCGCATCGAGGGTTGGCTGAGCAAGTTCGATGACAAGCTCGAAAAATTAGGCATACGCATTCAAAGTCAGGCCGGAGCGCCAGGTTCAGCCAAACCATTGCCTTTTGAAGACCAAGTCCGTAACGCCCTGAAGTCGGTCAAACACAAAGTCTACGACCAGCGCGCGCGCGGCGGTGCGTTTCAGGTCCAGCTTGATGACAATGATCAAGCCGCCGTTGCTGCGCTCCAACGCCTAGGCTTCAAACCCGTCAATCAACAGCCACTCCGGTTCTGGAGGCAGTAATGCTCAAGCGTTTCCTCAAAGGCATTGGCCTGCAGCCGAATTCGCCGGTAGAAAATACTGAGCCTGTTTTTTCCATCGAGGAGCAGGGCATTTGCTATCCCTTGAGCTTGGCGGATAACGCTGAGTCCTGGCCGCTGGCGAGCTATCTGGATCAGCTGGAAGAAGAGGAGTTCGTCTCCCAACTCAGCGATCGCTGGCTGCTGACGTGGGATGAACTCTATCGGCTTCTAGATGAACCAGAGCATTTAACAAGTCTGCTGCTATTGGGGTTGCCGCCAAAGACAGCTCTCATTCCTCAACTGAGCAGCCAAGGCAGCCTTGCCTCCGACGATTTCAAAGTATCCGTCAGTGGATGGCGTGATCCGCAATCCAACGCCAATGTGCAGGTGCAGCGCACGGGCGCCATCCTCCAGTACCACGCAAAAGCGGAGATTTTGCCTGAGTCGTGCTGGAAGCTGACTGGCGCAGTACGGCAACTTTACCTGGCTCAACAAAATGAGCCGGGTGAAGTAACCAACCAGATCGGCTGGGCCAGCATCAGGAAGTTGGCCCGCAAGGCGGGCGCCGGCATGGATGGCTTCCTGGATAAGACCGTCGTGATCAAACCTGAAAGTCTGCGACTCAACCCGAGAAAATCGACAGTCGGTAATACGCCGGTTATCGAGCTGCAACCAAGCTTCGAAGGCCAACCGGCAAACTGGCTTGATATTTTCGACGGTGCCAAGCAGGTTCAGGATCGATACCGGGTGACCGGTGATGATGGATCGTTGACCCACGTCCTGATTGAGCCTGAAGTCAAATCTGTACTGGACTATGTGCGCTCGTTGCCCGGGCGTCGGGTCGCTGGGGACGATGCACTTTCCTTCGTCCGCAACCCTTACAGCGCACTCGGCGATGGTGCCGCACAAGTGCTGGATGCGCAGAGCTATGAAGACGAACTGGTCGAGGCCGGGATCTTCTTTCATCGCTTTTATCTGGAACCCAAACTGGATGAAGCGGGACAGCACATTGAGCAGGTAAACCTGACGCTCGAACCAATCTCGCCAACACCGCAAGCGCCCATCGAAGTTGAATTTAAAGCAGCCTATGAACTCGCACCGTTCGTGCATGAACTGCAGCTGAAATTGGCCGCTGGCATGCCTGCCGGTTTCTGGCAGGGCTATGAGTTGGAGCTCAGCGATTTTGATTTACGCCAGTTGGCAGGTATCAACGACCTGCTTAAGCGTTGGCAAAACGAAGCGGCGGGTATCGAGTTCGATTCTGTCCTGGACCTGTCCCTTTACGGCGATCGTGTAACTGGCATCGGCGAAGCGCAAAGAATTACTTCGCCTTTCCTCGTAAAAGAGGCGACCGAGAGCTGGTTGCCGAAGGATGTGGCGGCGCTGGGCATTGACGCAGAGATCTTTGGGCGTTGGGATCCTTCCGACCGCGCTCAATTCGAAGCGTTTGAACAGCGACTGGACGAAGCTCGCGCTGCCGGTGATGAAACGGTCTGTTTGCCAGAGTCCGAAACACCGCTCTCGATTGCCGCCGCCGAGCAACTGTTTGCTGCCTGGTCGAAGAAGATCGCCCCTGTCGAGACCAGTCTGGTCCAGCAACAGGAAAAAGTGGGCCGCGCTGTACTGCAAATCGGCCACAACATTGACGAACCGACCTACGTTCAGATTCGTCAGGCAGCCCTTCGCGCCGCTTTGGACGCAGTCCCAGAGTTGCCCGGCTTGCTCAAGCCTGAAGTCGTCCTGCGTGAGCACCAGCTTCAAGGCGTGGCGTGGCTGCAGCACTTGTTCCGTTTGTCCCCATCAGACGTGTCAGGCTGCTTGCTCGCTGATGACATGGGGCTGGGGAAAACGATCCAGTTGCTCACTTTCCTGGTCTGGTACCTGGAAAAGTACCCACAGGACAAGCCGACACTGATCGTCGCCCCAGTCTCGTTGCTCGATAACTGGGAGCGAGAGCTTTACCGGTTCTTCTTCGCTGACGCGCTGCCAGTGCTGAAGCTCTATGGCTCAGCCTTGAGTGCAGTGAAGTTCAAGAAAGAAGAAATCCCTGCCGACTTGAAAGCCAAAGGCATCAAAAACTTGCTACGCCCAGGTTGGATGGGCGACGCCCGAATCGTCCTCACGACTTACGAGACACTGCGCGATCAGGAGTTTTCCCTGGCGCGTCAGCAATGGTCGATCGTCGTATGCGATGAAGCGCAGAAACTGAAAAACCCCGCGGCACTGGTGACTCAGGCGATCAAAGCCATTCCGGCGAGATTTCGAGTGGCGTGTACCGGTACGCCTGTCGAGAACACCCTGATAGATCTCTGGTGCCTCTTCGACTTCATTCAGCCAGGTTTCCTGGGCGGTTTGAACCAGTTCGGGCGCGAGTATCAGCGTCCAATCGAAGCCGCGTTGGAGCGTGACACGGTTGCCCTGGAGCGCCTTCGCGTGCTTATCGACCCACAGACTCTGCGCCGTACCAAGCAAGACATTGCCAAGGACCTGCCTGCCAAAATCGAAGACACGGCATGTCGTTCACTGAGCATGCACGCCTTGCAGCGCAATCTGTACCTGTCCGAAATAGCTGCGTACAGCCAGAAGCAGCAGATCGAAGAACAGCTCGATCAAAAGACCTCCGGCATGCTCGGGTTGCTGCACAAGCTCAAGCTCATTTGTGCTCATCCTTACAGCGTTCAGCCAGACAAACGACTGCGCGACAACTCGCCGAAGCTGCAGTGGTTGATGCAGACGCTTGAGTCGATCAAAAGAGCCGGGAACGGCGACAAGGTCATTGTCTTTACCGAGTTGCGTGATATTCAGCGAGAGTTGCAACACTCGATTCAAGAGCATTTCGGGTTTCGCGCTACCGTCATTAACGGTGATACCAGTACCAGCAGTCAGAGCGCGAATAGCCGCCAGAGGCTGATCGACCAATTCCAGGAGCAACCTGGTTTCGCAGTCATCATCCTGTCGACCATCGCCGTCGGTTTTGGGGTGAACGTGCAAGCGGCCAACCACGTCATTCACTTCACTCGTTGCTGGAACCCGGCCAAGGAAGATCAAGCGACGGATCGGGCCTATCGGATTGGGCAGGAGAAGGATGTGTACGTGTACTACCCAACGGTTCGGGATGCGGCGATGCCGACGTTTGAGGCGACGCTGGATGAGCTGCTGAGTAAGCGACGGGCGTTGGCGCGGGACATGTTGAGTGGGGCTTCGGAGATTCAGGCTTCGGATTTTGAGGCGTTGTTGAAAGCACGCTGAGCCCGCCTGCGGAAAATCAGTGCTGGGCGAGATGTCAATTATGGATACAGGCAAGTTCATCCCGAGCTTTGCAAATGATCAAAAACCAGCGAAGTGGCGCTTGCCTAGCGGCATAGTGCTATCGGGATGTGAGCGGATTACTTACCTGTGCACACGTCCAGTATTGGCGCCGGAGGCTCGCCGGCTTACTGTGCGCGGCATCCAAGTCTGCCGCCCACTTTCTGCGACTTCTCGGTTGATTGACTTGTGGCAGTGGATGAAGACCAGAAATAAGGGCGAAATGCTGGCCCGACGAAACCGAAGTAGATAAGGTTCACCCATTAACCGCAGGTAAAGCTCCGCTCCGCTTCGCTACAAATATCTGTCGACCCCCGTCTAACGCCGGCGCCATGGGCATTATCCCGAGCGCATAACAGGGGGCGCCTGCGCACTTATTCTTTACCCAGTCAGGATTGCCAATGGCTATCAAGAAGTCCGATCTTTACTCCTCCCTCTGGGCCTCGTGTGACGAGCTGCGCGGTGGGATGGATGCCAGCCAGTACAAGGACTACGTCCTGTTCATGCTGTTTATCAAGTACATCTCCGACAAGTACGGTAGCTCGGATGACTTCGCACCACCGGTCAATATTCCACCGGGTGCCAGTTTCAAGGACATGGTTGCTCTTAAGGGCAACGCCGATATTGGCAATAAGATCAATACACAGATCATTCAGCCGCTGATTGACGCCAACACCCGGCTAGCCCGCAGTGATTTTCCCGACTTCAACGACCCGAATAAGCTCGGCGAGGGGAAGGATATGGTGGAAAAGCTCACCAATCTGGTGGCCATATTCCAGAAACCCGAGCTGGATTTCTCGAAGAACCGCGCCGAAAACGACGATATTCTCGGCGACGCCTACGAATACTTGATGCGCCACTTCGCGAGCGAAAGCGGCAAGAGCAAGGGGCAGTTCTACACCCCCTCTGAAGTCAGCCGCATCATCGCCAAGGTCATTGGTATTAGCCCGGCCAATGCTGTGGGGTCTACAACTGTGTATGACCCCACCTGCGGTTCAGGCTCGCTGTTGCTGAAAGTGGCCGATCAGGCCGGCAAGCACATCACCCTGGAAGGGCAGGAGATGGACGTGACCACCGCCGGTCTCGCCCGCATGAACATGATCCTGCATGACTTCCCGACAGCCAACATTCTGCAGGGCAACACGCTGTCCTCGCCCAAGTTCAAGGACGGCGAGCAGCTGCGTACCTATGACTACGTAGTGGCCAATCCGCCGTTCTCGGTCAAGTCCTGGAGCGTCGGCCTGACACCCGCCAAAGATCCGTACCAGCGTTTTGCCTGGGGCGAGCCGCCAGCCAAACAGGGCGACTATGCCTTTTTGCTGCACATCATCCGCTCGCTGAAAAGTACCGGTAAAGGTGCCTGCATTCTGCCCCACGGCGTACTGTTTCGCGGTAATGCCGAGGCGGTGATCCGTGAGCAGCTGGTGCGCTCTGGTTACCTCAAAGCCATTATCGGCCTGCCGGCCAACCTGTTTTTCGGAACAGGCATCCCCGCCTGCATTCTGGTATTGGACAAGGAAAACGCCAGCGCCCGCAAAGGCATTTTCATGATCGATGCCGCCAAGGGCTTTATCAAGGACGGCCCGAAGAATCGCTTGCGCGATCAGGATGTGCATAAAATCGTCGATGCCTTTACCCGAATGGCAGATGTGCCGCGCTACGCGCGCATGGTGACCTTCGATGAAATCAGCGATCCCAAGAACGACTTCAACCTCAACCTGCCGCGCTACATCGACAGTGCCGAGCCTGAGGACATTCAGGATATCGACGGCCATTTGCGCGGTGGCATTCCCGAGCGTGACATCGACGCCTTTGACAGCTACTGGCAGGTGATGCCAACCCTGCGTGCGGCGTTGTTCAAGCCGGCTAGCCATCCCGGTTACTTTGAGCTTGTGAGCCCTGAGGTGAAAACGGTCATTTTCGGCCATCCGCAGTTCACTGCATTCAAAGCTGGCGTCGATAAGCTGTTCAACCACTGGCTGGCGGGCAGTACCCCTCAGTTGAAGAGTTTTGCAGTCAACAGCCACCCCAAGGAGCTGATTGCCACACTGTCCGAAGACCTGCTCAGTGCCTTCGCCAAAGCGCCTTTGCTTGACCATTACGACATCTATCAGCACCTGATGGACTACTGGGCCGAGACCCTGCAGGACGACTGCTACCTGATCAGCGCCGACGGCTGGAAAGCCGCCGCCAAAGCGCGCGAAATCCTCAAGGTAAAGGATAAGAACAACAAGTTGGGTTGGGCTGAGAAGCATGACTACTGCCTGGGCAAGCGCCGCTTCAAGTCCGACCTGATTCCGGTCGAGATTCTGATTGCCCGCTATTTCATGGCCGAGCGCAACGCCATTGAAGACCTTGAAACCCGGCTTGCCAGCGTCGAGCAAAGCTTGAGTGAAATGCTTGAAGAGCACAGCGGCGAGGATGGCTCGCTCAGCGAAGTGGTCGAAGGCGAGGGTGATAAACAAAAGGTCACGGCCAAAGCCATCAAGGCACGCCAGCGCGAGATTGGAAATGATTCGGATTATGAGGATGAACTCAAGGTATTGGCCGAATACGACGCGTTGATCGATCAGCAAAGCACCCTTAAGGCTGAACTCAAAAGGGCCGAGGAAGAGCTCGATAATAAAATCCACGCTAAATACCCGCTGCTTAGCGAGGGTGAGATCAAAACCCTTGTGGTGGACGATAAATGGCTATCTACCCTGGCCGTAGCCGTACAGGGCGAACTGGATCTTGTATCTCAAACCCTGACCGGGCGCATTCGTGAGCTGAGCGAACGCTACGCCACCCCGTTGCCGCTGCTCACCGATGAAGTCGCCACCCTTGCCAGTCGCGTTGAAGAGCATCTGAAAAAGATGGGGGCGGTATGGCAGTGAAGCCGGAGTACAAGCAGACGGAGGTCGGGGTTATTCCGAAGGAGTGGACGGCAAAGCCGCTTGGTGAATTGTCTGAGTTCATCACGAGCGGTTCTCGTGGGTGGGCAGCTTTTTATTCTGACCAAGGAGCATTGTTCATTCGTAGTCAGAACGTTCGTGCAGGTCGCCTCGATTTTGATGACAGTCAGTTCGTGATCCCGCCACAAGGGGCGGAGGGAAGTCGGACTCGGGTGAAGCGCAATGATTTATTGATAACAATTACTGGAAACAGTGTTGGGAATGTGGCGCTCGTTGAGCACGAGTTCGATGAGGCATACATCAGTCAGCATGTTGGGCTCGTGCGGTTATCCGAGACGAATCTAGGGCGGTACGCCTGTCTTTTTCTTTCGCCGGGCTCGCCTGGCAACAGGCAGATTTGGGCAAGCCAGTCAGGGCAAAGCAAGCCGGGGTTGACTCTTCGTAATCTGAAAGATTTCTGGGTAGTACTTCCTCTCGCAGAAGCAGAGCAGCGCTCCATCGTGACGGCTTTAGGTGATATGGATGCGCTGCAGGATGCGCTTGAGCGGCTCATTACCAAGAAGCGCGGCCTCAAACAGGCCACCATGCAGCAACTTCTAACCGGCAAAATTCGCCTTCCGGGCTTCCGCGGTAAGTGGGAAGTGAAGCGGTTGGGGGAGATTTGCGAAATCGCAATGGGGCGTACACCGCCCCGCTTAAACAAAGCACTCTGGGGGCGAGGTCACAAGTGGCTTTCTATATCAGATCTTCAGAGCAAAGTGGTTTCGGAGTCTAAAGAGGAAATCACCGAGCTAGCTGCGTCGGCTATGGAAGTCATACCTAAAGGCACGCTTTTGATGAGCTTCAAATTGTCTATTGGGCGATTGTGTTTTGCGGGTTGTGATCTTTACACGAATGAGGCGATTTGTAGCTTTAAGAATCTTCAAGCTAGTGGGGACTACCTTTATTACGCACTCGGGAGAACTGACTTCTCACTTTACGGTAAGCAGGCTGTAAAGGGGTACACCCTCAATAAGGAGTCGCTGAAGACTGTAGAGGTACAACTTCCACCGCCTCCTGAACAATCAGCCATCGCTAATGTGCTGTCCGACATGGACGAAGAACTGGCCGCTCTAGAGCATCGCCTAACCAAAACCCTCGCTCTAAAGCAAGGCATGATGCAAGAACTGCTAACCGGAAGAACCCGACTGCTATGACAAACCTGAGCATGGACGCGACCCCAGCGCAGCAGGCTACCGAACTATCCAGCAAGATCATCAGCGTTTACGAACTGCTCATGGATTCTGCGCTGGATATCCCCCAGTACCAGCGCCCCTACAAGTGGACTGGCAAGAACATCAATCAACTGTTCTCCGATATCGCCATCCATAAGGACAAGTCCGCTTACCGCTTGGGCACCATCGTGTTTCACCACGAAGGTGAGACCAAGAACATCGTCGATGGCCAGCAGCGGACCATTAGCCTGCTGCTGGCGGTCCGTGCGTTGATCCAGCGGAACAAGGAAAAAAAGCTCGAACGCAAAGACTTGCGGGAACGTCTGTTCGAACTTGAACAAGCGATGGTGAACCCCAGTTTTACCAGCGAGATATCGCAGAAGAACATCCATAGCAATTACCTTGAGGTGGCCCGCATCGTTTCCCGTGCGGACTTTACCGAGGCACATATCGACTTCTTCTTGAACAAGTGCCAGGTCGTGGCGGTGGCCTTGAACGATGTGTCGGAAGCCTTCCAGTTCTTCGACTCGCAGAATGCGCGGGGCCGGGACCTGGAGCCTCATGACTTGCTCAAGGCTTACCATCTGCGTGAGTTCAGCCCGCGTGACGAGCCATTGAAGGCGGCCACAGTAGCGCATTGGGAAAACAGTGACACCAAGGCTTTGGCCACACTGTTCTCCCAGTACCTGTACCGCATCCGTAGTTGGTCGAAAGGGGTTTCTGCGCGTTACTTCAGCAAGGATGACAGCGACTTATTCAAAGGCGTGAATATCGATACGGTGGCCAGCTACCCCTATGTGGAGCAGCTGCGTATCGCCCACCATTTTATCGATAACTACAACGGGCAATACGAGCGCAGGATCGACTCGCGCGAGCGTGGTTTTCCCTTCCACCTGGATCAGATCATCATCAATGGCCGGCGCTTTTTTGAGCTGATCAGCCACTATCAGGGCAAGGTGGCGCGGATCAGCGCCGAGTCCTGGAGCGGGCATGAACTGGTGGGCACTGAAGGACTCGATGGCTATGCGCAAACCATCATGAAAACCCTCAATAGCTACCCGGCAAGAACCCGCACCGGCGATTGCTACGTACGGGCGATGTTCGATTGCCTGTTGATTTACTACATCGACAAGTTCGGTCACGCAGATATCTCCCGGGCCATCGAGAAGATATTCATCTGGGCCTACAGCCTGCGCCTGAAGATGCAGGTGGTGCAGCTGGCGAGCATGGATAACCACGTGTTGGAGAACAATCTTTTCAGGTTGATCAAGGAAGCCACACGTCCTGCTGACTTTATTAATTGCAGCCTGCCGGTATTGAGCGGCCAGAAGTCAACCAGAACCGATGAGATCGAAGCTCTGTTCAAGGCGATGAAATACTATGAGTAGGGAAATCAGTCAGCTCTCCATCAAGGCGCTGCTCAGCGGTCGGGACGAGTACGTCATCCCGATGTATCAGCGCAATTACGCCTGGGAGGAGGGCGAAATCACGCAGCTGATTCAGGACGTGATCGATTACCTACCGAAGAAGGACGATAAAGCGCGCAATTACTACATTGGCACCTTGGTGGTATATGAGCGCCCGGACAGCAAATCACCGGTATTTGAAACCATTGACGGCCAACAGCGGCTGACGACCCTGTCGTTGCTGACGTCGTATTTGAAAAACACCAAGGCTGTCGAGCTTGCCTGGTATTCAAACCTGAGTATCCACTTCGATAGCCGCGAGCATTCGCGCGCAACCTTTGCGGCCATCTTCGAGGGGAAATTCAACGACGACCCTGCCGAGCTTTTGACTAAGAAGCAGATCAATACCGGCATCCTCAATGGCTACCGCCTTATCCAGAAAGTCTTGCCGCAGAAGCTGAAAGAAAACGGAGTTTTACCTCAGCAATTCGCCGACTACTTGTTTGGCTACGTGCAAATCATGCGTGTGAAAGTGCCGGCGGATACGGACCTGAACCATTACTTCGAGATCATGAATAACCGCGGTGAGCAGCTGGAAAAACACGAGCTGCTCAAGGCGCGGATGATGGAGCAGTTGCAGGGCTGCGAGCAGAGTCAGGACTGTCTGCATGCCGTTTGGGAAGCCTGCGCCAACATGGAACGCTATGTGCAAATGGGCTTCACGCCTGGCCAACGTGGCAGCATTTTTGGCGAAGGGGACTGGGGACAGTTTCAACTCGCTGACTTCGATTCGCTTCGAGCTGCACTGCACAAAAATCAGGAGGTGACTGCCCGGCAGGACACTCGCATGACCCTTGATCAGATCATTGCCAAGGTCCCGGTCGCTGCGAAGCAGGGTGAGTCAGGTGAGGAGGCGCCAGATCGCTTCAACACGGTGATTAATTTTCCCAACTTTCTTTTGCATGTACTGCGTGTCGAAACGCGAGCGGACATCCCATTGGATGACAAACGCCTGCTCGATACCTTTGAGGCTCATGTGCTCAAGCAGCCAGACCCTGTTGCGGCAGTGAAGCGTTTTACCTTTAGCCTGCTGCGTTGCAAGTATCTGTTTGACCAATATGTGATCAAGCGCGAGTTCATCAAGGGCTCGGATGGTTGGAGTCTCAAACGCTTCAAGTGGAACAAAGGCGGCGATCACAGCAGCGCTGGACGGGGGAGTTATGTGAACACCTTCGGAGAAGAGGACGGCAATGAAGGCATCAACCGCCGCATCCTGATGTTGCTGTCAGCGTTTCATGTTTCTACGCCAACGCTGGTTTACAAGCACTGGCTGAATGCGGCGCTTTTTCACCTGTTTTACGCTGAGCAGATTGAGGCTCAGGTTTATCTGCGGCACATGGAGTCGGTAGCAAAGGCGTTTGTCTTTGATCGCTTTCTGGCCCAAGAGGCAGGCCTGGATTACTTTGCGATGATCTATACCAATCGGGGCGCCTGTCAGACACGCCGCGAAAGCATTGCGGCAGAGACGGTGGAGTCTCGGTTGACGTTCGGCAATATCGAAAACAACCTGATTTTCAACTTCCTGGACTATCTGCTTTGGCTTGAGCTCGGGACGAATGACAAGGTTAAATCCTATGAATTCACCTTCCGTAGTTCGGTGGAGCATTACTACCCTCAGCATCCGCTAGACGGACAGGTGCAGCTCGATGCCGACACGCTCAATTCGTTCGGCAATCTATGCCTAATCAGCCATAGCAAGAACTCTCGGCTGAGCAATTTCATGCCCGCGGCCAAGAAAGAGTTTTATAAGAACAACACCATCGATAGCGTTAAACAGTATTTGATGATGGAAACAGAATCTTGGGATGCCGACGCCATACGCGCCCACTCCGAAAAAATGAACAACGTGTTGCTCAACAGCCTCGTCAGCAAACACGAATCCGAGTAAACCCTGCAGGATGCACCTGATGATTCAACAACCTCGCTCCGAACGTCGCACCCAGAATCGTGTTTTGGCTTTGTTTACGGACAAGTCGAGGCCTGGTTGTCTTGACTACAACTACCTGGGTGAGTGGAGCAAGCGTGGGCAAAATCGCAACATTGAAGTCGAGCTGTTGCAGGCAAACCTGAAGCAGCGCGGCTACTCCGATGCACAGATATCGGCAGCGTTGCAAAAGCTGATGACTGCGGCTGATGCCACTGGCATCACGCTGTATCAGGCTAATCTGCGTACCTACCAACTGCTGCGTTACGGCGTGCCGGTACAGGTAGCCGTTGGGCAGGCCCACGAAACGGTGCATCTGGTTGATTGGGAGCACCCTGAACGCAATGACTTCTCCATTGCCGAAGAGGTGACCTTGCGCGGTGGTCATGAGCGCCGCCCTGATTTGGTGATTTATCTGAACGGTATCGCCATCGGTGTGATTGAGCTCAAGCGTAGTTCGGTAGAGGTGGGCGATGGTATTAACCAACTGATCACCAACCAGGAGGAAATTTTCAACAAAGGTTTCTTCAGTACAGTGCAGTTGGTCTTCGCTGGCAGTGACTCTCAGGGCTTGCGCTACGGGACGGCGACTACCCGCGCCGAGTTTTTTGTCGAGTGGAAGGCGTCTTCCCTGAACGCTGGGCCTGAGGAGTTGAATACCCTGCAGGAGATGCCTGCTCGCTACCAAGTGCTAACGGGTGCAGAAGTGCCACTGTCTGGTTACTTGCTGGACGACCCGCTGGCGCAGATGTGTGAGAAGTCTCGTTTACTCGATCTGATTCGCAACTTCATCATCTTCGATGCGGGTATCAAGAAGGTGCCGCGCCCTCATCAATACGCTGCAGTGAAGGCCGCACAGGAGCGGGTTCGGCGTAAAGAGGGCGGGGTTATCTGGCATACCCAGGGCAGTGGCAAGAGCATTCTGATGGTGCTGATCGCCAAGTGGTTGCTGGAGCATGATCCTGAGGCGCGCATTCTGGTCATCACGGATCGCGATGAGCTGGACAAGCAAATATCCGGAGTGATGCGTAATGCCGGAGTAATCGGCAACGACTCGCCCTCGCCACGCATTACCTCTCGCGCCGATCTTGTGCAGAAGCTCTCAGCTGCCGCACCACGCCTGCTATGTGCCTTGCTACACAAGTTTGAGCCTGATTTGAGCGTACCGGCACCGCCCATGCATGGGTGCTTCTATGTCTTCGTGGATGAATGTCACCGTACCCAAGGCGGTGACATGAACAAGCAAATGAAGCAGTGGCTGGCCAATGCGCTGTTTATTGGCTTTACCGGTACACCGTTGCTGCGTAAGGACAAGCAGACTACGCGCGATGTGTTTGGCACTTACATCCATACCTACAAATTCCATGAAGCGGTGGCGGATAAGGTCGTGTTGGACCTTAAGTATGAAGCGCGCGACGTACCGCAGCGTTTGACTTCGCGGGACGGAATCGATGCATGGTTTGAACGAGCAACCAAAGCTCTGAACAATTACCAGAAATCGATCCTGCGCAAACGATGGGCCACCATGGAGTCGCTCATGAGTGCTGGTGAGCGTAAGCAGCGCATCGTCGCTAGTATCATTGAGGATTTTGGCTTAAAGCCACGACTGAACAATGACCGAGGGACGGCCATTCTGGTGGCCGCCAGCATCTACGATGCCTGTCACTACTTCCGGTTGTTTAAGAACACCTATTTCGGCACGTATTGCGGCATCGTCACGTCCTATGAGCCGAATCACAACGCAATTTCCCGCGAGCCGAAGCAAAGTGATGAGCGTTACAAGTTCGATACCTACACGCAGTACGTGCTGAAGCCGAGCCAGACCACCACCGCTTATGAAGAAGAGACCAAGCGTCGCTTCATTGAGGAACCGGCCAACCTGAAGCTACTCATCGTGGTCAGCAAGCTGCTGACTGGCTTCGATGCACCTAGTTGCTCCTACATCTATCTGGATAACGAGCTGCGGGACCATAACCTGTTCCAGGCAATTTGCCGCACCAATCGGCTCGACGGTGATGACAAGGACTTTGGCTATATCGTCGATTTCAAAGAGCTGTTCGGCGACGTACAAGACGCCATTTCGGTGTACACCTCTGACGAGCTGGATGTCGACGCAGGCAGCGGGGGAAATAACAACGTTGAGCTGAAGAACTGGCTGGTCGAAGGGAAAAAGCAACTGGACGCTGCCCGTGAGGCATTGAGTTACTTGTGCGACCCCGTGCCACCACCGCGTGAGATTGAGCAGTTTATCCATTACTTCTGTGGTGCTGCCGCTAATGCCAATGGGCTGGATGAGACCGAAGCACTGCGGGTGTCCTTCTACAAGGCGGTGGCTTCATTTGTGCGGGCGTTTGCCGACTTGGCGCAGAACCTCACCGAAGCCGGTTACTCGGCTGCTGAAGCCGGGAGGCTTCAGACAGAAGTGCAGTTCTACGCTGACGTTCGTGAGGCGATAAAGAAACATTCCGGCGAAGAGCTGGATATCAAGCCTTTCGAAGCGGACATGCGGCATCTGCTCAATACCTATATTCAGGCAGACCCTGCCGACCCGATGAGCACGGTCGATAATTTCTCGCTGGTTGAGCTGATTGTTCAGACTGGCGTTCACGATGCCATCGCCAAAAAGCTCAACGCCAAAGGCAACCTCTCCAAGGGAGCGATTGCCGAAGGCATTATCAACAACGTACGGAAGACCATCATTCGAGAGCAACTGACAGACCCGAAGTTCTACGAGGGTATGTCGCGGTTGCTTGAGGATCTGATCAAACAGAGTCGTGACGATGCAGCCGCTTACGAGGAATTTTTGCGTAAGGCCGAGGCGCTGGTCAGACAGTTGGGGCAGAAAGGACCAGGCAACTCCCCGGCTGCACTTAACGGCCATCGGGAAGCGACTGTGCTTTTTAATAACCTGGACAACATTGCAACGACCACCTTCCAGTGCCCGAAAGATGAAGGGGCAAAGGTGAAACTGGCTCTGGATATTGATCTGGCCATGCGCGGATCAGCCCCTTCGTCCTGGCGAGGAGATCCTGCGCGGGAAGCGCAGGTTCTTAATGCGCTGTTTCCCCTGATGGGGCGTGACCGTGTAGCGACTTCGGCAATATTCGAGATCATCAAGAACCAACAGGGATATTGATGAACGAGATTATTGAGCTGGGCGACATTTCAATTTCAGTGACCAGGAAAGACATCAAGAATGTCCACCTGAGCGTGCACCCGCCCGAGGGGCGGGTAACGTTAGTCGCCCCAACAAGCACGCGGCTTGAAGTCGCTCGGGCTTATGCTATTTCCCGACTGGGCTGGATTCGCGAGCAGCAGAGCAAACTGGAAGCGCAGGCGCGTGAGGCGCCGCGTGAGTTTGTGGAAAGAGAAAGCCACTATATCTGGGGTCGACGCTACCTGATGGTGGTTAACCATCAGGATGCCAAGCCATCGGTGGTGCTCGACCACAAACGCATTACCTTGACTGTTCGCCCAGGCAGCGATGCACAAAAACGCGCAGAAGTGATGCACGAATGGCAGAAGCTGCAAATGCACGCCGTTGTGCCTGTATTGATCAGGAAGTGGGAGTGCAAGCTGAAGGTGAAGGTGGCTGGTTATTACCTGCAGCGGATGAAAACCAAGTGGGGCAGCTGTAACCATCAAGCAGGTAACATTCGACTGAACACCGAGCTGGTGAAGAAGCCGAAAGACCTGCTTGAGTACGTGGTCGTCCACGAGATGGTTCACCTGCTCGAACCCACCCACAACGATCGCTTTATCTCTATCCTTGGGGAGCATTTTCCAACGTGGCGTGAGGCCCGTGCCGAGCTGAATGAGTTGCCGTTGGCTGCTGAGGTTTGGAAAGAGTGAGGTTGCACTAGCCCGATTGTAAGTGCGACTGGTGGGCTAGGCTAGGACTCGTCGAATATCACATCAGCAGCTCTCGGACTCTCCCTAATCGCTTCCAGAGCAATAGAGCTGTGAGTCGATAGTAATACCGGGTGGCGTCGGTATGGTCTTTCAGGTACTGAGTGAGAAACCAGCGCAAATGCTTGAGCTGCCAGGTCCAAGGATTATCTCGCTGCCATCGCTGTTGAATGGCAGCTTGCATGATTCGGGCTTGCCGTAGGTGTCGTTGCTGGGTGGCCTTCGAGCCAGTCAGTACGCCGCTCAGGAACAGCGCCATATCGAAGGGCTTGGTCACGCTCGACCTCCAATGTAGGCCGAAACCACATCGATCCGGTTATGCCCGAGTTCAAGGCTGATCTGTTGGCGCGCCTGTTGATCAAGGTCGCGGTCAATGCGGTAACAGTGGCCACCATTGACCGGTGCGACGTGGCCCGTGAGCTGTTCGTAACGCTCGCAGGCGTAGGCTGCTCGCAGTTCATGAAAGCCCTTCAGCCCGTGTTTATGTAGCGTGTCGCGGGCGGGGAGCACGGTCTGTTGCAGGAACGCGGCGTAGCTTTCGTCTCGGGCCAACAGGTTGCGACTATGGGGCGGCGACGCATGACGAGCCAACTGCAGCGCCGCCTTCACCTCTTCATTAGCCACAACCCATCGCGGGGCGGAAGCCCCTGAACGGCCGCCTTTGGTGCCGTCCTGAATGTTGATGCGGCCTAAGTGTTCGGCTTCGCGTTGCAGTCGTGGCAGGTCAGCCAGGATCGCTTCGCGCAGGCGCATGCCGGTTTCTCGGGCCAACAGGACAATCACCGCCACCCGCTCGTGTTGCCGTTCGCCAAGCACCTTAAGCACTCGCCGCAGCTGTTGGCGGTCTTGGCCATCCGGTGCACGGTGGCGTACGGTCGAGCGTTTCTGTCCCAACGCCTGACTCGGGCTGGCGATCCTCACGTCCTGATTACCGCGCAGCGCAGCGAGGGTACGGTTGACGCTGCTGAGGCGGTTCTGCGCGGTAGCGATGCAAAGTTCACCTTGCTGGATCTGCTGGCGCAGGTATGCGGCGTAGTCCTGCAGCGTCCGTCGATCGATCTGGCGCGCATCGTTGTAACCGGGACCCTCCTCTGACCGACACCAACGCACGAACGCTTGCCAGCGATCGCTATGCGCTTTGACCGTGGCGAAGTGGCCGCCGGCAAACAGATCCTTGAGTGCTTGCGGGCCGGCGTAGCTCAGCTGGCGGCCATAGCCAAAGTTGCGACCCTCACGCCGACCGACCAAGGCCATCATCACCGTTTTCGTTTGTTTGCAGAAAGAGCAGCAAGGCTTTCCAGTGGGGGCTGAGCCTGTCCATCTGCTGCCAGTGTGTCGGGCGGATCAGGAGGGCGTTCTCCTGGTGTTGCAGCAGTGCCCCTTCTTCGCGCAGTTGCTCGATCAGCAGGGCGATGTGGGTAGGGTCGAGAAGTGGTGTGGCGACAGCGGCGACAGTGGCGACAACCCGCGTCGTTTCTGGCCTGGCGCGTGGCGACAGGGTGGCGACAGAGGCGGCGACACTCCGCGATTCTGGCTGTGGTCGATGTTGCGCTTGGTAGCGGCGCACCGCGTCATTGAGGCGGAACATGGCTTACCTCGAAGGTCGTTCCATCGCGGCTGCTCAGCCAGCGATGAGTGATCAGCACGACCAATAAAGAGGCGGTATGGTCAGCGCTTTTGCGGGCAAAACGAGGGCCGTTGCGATTGACGTCGCGAATGGTGAAGTGGGTCCAGCCTTTCTGCACCAGCCAGCGCAGCAGCCGATCCGCCTCTTCGCATCGGCTATTGACCGGTTCCTGTTCGGTCAGGCGCTGGATCTCGGCCAGGTAGTAATCCATCAACGTGGAGGCGCGCTGGATGTGTGCTTCGTCCAGCTGACTGGCCTCTTCAACCATGGCCAGCACACCCGCGATACGCAGCACATTTGCCGCGGCCTTGCCCGCGACAGGCTGGACGCCGGCCAGCTCGCCAAACTCACCAGACTGACACTCGATGGTGTCGTGAATATCAATCCAGGCCCGGCGGGCATGGGCAGTCAGCTCCAGGGTGGCGGGATTGAGTGAGCCATCCCGGTGAAGCGACCAGGGCTGTTGCAGCAGGACGGTGATCCGTTGTTGGTAGCGCTGGACTCTGGCATCCCGACTCAGGTCGATCGCTTTGTAGAGCCGCCGGCCGACCAGGCGCTCGGGCCAACTGATCAGGCAACGGCCGAGGATGCCTTGGCCCTTGATCACCGGGTCTTTGAACAGCTGGTTGGCCAGGTAGGGTTGCAGCATCAGGTGCAGGCTGAGGCGGCGGTCATAGGCTCGCAGGCTTTCTCCGGCCATAGAGCGCGCCCGGTCGATAGGGCTGCCATCCCACAGTGTCGACAAGGTGGTGATCGCCTTGAGCAGATTCTCTTTGCTCATGGTGCTGCTGCCCAAGAACTGGCCACCTTCATCATTGAACAAACCCATGCTGGGCAAACCCTGGCATAGGCTTTTGACCAGGGCCTCAATGGTGGGCTCGGCAATGATCAGTCTTGGCGGTACCGGCTCGGATAGCTCACCGTCTTCCGCCTCCGCGTGTTTCTTTGAGGTTTTGGGTTTGGCCATGATGCTGGTAGCGGCGCGATAGGCTTTGAGCTTTTCCGCATACAGGGTCCACTGCTGTCGTTCCCAGTCACGCGCGGCCTTCAGTGCCAGATGGTCCACTGCGCTTTTGCGATCACCCGAGGACGCCACCGTCAGTAGGTAGAGGGACAGCGGATAGGTTCGGCCGTCGAGTTGGACATTGGCATGACCCTGGCTCACCAGAGCAGCGCTGGCCAGCACCGATTGCGCGGCCATGGCGCAGGGCACGCCGATCACCTCGGCCAGTCGTTCGACCGCAGGGCCCAACAGATCCCCGAGCGCTTCGACCGGGTAGGGCAGTGGCGCCTGCTGGTATTCCAGCAATGGTTGTGGTGGCTCGAACGCTTCGCACAGTTGCATCGCAATTCTCCTGAGATTATCGACTTCGTCCTCACTCATCCCGCCACGGTTGTTGAGTGTTATCAGGGATCAAGGCCCCTGCGGCCTGTGAGGTTTGTCCACTAACGCGGGACTGACGGCTCCTTACGACCGGGAGCTTGGGCATCTCATGATCTGGCCTCCTGAACACCGGTAGCGGTGGGCGGGTGGAGACTGCACTGGCTGACGAGACCAATGCCGCGAGATCCTGAGTCGGGTGAAGGCAGCGAGACGATGACCGGGGCATGTCTGACTGTCAGTCAGGTGCAGTCCATTTCATGGGCTGCGGAACCATCATCGGCATCGCTGTGGTGAGTGAGCATTCGGTGTTTGTCACGCCGATTGTCACGAGGGGGAAAGCTGCAAAGGCCCGTGCGAGCAGGGCTGCAGCAGTGTGATATGCGCCCGTCTCTTTAGGAGGCAAAGAGACGGGCAACAGGTTGGCGCAAGAAATGGCCAAGCGGATAAGTTGCTGCAGAGCAGCCAGGAGAAGGCCTGAGTTGCCGCAGTGGGCAAAGTTGAGAAGTAGACATCCATCACATCGCTGTGACCATGCGAGCCGCCGGACGCTAATCGCACTTGGGGAAAACCACCACGATGTGGCGTAGCCTCAAAGGTTCTGGCTACCTGGGTGCTGTCGAGGACAGCGCTGGTACAGTTCTTGTTTAGCGCTCGTTCTGCTCGAGGTCAACCGTATTTTGGGGGCGGCTGTTGCGCCAATCGATAGCACTGGAAGACCTTGGAGGCCGGTGGCTTTCCATGGCCGGGTGGTCGTTTGTCGGTTTTTAATGTGAGCCTGCGTAATTGCATGGACTTGACCACCCATTTGCATCGTCACTGACCAGTCAATTGCATTCGTGCTGATCAACCGTTTGCATTCGACGTGACCAGCAAACGCCGTAGTGACGACCGGCGGAGACGGCCGATTGTGTTGAAAAAGTCGGCTTCCGTTTTCGGGTCAGAAAAGAACGCGTCTGAGATTGAAATCCGCACTACTCGTAGAAGGATCAGGACTCGGATTTTGCATAGCAACGTACAAAAATGACGTTTTCACCGCTCAATGCATTGCCCATTTGGCCGGGTCGACTTTTTCAACAGAATCGGCCAATAGCGGTCAGTCTACTGATCAGGTGGAGACGGCTAACTGGGGTCAGAACCTCAAGAATCCCCGCACGTTGGCGAACCACAATCCGCAGGTATACAGTCGCGGATGTGGGCAATTATTTAGTAAATGGGGTGCTGCCGTCGGCGCAGGCGGATGGATGTGGCGAAGGAAAATTGTTCAAAGCAAGGTAATGCGGATAAAGGAACATGTATGGCATCATAAAGCCATCAATCATGCACCGAGACTGAAGATGGAACTGATAAGTCAAGAAAAGATAATGCAAGTCCTCGACTGGGCCTACGAGAGATCTGTGAATGGATTCTCCGGTCTTGATTCCGCCGAGGAGCTCGCAGCCAGCTACGCCAAGGAAGAAAGCCCTGCCTACGATCAAGCTAATTCCCTGATTCGCTGGCAGAACACCAAATCGGCCACCTCAGGCTTCATTACCGGCCTCGGTGGATTGATCACACTGCCCGTCGCGTTGCCCGCCAACATCACGAGTGTGCTTTTCGTACAAATTCGCATGATCGCCGCCATCGCCCACTTGGGTGGCTACGACGTCAAGGATGACAAGGTAAAGACCCTGGTTTTCGCCTGCCTCACAGCCAACTCCGCCAAGGAAGTGCTGAAAGACATCGGCATTGCCGTCGGCAACAAGCTGGCGATGAACGCAGTGAAGTCGATTTCCGGTAAGACGCTGATAGAGATAAACAAAAAGGTAGGCTTCAAGTTGTTCACCAAATTTGGTGAAAAAGGCGTGATCAATCTCGGTAAAGCCGTGCCCCTGCTGGGTGGCTTGATTGGTGGAAGTTTCGATGCCTACACGACCAACACCATCGGTAACGTAGCGCGCGATACATTTACACCAAAAGAAGTCGCGACGGCATAACGACCCGCCTTAGTGATAGCCGGATTTCCCTGTGGCCAGGGCGTCAGCTCCCCTGCCACAGGTTAAGTTTGCTGGGGGTAATTGGGGTAAATAAATCTGTCCCTTAACCTAGCACCACACACGGTGAATCGGCCCATTTGTGGATGCTGACTGGCTGCTTTTGGCTGTGGATTCAACCGGTCGATGCAACAGATTGGCTAAATCGTTCAGCGGGCGTTTCGTAGTTTAGTGTTTTCCGAGGGCGGCTATTTAGCTGCCTTGCCACCTCATTGAGCGTGGCTTGCGAGTGATCAGCAAGGTCAGTCCCTTTCGGGAAGTACTGTCTTAACAGCCCATTGGTGTTCTCATTCGAAAAGGGATTGGCATGGCCAAGCTCATCAAACTATCGGATACATCCTGGCAACAGCCATTCCGCGACCGTAAAAAGGAACACATTCTTTGGGGCTCCCACACCGAGGTTCGTGAAAACTGCAATTTCGTAGACGGCACACGCCGCCTCCTACAAATCTCATTCGAGCCACGATTCGAACTGGATATCGTCGATTACTTTCAGATCACTAGCGGACGCGAGATCAAGTTCCCGAAAGCGCTCGTTGATATGATCAGCCCCATCGTGCTGGAAAATTCCGAATCCAGCTTCATCGTTACCGTGCTCGATGCCGTTGAACATGAAGATGGCCAGGTCGGGAGTACAAAAGATTTGGCTAACCTGATTACCGCTCGGGCAACGACAATCATGGCCCGCGTCGGCCAGCAGAAGTTCAGGAAGCAATTGATGGGGTTTTGGGGTGATGCTTGCGCACTCTCCGGAGTAAAGGAGCCCAAGCTGCTGGTCGCATCGCACATTGTTCCCTGGAGCCAGTCAGAAGCAGATTCCAAGCTCGATCCATTTAACGGCTTGCTACTGGCGCCACACTACGATCGCCTGTTTGACCAAGGTCTGATCTCATTCAAAGATGATGGCTCTATTCTGCTGTCCAGCATTGCCGAAAAGCTGCCTCCAGAGTTTGGTCTGTCGAAATCCATGAAGCTACGCAAGCTCAATCCAAAGCATTTGCCCTACCTTGCTGCCCATAGGGATACGTTCGGCTTCGCGTAGTTCACACCCACCAATATCAAAGCTGCCGGGAAGTAGGTCGCACACAATGGCATGGGCTGAACCGTACCAGATTTAATCGACGCTCATGATAGGCCGAAACTGACCGATTACGCCCTCTCTTGAAAGGCGGCTTACTATCCAAAGCTCGCTGTAAGGGCTAACGAATTGCTACCACGATTAAGTGAACCCTATACGCTCACGGCGTGGTTCATTACGCGAAAACAGAACACAAACGAGGAGTACAACAGTGAGCAATGGCAACCGCCCGCCGGTATGGCAGATGGTTCGGGAAGCGGCGCAGCAGATGAACGGGGAATGCACATACCCTGCGATTAAAGCAAAGGTAAGGTCGATGTATGGTCATGACGTCAACGACAGTTCGATGACATGCAGCATCATCTCGGGGGCGGTGAATCACCCATCACGTATTCACTACAACGAGAACAAGAAACCACGGCTCACCGACACGGCCTACGATTACCTGTATAGCACTGGGCGCGGCCGGGTCGTTTGGTACCAACCAGAGAAGCACGGCGTGTGGGAGATCGCACAATCTGGCGATGGCGCACTGATCGTCCGCCTCGCTGACGGGGTGGGTGAGAATCCGCTGCCGATCGTCGAAGCTGTTGAGGCATCCGATGAGGCGTACAGCATGTTCGCTCTGGAGGCACACCTGCGCGATTACCTCGCTAAAAAACTTCCAAGGTTACCTGGCCACGATGCGCCGCTCACGCTATACCGCACGGACGATCGCGACGGCGTGGAGTTCCAAACTGACGTCGGCCCGATCGACATCCTGGCGACGGGGAACGGCGACTTCTACGTCCTCGAACTGAAAGTAGGTCGTGGGCCGGACGCGGCAATGGGACAAATCCTTCGTTACATGGGCTGGGTGAAAGAGCACCTCGCGGGCGAGAGGAGCGTGTATGGCGTCATCGTCGCTTCTGACATCGGCCAAAAACTACGGTACGCGGCATCACAGGTGCCAAACGTACGCCTGATGGAATATGACCTTGCTGTGTCGCTTCGATCGGTGGCCCTGCATAGTTGACCGGACGCCACCCCTCCTAGCAAGGCCGTGACCAGCCGACATCTTCCCGTGAATAGAGCGTTGACCCGGCAGAGTCACGGTCTCTTTTTGGCCGATTGTGTTGAAAAAGTCGGCTTCGGTTTCCACGGCAGAAAAGTGCGCGTCTGAGATTGAAATCTGTGTTTAGCGCAGAAGGTTCAGGACTCAGATTTGACGTAGCGGCGTGCAAAAAAGGCGCTTTCACCGCTCAATGCATGGGTCACCAGGCCGGGTCGACTTTTTCAACACAATCGGCCGGTTGCAGTCCTTCAGTGCTTGGCTGACGCTCTCGCGGCTGAGTTGCATCCGCTGACATCCATCAACTGCAAACGGCTGGTCAGCGCGAATGCGAATGACTGGTCAGTGGCAATGCAATTAGGTGGTCAAGTGAGATGCCATAACGCAGAGCCCATGCGAGTGGGAATGCGGAGCCTTCCCGCTCGCATGGACTTAGTCAAAAGGCCCCAAGAACAAGGCTTGCAGTGGCGACAGTCGCCATTTTTGTCGCCATGCTGCAGGCCAGGTATTACGCGGGTTTTCGCCGCTGTCGCCGCTGTCGCCAAATCAACCAACACTCCATCTGGGGAGTCATTCTCGGTTCCTGGCGGCGTCCGGTGAGCGCTCACCGTATTGGCACGACGTTGTGGTCCCTGGTTTGATTGATCGCAGATGCCGACAGGTTGCCGGTGGCCGCTTTCTGAATGTGCTCACTCCACCAAGCCATCATCGGTCTCCGGCGTTCGATGTAGTCCGCTCGGTTGTAAGCGCTGCGGACTTCGTCCTTGTCGACATGCGCCAGCGCGACTTCGATCAGCTCCGGATCCCACCCATGCTCGTTCAGGATGGTGCTGGCCATGGAGCGCATGCCATGGCTGACCAAGCGGTCTTGGAAGCCCATGCGTTTCAACGCCATGTTGGCGGTCTGGCTATTGGCGTGGGTGCGCGGATTTCTATCTGATGGGAACACGTATTCCCTGTGGCTGCTGTGGGGCTTGAGCGTGTCCAGTAACGCGAGTGCGTGTTCGGTCAGCGGGATGGTGTGCGGACGGCGCTTTTTCATACGCTCCGGTGGGATGGTCCAGATGCGTTTGTCGAAGTCTATGTCTGCCCATCGGGTGGTGGCCGCTTCGGCAGGACGGGTCATGGTGTGCAGTTGCCATTCGATCAGGCAGCGGGTGATCCGCTTGATGCTGGCGTTCGCGATTTCGATCATGAGCTCAGAAAGCTCATCGGGTCGTAGCGCGGCCATGTTCTGTTTCTTGGGTTTCTTGAACACTGCGCGAATGCCACTGAGTGGGTTCGCAAAAATCAGTCCTGAATTGACGCCGTAGGTCATGATCTCGTTAAGCCGTTGGCTCAATCGCTTCACTGTCTCGAGGCTGCCTTTGGCTTCGATTGGGCGAAGCAGTTCGATGACCATCGGTGCGGTAATTTTCGAGAGCGGCGTTGTTTTCAGGTCTGGAAATACATGTAGCGTGAGCGATCGCCAAATGTCTTCGGCGTACGCCGGTGTGACGGAGTCCTTCTTCAGCTCGAACCAGGCGGTGGCCACGTTCTCGAACGTGTGTTCCGTCTCCGCTCGTTTGGCTTCGTCCTGTGCATTGCGGTGCACCTTGGGATCAATGCCTTGTGCAAGCAGCTCGCGCGCTTCCACCACTTTTTTCCTGGCGCTCGCTAGTGAGAGCTCTGGGTACGTGCCCAGCCCCATATTGATACGGTGTTTGGTTACCGGCTCGCGGTAGTTGAAGTTCCACAGCATCGAGCCGTTGTTCCTGACTCGGAGCTGAAGGCCGTCACCATCGCTGAGGACGTAATCCTTGTCTTTTGCCTTGACTGCCTTGAGCTGGCGGTCGGAAAGGCGAAGGGCTGGAGCAGGCATGAGAGCTTCCTCTGACACCGTTTTGGTATTCCAAAAAATAGCACTGGATGGCCTGGAATACCATTTGGAATACCCAAACGGCTGGAACTCAAAAAACTTCTGCGGAGCCCAGTAGCCCTTAAACCCTTGATTTCACTGGATTTCAGGCACAAAAAAAGACGTCCGTGGACGTCTTTAGATGATCAAGTGGTGGAGCCGGGGGGATTTGAACCCCCGTCCGCCAGTACTCCGCTGTCGGTACTACATGCGTAGCCGTGTCTATTAAGTTAACCCTCAGCGACCCGACGGGCAGGGTGCTTTGGGCGAGTTGTGTAAGTTTTAGCCGCTTCGTCCACAACGTACTGCACGGCGATTCTGTTCTATATGACAATCACTTTGGGTTTACAGACATCCCCTGATGATTGCTGGACCCGAAGGTACCAGGAGGGAAGGGCTAAGGCTGCTTACGCAGCGAGAGCGTATTCCCCGTAGGTTTCGTCATTGGCAACTATAGAAAGTTGCAACAGTGGATTTACGAGTTCTGTTACCAACTCGGCATGCACCTAAAGTTTCGCAACCGGCGTCGAATCCTAAACGGCCCCGAACCTGCAGTGTGTAACCTGCAGGCAAGCGCAGTGTACGCCAATGCGCGCGGCGAGTCGACCTTCCGTCTTTACCTGCGTGTTATCTGGCCCGGCGCTAATGGCTATTCATGTGGCTTTGAATGTCCTGAAGCGCCTGCTGCGTCAGGGAAACACATTCTTTGTCGTTGTTGGCAGCGTGAGCGGCCTTGGCTTGTTCGGCTTTGGTGATGACGACGCCTTTGGTGGCGGCGTCCAGCGTGGCAGCGCTGGATAGCTTGCTGTTGACTTCCTGGAGCTTCATTACGCATTGATCGCTATCGTTTGAGGCGTATGCGGAGGAAGCCAACGTTGTTGCAGCGATGAGCAGTCCAGCCAAGGCGGAACGCTTCATGGGTATCTCCTGGAACGGGGTGGGGATTGGGCCACGCTGATTGGGGCTTAACAAATGGACTGTGATGGCGTGCAAGGGTTCTGTTTTTGCTGGCGATGGGGTGAAAGATTTTTCCGGGAGGTGGGGCGAATGGCTTAGAAGGCCAACCCGAAGGTTGACCCTCAGTCGTTATCAGCCTTTATCGCCTTTGCCCGCGTTCTGGATCTCCTGCAGGGTTTGAGTTGTTTCGGAGATGCATTTCTTGGTGCCTTCTTCGGTGTTTTGCGCCTGGTAGGCCTTGGCTTGCTGGACGCTGGCCTCAATGCGAGTTCTCATTTCCGGCGTCAGGGTCTGAGTCTTGGCATTGGCGATAGCTTGCAGGTTGGTTGCACAGAGATCATCGCCGGCGGCAAACGAGGGGGATGCCAGCATTGAGGCAGTAACGAACAGACCCAACAATACAGAGCGTTTCATGGGTACCTCCTTGAACTGAAAGGCCAGGCATTGCTGGCCATCAGAACGGGCTGCCAACTTCGGGGAAGATCCCGCTTTGCGGGACTTGATCGGTGGACTGCGGCAGTACGCCAGGGTTCTATTTTTCTTCAGGTCGCCCTGGCCCGGGTCACACGATCCACCAGATAAACCAGCCCGTGGTAGTCAATTCCACTGTGTTGCGTCAGACCAATCTCACAGGTGCGGCTGGTGGAAATCCCTTCACTGCATTGCTGCACCGCGTCCTTCAGCGTGCGTAACGAATGGGCATTCAATTGCGGGGTGGTGAAGCCCTTGTCACCGGCAAAGCCGCAGCAGTGAATGCCTTCCGGGATGACCACGTTTTTACTGCATTTACGCGCAAGATCGATCAACGCCTGGCTCTCGCCGAGATGCTGAGTGCTGCACGTGACATGCACCGCGATCGGCGCTTCCTGGGGGATGAAATCGAGACGATCCATCAAGTGAGTGCGAATGAAACGCACCGGGTCGTACAGGTCCAGTCGCACGTCGCCCAAGTCCTGAACCAGCCGCAAGGTGCAGGGGCTGGTGTCGCAATAGATCGGGTCGAGCCCGCCGCGGCTGGCGTGCAGCAGTGCGCCGATCAGTTCCTGGCGCTTGTGTTCGGCCTGTTCGGCGTAGCCTTTGGAGGCGAATGGCTGGCCGCAGCAAAGATTGTCCTGATTGTCCGGAAAAACTACTTGGTAGCCGGCCTTTTCCAACAGACCACGGGTTTTTTCGTACAGCGACATTTGCTCTTTATCACCCGCCGCCGGGCCCATGACCCGCGACACGCAGGCCGCCAGGTACACCACCTGAGGCCGCTCGTCCGACAGGCTCGGGCTGAAACGAATGGCTCTTTCCGGCTGTGGCATGGCGTTGGTCCATTGCGGAACCTGACCCTTGGACAGCCGCGTCAGCGATGCCGAAAGCTTCGCCAGGCGTGGCGCTCCCAACAGCATCCGCGCACCGTTGGCCACGTGCAGGGTGAAGCGCGCGCCTTGCAACGCGGTGGCGAAATGTCCTTCAATCCAGTTGGCGGTTTTCGTATGCGTTGCCTTACGGCCGCGGAGCTTTTTCACCAGCTCGCCGGTGTTGATTCCTACAGGACAACGTTGTGCACACAGGCCTGTGGCGGCGCACGTATCGATGCCTTGGTATTCGTAGGCTTGTTCTAGTTCGGTGGTGTCTGTGCCGGCGCGTTTCTTCGCTTGAATGTCACGCCAGATCACGATGCGCTGGCGTGGGCTCAGCGTCAGGCCTTTCGATGGGCACACCGGTTCGCAGAAACCGCACTCGATGCACTTATCCACAATCTCATCGGCGGCGGGCAGCGGCTTCAGATGCTTGAGGTGGATCTGCGGATCGTCGCTGAGCACCACGTCCGGGTTGAGAATGCCGTTGGGGTCGAGCAGGCGTTTGAGCTGCCACATCAACTGGTAAGCGTCGCTGCCCCATTCCAGTTCGACGAAGGGCGCCATGTTACGGCCGGTGCCGTGTTCGGCTTTCAGCGAACCGCCGAATTCAACGGCCACCAACTGCGCGACGTCGTCCATGAATGCCTGGTAGCGTGCGACTTCTTCCGCGCTGTTGAAGCCTTGGGTGAAGACGAAGTGCAGATTGCCTTCCAGGGCGTGTCCGAAAAGGATCGCTTCGTCGTAGTGATGTTTGTCGAACAGCTCGATCAAGCGGTTCACGCCGCTGGCCAGTTGTTCCACCGGGAAGGTCACGTCTTCGATGATCACCGTGGTACCGGTTTTGCGCACCGCGCCGACGGCAGGGAAGGTGTCCTTGCGGATTGCCCAGAGCCGGGCGTTTTCCACCGGGTCTTCGGTGAAGTCCACCTGCTTCTCCACCGGGAACCCAGTCAGCGACGCCATGATTTGCGCCAGTTGCTCCTGCAGCAACGAGGACGAAGCGGCGCGGGATTCGATCAGCAGGGCGCAGGCATTGGTCGACAGCTGTTGTACGAAAGCCGGCATGCCGGGCTTGTCCTGCACCGAGCGCAGACTGCGACGGTCCAGCAGTTCCACGGCCGACACCGGTTGGCTTTTCAGCACGGTGACGGCGTTGCAGCAGGTTTCCACATCCGGGAACACGATCAGCGCCGACGCCTTGTTCGGGTGGTCGATTACCGTGTCGTAGGTCACCGCGCTGATAAACCCGAGTGTGCCCTCGGAGCCCACCAGCAAGTGGCTCAAGATATCCACAGGCTCGTCGAAATCCACCAGGGCATTGAGTGACAGCCCAGTGGTATTTTTCAGACGGTATTTGTGGCGAATTCTCGCAGCCAGTTCGGCATTGGCGCGGGTCTCGCGGCCCAACGTCGCCAGACGCTCCAGCAGTTCGGCGTGGCTCTCACGGAAGGCCGCGACACTGGCGGCGTCTTCGGTATCGAGACGGCTGCCATCGGCCAGCACCAGGCGAATTCCGGCCAGGGTGTGATAGGTGTTCTGCGCCGTGCCGCAGCACATGCCGCTGGCATTATTGGCAACGATGCCGCCGATTTTGCAGGCGTTGATCGACGCTGGATCCGGACCGATCTTACGTCCGAACGGTGCCAGCCAGGCGTTGGCCTGGGCACCGATCACGCCTGGTTGCAGACGGATCTGTGTACCTTGCCCGCGAATCTCGCGACCGTTCCAGTTATCTCCCAGCACGATCAGCACTGAATCACTGATGGCCTGGCCCGACAGGCTGGTGCCGGCGGCGCGGAAGGTCACCGGGACTTTATCCCGCTGTGCCAGTTTAAGTAGCGCCACCACTTCGTCTTCGGACTCGACACGAATCACCAGTTTTGGAATCAACCGGTAGAAACTGGCGTCGGTGCCAAAGGCCAAAGTCGACAGCGGATCATCGAAACGTCGCGCTTCAGGAATCAATTGCTGCGCATCTCGCAGGAAAGCCACAGGTAGACTCATTGGTCCTCCAGGATCAGAACGACCAAGTCTTTCGGGCCGTGGGCACCGTAAGCCAGCACTTGCTCGATGTCGGCAGTCTTCGATGGGCCGGAGACCAGCAAGGCGTTGGTCGGCATGCCTTGGGCCCATTCGAATTCCTGTTGCACCTGATAGAAGTTGTCGCGGATTTCACTGGCCTTGAGCAGGGCGAAATGCACCGGCGGCACCAGGCTCATCAGGCGCGGTTCTTCCCGCGTCGGCCAGAGAATCAGGCTGCCTGTCGCGGCGATCGCCCCGAGAGTAATGGTCAGGCTGGCCGGGGTATCGTTGAACAACTCGGCTTTCCATTCCTCGACCGGGCGGTCGTAGGCTTTTAGCGCTGGCAGGCCAGGATTTTTCGCCCAATGCTGAGTGATGCGTTGACCGTGAGGTGTCGTCGGCGCAATCAACAGGCTCGGCAATTGGCGATCCTGCAGCAGTTGCGCCAGCAATTCGGGCCAGCCTTCTTTGGACGTCAGGTGAATTTCGGTGTGCACCGCTTCCATCAGTTTACGCAGTTGCGAGATACGTTGATCGGGCGCGTAGGTGTAGGGCTCGGTCACCAATTCGACATCGAAGTTGTCAGGCACCGGCGTGGTACCCGTCAGACTGTTGCGCAACTTGGCGAGGATATTTTGCTTGGCGCTCATCAACGGTCTCCCTGTTTGGCCAGATGCTCGCGGGCCATGTCATGCAGTGAGCGGGCGGCGGGTTTCGGTGCGCTGTGGTTCTGGGTCCATGGGCCGACGTTGCTCGGCGTCAGCGCGCGCAGGCGGGTGGCGAAGAAGCCGAACAGACGATAGAGCGTCGGCGAGCTGTTGAGCTTCGCCCAGGCGTTCCAGATAAACCGTTCTTTGCGCGAGTATTTGCTGCCCTGACCGCGCATGACTTGATGCGGGCTGTCCGGGGTTTTGACGTTCTCTTCCCGTAGGCGACGCAGCAATGCGGGGATCGGAATTTTTACCGGGCAGACTTCACCGCAAGCGCCACATAACGAAGACGCGCTCGGGTGGTCGGGGACTTTCGCCAGGCCGACCATGTGCGGGGTGATGATTTTTCCGATAGGCCCAGGGTAAACCTCCCCATAGGCATGACCGCCGATTCGTGTGTAGACCGGGCAATGATTCATACAGGCGCCGCAGCGGATGCAGTTCAGGGTCTGGCGCAATTCGCTGTCGGCAAACGCCTGGCTGCGGCCGTTATCGAGCAATACCAGGTGCACTTCCTGCGGGCCGTCGAGTTCATGTTCCTTGCGCGGCCCGGAGATCATGTTGACGTAGGTGGTGATCGGCTGGCCGAGCGCCGAACGGGTCAGCAGCGACAACAGCGGTACAACGTCCCGCAGGTTTTCGACGACTTTCTCGATGCCCGTGACGGCAATGTGTACCGGTGGCACGGTGGTCGACATGCGCCCGTTGCCTTCGTTTTCCACCAACAGCAGGGTGCCGGTTTCGGCCACGGCGAAGTTGACGCCGGAGACGCCGATGTCTGCTTCGAAGAATTTCTGTCGCAAGACTTTGCGACCGATCTGAATGAGTTGGTCAACGTCCTTGGTGTACTCCACGCCAAGTTTGTCGTGGAACAAGGACGCGACCTGACCGGCATTCTTGTGGATCGCCGGCATAATGATGTGTGAAGGCTTCTCGTGGTCGAGCTGGACGATGTATTCCCCCATGTCCGACTCCAGGCATTCAATGCCTTGAGCCTCGAGGAAATGGTTCATCTCCATCTCTTCGCTGACCATCGATTTGCCCTTGATCACTTGCCGCGCCTCGTGAGCGCGGATGATCGATAAGACGATGCCATTGGCTTCGTCCACCGTTTCCGCCCAGTGCACTGTCACACCGTTGCGGGTCAGGTTCTGTTCAAGCTGCTCGAGCAGGTCGGGCAACTTGGATAAAGCACGGGCGCGGACAGCATTGCCCAGCACTCGCAGATGTTCTCTTTCATGGGCATCGCTGAAGGACGCTGCCCGTTTGCTCATCAGTGAATCCATTGCAGTGCGAAAGTTGTTTCGCAGTTGCGTGTCAGCCAAAGCCTTGTGAGCCCGGGCGCGAAAATCTTCTTCTACGGCAACCGTAGGAATAAGCGTGGAAGTGCTCATCGGGCACCTCCGGTACGCTGCCACAGGAAACTGGCCAAATGCTGACCGCGCAACGCTTCCTGCTGTTTCTCCAACGAGCCATTGATGTTCATCAGGCAACCGCAGTCGGCACTGAGTACCTTGTGCGCGCCGGATTCCTTCAACGCCCGGGTCTTGTCAGCCACCATCGCGCCGGAAATATCTGGCATACGGACGCTGAAAGTCCCACCAAAGCCACAGCATTCACTTTCGTGGCTGTGGTCGACTCGCTCCACATTGCTTAGCTGCGCCAACAACTCACGGCCATGCAGGTGGGTGTTCATTTCACGGCGTGCCGAGCACGACGTGTGCAGCGCCACTTTGACCGGTTCGCCGCTGTCCTTGAGCTGCACCTTGCAGACAAACAGCAGAAACTCGGCCAACTCATAAGTCCGTGCCGCGAGGGCCTGAACCTGTTTCAACGTCTGCGGCTCGTCCTTGAACAAGTCGGCGTAATGTTCGCGCAACATGCCCGCGCAAGAACCCGACGGCACCACCACCGGATAATCCCCGGCAAACAGCGCCAGTTGCGAGCGCGCCACGGTCCTGGCCTGTTCGGTGTAACCCGAGGTGTAGGCCGGTTGCCCGCAGCAGCTCTGCCCTTGCGGGTATTCAACACGAATGCCCTCGCGTTCCAGCAGGTGGATCGCGTCCATCCCGGCTTCGGGGTAGAACAGATCCACCACGCAGGTCCCGAACAGGTACACCCGTGACGGTTTTTCGCTGGGGTATTGCCGAGGCTCGGGCAGTGGCGGGGCGACGCGGGTCGCGTTCGGCACAGCGTTGTAAAAAAGCTCGCTCATCAGGCGTGTCTCCGGGTGGTCCCGGTTATCCGTCCGCTGAGGCTGCTGAATATAGAGAGACAAGCTTTCAGCAGCCTTGCAGACCCGGTTATGAATAGCTGACGCCGGGGGCGTAATCCGGCGTCGGTTTTTTCTGTGTGGCGTGTAGTGCTTAGTGCACCAGCATGCCGGTGAACCAGTAGGCCTGAGCCAAAGTAATCAGGCCGACGATCGTTGCAAAGAATAGGCTGTGCTTGAGGGTGAAGCGGAACAGATCCGATTCCTTGCCCACCAACCCGGTCGCGGCGCAGGCCACAGCGATCGATTGCGGCGAAATCATCTTGCCGGTCACACCGCCGCTGGTGTTCGCCGCCACCAGCAAGGTGTCGTTGACGCCGATCTGGTGCGCGGTGGTTGCTTGCAGCGAACTGAACAGTGCGTTGGACGAAGTATCGGAGCCGGTCAGGAACACGCCGAGCCAGCCGAGGAACGGCGAGAAGAACGGGAATGCCGCACCCGTACCTGCCAGTACCAGAGCCATGGTCGACGACATGCCCGAGTAGTTGGTGACGAAGGCAAAGGCCAGCACCATGCCGATGGACAAAATCGGCCAGCGCAGTTCGTAGACAGTCTCTTTAAAAGTGGTCAGACCAGTTTTTATATTGATCTTCAGCACCAGCATCGAGATCAGCGCGGAGAAGAAAATCGCCGTGCCAGTCGCAGAAATCGGATCGAGTTTGAACACCGCCGGAATCGCCGTCGGGGCGGTCACGATCGGGGCGACCTTGATCACCATTTGATCCAGATGCGGAATCGCGAAGTTGAACACCCAGCTATACATCGAGCCGCCGGCAGCGAACATCGCCTTGAACGGTTTCAGCGTCCAGATGGTGACCAGTACGGTGAGGATCAGGAACGGCGACCAGGCTTTGAAAATTTCCCCCAGGCTGTAGGGCGAAGCCACGGTGGTGCGCGGTTGACCGAAACCACCGGCGCTGGCCACCACGGAAGCCGAGACCGCGCCGACGATGTGGGCTCCAGCGGCGCGTTTTGGCTGCCAGATTTTCAGGAATAGCGTCAGAGAAACCAGGCTGGCCAGCGCCGAGGTGATGTCCGGCAGTTCCGGGCCGATGAAGTTCGAGGTGAAGTACTGGGTGATGGCGAAACTCAAACCGGCCACCAATGCAGCCGGCCATGTTTCCCGAACGCCGCGCAGGCCATCCATCATGAATACCAGCCAGAACGGCACGAACAGCGACAGCAATGGCAACTGGCGACCGGTCATGGCGCCGATCTTGAACGCGTCGATGCCGGTGACTTGCCCGGCGACGATGATCGGAATTCCCAGTGCGCCGAAAGCCACCGGTGCGGTGTTGGCGATCAGGCACAGGCCCGCGGCGTACAGCGGGTTGAAGCCCAGTCCCACCAGCAGCGCGGCGGTAATCGCTACCGGTGCGCCGAAACCGGCGGCACCTTCCAGGAACGCGCCGAAGCAGAAACCGATCAGCAGTACTTGCAGGCGTTGGTCATCGGTAATCGACAGCACTGAGCTGCGGATCACTTCGAACTGGCCACTTTTGACCGTCAGTTTGTAGAGGAATACCGCTGCCACGATGATCCACGCAATCGGCCACAAGCCGTAGGCGAAGCCATATCCGGCTGCCGCGAAGGCCATATCGACCGGCATCTGGAACGCGAAGATTGCCACGGCAATCGACAGCGCGAGGGTAATGCTGCCGGCCACATGGCCTTTGAGGCGGAATACGGCCAAGGCCAGGAAGAAAAATACGATGGGGATGACGGCCGCGAGTGCGGACACGCCGAGACTGCCGAGCGGGCTGTAGAGCTGTTGCCAGGTTTGCATATGGGGTGGCCCCTAATTGTTGTTGGTCAGGCACTGGTCAGCGTTCTTGGATAATTGGTAATACCAATTTACAATCGCTGTTGGCTAGGGTAAAAGCCTTGTATGCGGTGTGTCAATTTGCCGCCCTAAAACTTTTGTCGAATGAGCGGTGCAGAACGCATCTGATCTGTTCGATCAAACGTCGCCTGGTAGGTGCTGGCGCAGCGCCGATAGGCCAGAATAGAGAGCCCGGCGAGCCGCCGGGATCGTGGAGAATTGAGTGATGGGGTTTGATCAGATTCGGCAGCGCCGTTTGTCTGACGATATTGTCGAGCAACTCGAAGGGATGATTCTCGAGGGCACCTTGAAGGCTGGCGAACGCCTGCCGGCAGAGCGTGCGTTGGCCGAGCAGTTCGGCGTGTCACGCCCTTCGTTGCGCGAAGCGATTCAGAAATTGGCCGCTAAAGGATTGCTGGTCAGCCGTCAGGGCGGCGGTAACTATGTGGTGGAATCCCTGGGCTCGACGTTCAGCGATCCGCTGCTGCATCTGCTGGAAAGCAACCCCGAAGCCCAGCGTGATTTGCTGGAGTTTCGTCATACGCTGGAAGCATCCTGCGCTTACTACGCGGCACTGCGCGCCACGGACGTGGATCGTGAGCGGCTGACTGCAGCCTTCGATGAATTGCAGGACTGCTATTCGCGCCATGACGAAGTGAGTCGGGCGGAAGAGGGCACGGCGGACGCAAATTTTCACTTGGCGATCGCCGAGGCCAGTCATAACGCGGTATTACTGCACACCATTCGTGGTTTGTTCGACCTGCTCAAGCGCAACGTGGTGACCAACATCGGCGGCATGTACAAACAGCGTTCCGAAACCCGCGACATGTTGATCGCGCAGCACAGAGAATTGTATCTGGCGATTATCGAAGGAAGGGCGGAGCAGGCGCGGGAGGTTTCCAGCCGGCACATTTTGTATGTGCAGGAAGTGCTGGAAGAGGTGCGTCAGGAAGTGCAGCGCGTGGCTCGGGCGGAGCGGCGCAAGGGGATGTAGTCAATTCACTGTGATGAGGGAGCTTGCTCCCGCTGGGGCGCGAAGCGGCCCCTGGGCCAGGACCGTTAAGCAGATCGTTTACGACTGCTTCGCAGCCGGGCGGGAGCAAGCTCCCTCGCCACAAAAGCCGCGATCAAGCAGGAAAATTAATCTTCCTTGCCCTTGTTTCGCACCGCACGCTGCAATTCACGACCGGCGTCGCGCTCGCGTTCGGTATCGCGCTTGTCGTATTCCTTCTTGCCCTTGCCCAGAGCGATCTCGCACTTGACCATGTGCTTGCTCCAGTACCAGGAGAGGCACACGCAGGCGTAACCTTTTTGCTGCACGGCAGCGGCCAGCTTTTCCAGCTCGCGCCGGTTGAGCAGCAATTTTCGGGTGCGGGTCGGATCAGCGATGACGTGGGTGCTGGCAGTCATCAGCGGCGTAATGTGGCTGCCGAGCAGCCAGGCTTCGCCATCCTTGAGCAGTACGTAACTGTCAACCAGTTGTAGCTTGCTTGCCCGCAAACTTTTTACTTCCCAGCCGGCCAGGACCAGACCAGCCTCGAACTTATGCTCGATGAAGTAATCGTGTCGCGCCTTTTTGTTCTGCGCGATGGTCCCTGTTGGGTGTTTCTTCTGTTTAGCCATAGGGGCGGCATTATAGGGAGTTGCAAGCGAGTCGGCTACGGTATCGCTACGTGCTTGAGCAGGTTGATTGAATCCCGGACAATGCGGCCTCTTTTTTGAACGCTTGGGCGTGATAACGATGTCGACAGACAAGGTTTCTGTCCACGGCAGTTGGGCTAGCCGCTGGGTCTTCATACTCGCCGCGACCGGTTCGGCCGTGGGGCTGGGTAGTATTTGGAAATTCCCTTACATGGTCGGCGTCTACGGTGGCGGAGCCTTTGTGCTGATGTTCCTGGCCTGTATCGCGCTGATCGGTGTACCCGTGATGCTGGCCGAAACCCTGATCGGTCGGCGCGCACGGCAGAGCCCGGCGAATGCCTTGAAGGTCCTGGCGCTGGAAGCGGGGCATTCGGCGAAATGGTCCTGGGGCGCATTTGCCGGGATGATCACGGCGCTGCTGATTCTGTCTTTCTATAGTGTGGTGGGCGGCTGGTCGCTGGATTACATCATCGACATGGGCCGTGGCGACTTCCAGGGAGTGACGCCTGATCAGGTCGGGGCTTATTTCGGCAATGTGATCGCCGACCCGTGGCGCCTGACACTTTGGCATACGATTTTCATGCTGCTGTCCGCAGTGGTGATCGCCAAGGGCGTGGTTGCCGGGCTGGAGCGTAGCCTGCGGATCATGATGCCACTGCTGTTCGTGATGGTGATTGTCCTGCTGGGCTACAGCATGACCACCGGCCACTTCATGGAAGGCGTGCATTTCATGTTCGACTTCCATCCGGAAAAAGTCCTCGACGGCCTGCTGCCCGCCATGGGCCACGCGTTCTTCTCGCTGAGCGTGGGCGTCGGTTCAATCATGATCTACGGTGCCTACATGCCGAAAAACTCATCGATTTCTGGCACCGTCGTGGGCGTGGCATTGCTCGATACGTTCGTTTCGCTGGTGGCCGGTCTGGCATTGTTTCCGATTGTGTTCGCTGCTGGCCTGAACCCGAGCGAAGGCCCTGGCCTGATGTTCGTCAGCCTGCCATTTGCCTTTGGCAACGTAGCGTTCGGTCAGTTGATGGGCGTAGTGTTCTTCGTGCTGGTAGCAATTGCAGCCTGGAGTTCGGCGATTTCCCTGCTCGAACCGATGGTGGCTTACCTGGTTGAGCGCACGAAAATCAGCCGCGCCTGGGTCACCTTCTGGTTGGCATTCATTTGCTGGTTCGTCGGTTTGGGCACCGTGTTTTCCTTCAATATCTGGAAGGAAGCCAAGTTTTTCGTGAACGAAGGCGGGATGTTCCACCTCTATCAATGGGGAGCAACCGGTGGTTTGGACTTCTTCGGTGTGATCGATTTCTTCACCTCGCGGATCATGTTGCCACTCGGTGGTTTGTGTTTCGTGGTGTTTGCGGGCTGGGTGATGGGGCGTGAAGCGGTGCGCGACGAATTGTCGATCCGCCGTCCGGTGCTGTTCGCCCTGTCCCTGTTCTTGATGCGCTATGTGGCGCCCATCGGCATTCTTGTAGTGTTTGCCGCCCAGCTGTGGAAGTAACGCTGACATGACGACACACATTCAACGTTCGGCCCTGCTGCCGTATCCGGCACAAGCGCTTTATGACCTGGTCAACGACGTGGCCCGCTATCCGGAATTCCTGCCGTGGTGCTCATCGGCCGAAGTCTTGGAAAGCACTCCTGAGCTTATGCGTGCCAGCGTCGGCGTGGCCAAGGGGGGGCTTAGTCAGCATTTCGTGACGCGTAATACCTTGGTACCCGGGCGTTCGATCGAGATGAACCTCGAGGAAGGTCCATTCAGCCAGTTGCACGGCGTCTGGGTGTTCAAGCCGTTGGGCGAGAAGGCCTGCAAGATCAGTCTGGATTTGTCGTTCGACTATTCGGGGCCGCTGGTGCGAGCGACGTTGGGGCCTTTGTTCAATCAGGCGGCGAATACGCTGATGGACGCGTTTTGCCAGCGTGCGAAACAGATGCATGGTTGAGGCCGTGATAAAGATCGAAGTGGTGTATGCCGCTGTTGATCGTCAGGTGCTGCTGGCCGTAACCGTACCGGTGGGCGCAACGGTGCGAGATGCGTTGCTCAAATCCGGCCTGAACAGCGAATTCCCTGAATTGGATCTGGCCAGTTGTCCGGTTGGG
This sequence comes from Pseudomonas wuhanensis, assembly GCF_030687395.1. Lineage (GTDB taxonomy): Bacteria > Pseudomonadota > Gammaproteobacteria > Pseudomonadales > Pseudomonadaceae > Aquipseudomonas > Aquipseudomonas wuhanensis. The sequence goes on along the minus strand of NZ_CP117430.1, from coordinate 5,730,534 downwards.
ATCTTTGGCAAAGTGATCGCTGAGCCGGCCAATCGTCCGGTTCAGGCAGGGGATCGCCTCGAGATTTACCGACCGTTGCTCGCCGATCCGAAAGAAGTTCGCCGGTTGCGCGCCGCCAAGGCGGCCGAGGCCAAAGCCCGGAATCAGTGATCCGGTTAAACGCCAGACGATAAAAAACCCGGACATGCCGGGTTTTTTATTGCGTCGCAAATTATTGCGGCGAAGTTTCCAACGGTTCTGGTGTCGGGACTGGAACAGTTTCCACGTTGTCCACGTCCTTCTGGATCTGGTCCAGCAACGAACCTGGCTTGACCGGTTTTTCTGGCTTCGGCTTCTCGGCGTTTTCGGCAGGTGTGGTCACGGTAGTGCCACTGTCCTTGCCGAGAATGGCTTCGTCGCGGCTCACGCCTGGCATGAAGTCGCCAGAGAGGCTGACAAGTTGGTCATTTGGGTTGAAGATAACGCTAATGCGTTCCTGTTGGCGTTCACCACCACCCGGTTGCAGGCTGTACAGATAATCCCAGCGATCGGCATGGAACGTGTCAGTCAGCAGAGGGTTACCCATGATAAACCGTACTTGCCGGCGGGTCATTCCCGGGCGTAACTGGTCTATCATGTCCTGCGTGACGACATTGCCCTGCTGGATGTCGATTTTGTAAACCCCGGGGAATGAACAACCGGCGAGTGCGAGCAGTCCCACAAAGGTGAAACTGGTTAGCAAGAGCTTGGTGTTTTGCATCGGTGGGCGACTTCCACTATCTTGGCTGGGACAACGTAAACGCCGATCATACCCGCATTAAGAGAAGCTGCGAAGCAGCATCGCGAGAAAGCTGACCATGGTTGAAAATAGCGAACTACGCAAAGCCGGCCTCAAAGTGACCCTTCCACGGGTCAAAATTCTGCAAATGCTCGATTCCGCCGAGCAACGCCACATGAGTGCCGAGGATGTCTACAAGGCGCTGATGGAGGCTGGTGAGGACGTCGGTCTGGCCACGGTTTACCGTGTTCTGACCCAGTTCGAGGCAGCTGGCCTTGTGGTGCGGCACAACTTCGACGGAGGCCATGCGGTCTTCGAGCTGGACGACGGCAAGCATCACGACCATATGGTCAACGTCGAAACCAGTGAAGTGATCGAATTCTTCGACGAAGAAATCGAGCGGCTGCAGAAAGCAATCGTCGACAAGTATGGCTTCGAGATGGTTGATCACAATCTTGTACTGTACGTGCGCAAGAAAAAGTAAGCATGTCGCGCGAACCTCAGGTTCGCGAAACGAGCGAAGGCGACCCCAGGGTCGCCTTCGTGCTTTCTGCCGTTCTCAAATTTTTGCGGTAACAACCATCTTTTTCGCGTGCGCCAGTGATTCCTTGGTGAGATCGATGCCGCCCAGCATCCTCGCCACTTCTTCGACACGATCGGTCTTGCTCAGTTTGGAGACGGCCGTATGCGTGGCGTCTTCACCGCGGACCTTGTGTACAAATAGATGTTGATGCCCCTGCGCCGCCACTTGCGGCAAGTGAGTCACGGTCAGAACCTGCCCACGCTCCCCTAGGCGTCGCAGCAACTGGCCGACAATCTCGGCGGTCGGGCCGCCGATACCCACGTCCACTTCGTCGAACACCAGGGTCGGTACGCGCGAGGTCTGTGCGGTGATCACCTGAATCGCCAGGCTAATACGCGACAGTTCGCCACCCGAAGCCACTTTTGCCAGGGCTTTCAAGGGTTGCCCTGGGTTGGCACTCACCAGTAGTTCTACCTGTTCGAGCCCATTGGGCAACAGTTCGTCGCTGCTGTTGGGGCGCAGTTCGATGGTAAAGCGGCCGCCGGGCATGCCCAGGCGCTGGATTTCCTGTTCCACGGCACTGGCCAGGCTGCTCGAGGCTTGATGCCGCAGATCGCTCAGGTCCCGAGCTTTCTCCTGATAATGGCGGGCGTAGGAGGCCAGCTCATCGCTCAGTCGTTCGATGGATTCGTCATTGGCATTCAGGGTTTCGATTTCATCGAGTAGCTTTTGTTGCATCTCGGCGACTTCGGTCGGCTGGATGCGGTGTTTGCGCGCCAGGGTATAGATCGCATCGAGGCGCTCTTCCAGGTATTGAAGGCGGGCCGGATCGGCGTCGAAGTTGTCGAGAAAGCGGTTCAGCTCGCCTACGGCTTCTTCAACCTGAATCTGCGCGCTGGTCAGCAGGCTGCTGGCTTCGCCCAGGGCTCCGATTGAATTGTTCACGCTCGATAGGCGGTTAAGGCTGGCGGTCAGCGCGTTCAGTACGTTGCCGGAATCACTTTCGCTGCATTGTTCGACCACTTGCCGACAAATGCCCAGCAAGGTTTCGGCGTTGGTCAGGTTCTTGTGTTCCTGTTCCAGCTGCTCCAGCTCGTTTTCGCCGAGGCCGAGGTTTTCCAGTTCTTCGAGTTGATAACTGAGCAACTGATGACGGGCGCGTTGTTCGTCGCCGGAGTTGGAGAGGCGTTCCAGTTCCTGGCGGGTCTGGCGCCAGCGTTGGGCGGCCAGTTGCACTTGGCGGGCCAGGTCCGTGGCACCGGCGTATTCATCAAGCAGGCGGCGGTGAGTATCGGTTTTGAGCAGGGATTGGTGTTCGTGCTGGCTGTGGATGTCGATCAGCAACTCGCCCAGGGCCTTCAGGTCACCGAGAGGGCAGGGAGTGCCGTTGATGTAGCCGCGCGAGCGTCCTTCAGCGGTGATCACTCGACGCAGAATGCACGGGCCGTCGTTCTCGAGGTCGCGCTCGGCCAGCCAGGCGCTGGCTTCCGGGATGTCGACCAGATCGAAGGTGGCCAGGATATCGGCCTTGTCGGCGCCCGGGCGGACCACGCCGCTGTCGGCGCGATCGCCAAGGGTCAGGCCCAGGGCGTCGAGCATGATCGACTTGCCGGCGCCGGTTTCCCCTGTGATCACGCTCATCCCGCGATCGAGTTCGAGATCGAGATGTTCAACGATGGCGTAGTTGTGTACGGACAGGTGCACCAGCATAAAGGCCGCTCCCAGGCTTTAGGTCTGGTTATTTATACAGTGTTTTGTTTCTGGCTGACAATGCCCCCTCTTAGGTCGATTTGCTTGATCTGAAGAAATCCTTAGCGCATCGAGGAATGACAATGCAGCTGTTTTTGTAGGGTTAATCATCAAATAGCCCTTGAAGCTGAATTTTGCGGCCCCATATACCGGGGCAGAAGCGCGAGTTGAGCTCGCGGACGATATTGGAAGGAGAAATCTATGGCTGACGAACAGACAGTGGATACGCAAAATCTAGACGCCAACCAGGGCCCCGAGGCTTCGGGTGAAGACCTGGCGGCTCGTGTACAAGTGCTCGAAGAGCAATTGGCTGGTGCGCAGGATCAGGCTTTGCGTGTAGCCGCCGATCTGCAGAACGTCCGCCGTCGTGCCGATCAGGACGTTGAAAAGGCTCACAAATTCGCCCTGGAAAAGTTCGCTGGCGACCTGCTGCCGATCATCGACAGCCTGGAGCGTGGCCTGGAGCTGTCCAGCCCTGACGACGAAAATATTCGTTCGATGCGTGAAGGGATCGAGCTGACCCTGAAAATGTTCCAGGACACCCTGAAGCGCTATCACCTGGAAGCGATCGATCCTGAGGGCGAACCCTTCAACGCCTCGCATCATCAGGCAATGGCCATGCAGGAAAGCGCCGACGTCGAGCCAAACAGCGTGCTCAAGGTGTTTCAGAAGGGCTACCAGCTTCACGGTCGCCTGCTGCGCCCGGCCATGGTCGTGGTCAGCAAGGCGCCTGCGCCGGTTTCGCCTTCGATTGACGAGCAGGCTTGAAATTAGCCGCAAGGCCCCCATTTAGAAGTCAAGCGTTTAAGTGCTACCGCAGTCAGCCACCACTGCTGCGGCATCCAAATCCAAAGTTTCGGGAGAGTGAACATGGGCAAAATTATCGGTATCGACCTGGGGACTACCAACTCCTGCGTCTCCGTGCTGGAAAACGGCAAGGCCAAGGTTATTGAAAACGCTGAAGGCGCGCGTACCACGCCGTCGATCATCGCTTATGCCAACGACGGTGAAATCCTGGTTGGCCAGTCGGCCAAGCGTCAGGCAGTGACCAATCCGCATAACACCCTGTACGCGGTGAAGCGTCTGATCGGTCGTCGTTTCGACGAAGAAGTCGTACAGAAAGACATCCAGATGGTCCCTTACAAGATCGTCAAGGCTGACAACAACGACGCCTGGGTTGAAGTGAACGGTCAGAAAATGGCGCCGCCACAAATTTCTGCCGAAATTCTGAAGAAAATGAAGAAGACCGCCGAAGACTACCTCGGCGAGCCTGTGACCGAAGCGGTGATCACCGTTCCGGCCTACTTCAACGACAGCCAGCGTCAAGCCACCAAAGACGCCGGCCGCATCGCGGGCCTGGACGTTAAACGTATCATCAACGAACCAACCGCAGCCGCACTGGCCTATGGTATGGACAAGGCGAAAGGCGATCATACCGTGATCGTTTACGACTTGGGCGGCGGTACGTTCGACGTTTCCGTGATCGAAATCGCTGAAGTCGATGGCGAGCACCAGTTCGAAGTGTTGGCCACCAACGGTGACACTTTCCTGGGCGGTGAAGACTTTGACATTCGTCTGATCGACTACCTCGTTGACGAATTCAAGAAAGAAAGCGGCATGAACCTCAAGGGTGACCCGCTGGCCATGCAGCGCCTGAAAGAAGCCGCTGAGAAAGCCAAGATCGAACTGTCCTCGAGCCAGTCGACCGACGTGAACCTGCCGTACATCACTGCAGACGCTACCGGTCCTAAGCACTTGAACGTGAAAATCTCCCGCGCCAAGCTCGAAGCGTTGGTGGAAGACCTGGTTCAGCGCACCATCGAACCTTGCCGCATTGCGATGAAAGATGCCGGTATTGACGTCAGCAAGATCGACGACGTAATTCTGGTCGGCGGTCAGACCCGTATGCCAATGGTGCAGAAAGCTGTTTCCGACTTCTTCGGTAAAGAAGCTCGTAAAGACGTTAACCCTGACGAAGCTGTTGCCATGGGTGCTGCTATCCAGGGCGCGGTATTGGCCGGTGACGTGAAAGACGTTCTGCTGCTCGACGTCAGCCCGTTGACCCTGGGTATCGAAACCATGGGCGGCGTGATGACCGCACTGATCGAGAAAAACACCACGATTCCTACCAAGAAATCGCAAGTGTTCTCGACTGCCGACGACAACCAGGGCGCAGTGACCATTCACGTGCTGCAAGGTGAGCGTAAGCAAGCCGCACAGAACAAGTCCCTGGGCAAGTTCGACCTGGCCGAGATCCCACCAGCTCCACGTGGCGTGCCACAAATCGAAGTGACCTTCGACATCGACGCCAACGGCATCCTGCACGTCGGCGCGAAAGACAAGGCTACCGGCAAGACTCAGTCGATCGTGATCAAGGCCAACTCGGGTCTGTCCGAGGAAGAAATTCAGCAGATGGTTCGTGATGCTGAAGTGAACGCTGAAGAAGACCGCAAGTTCGAAGAACTGGCCAGCGCCCGTAACCAAGGCGATGCCCTGGTTCACTCGACGCGCAAAATGGTCGCTGATGCTGGCGACAAAGTGAGCGCTGAAGAGAAGACTGCAATCGAAGCCGCTGTAGTTGCCCTGGAAGCCGCCATCAAAGGCGACGACAAGGCTGCTATCGAAGCCAAAGTTGAAGAGCTGTCCAAGGTCTCCGCGCCAGTGGCTCAGAAAATGTACGCCGAGCAGGCTCAGCCAGCTGAAGGCGCGGCGCCGAAAGACGAATCGGCTGAAAAGGCTGACGACGTTGTCGATGCCGAGTTCGAAGAAGTCAAAGACCACAAGTAAGTTGTTGGTCGCCCGGTTGACTGCCTTCAGGCGGTGACTGGTAGGATGTCGCCGCGCGGGAGCTTGCTCCCGCGTTGGCGTGTCTGGAGTAAGCGAATTTTTACAGCATGCGACAAGGGCGGGTTTAGTGGCTTGTTCATTAGAGCAAGTTCGGATGCCTGAGCGCCATAACCAAGGCGCTGCGACGACTCATAGCTCGCTATGGGGAGGAGCGGCAACGCAGGGTATGGGGCTCGGGCGCCGGAATTGCCTAACGAACAAGCCATTCAGTCCGCCCAGGTGCTGGTGGTATGGCCGAGGATGCTCCTGCTTTTCGAGCCGAAAGTACCGCATCGAATCAAAGACCAGGATCGTTGAATTGACGTGAGTTGGGTCCGGGCCTGTATTGGGGCTCAACGAGTTTGGCGAGGCTCAGGAGAGGTTTGCCGAACGTCCTTAAGAGTGCAAAGACTTATGGCAAAGCGTGACTATTACGAAGTATTGGGTGTTGAGCGTGGTTCAAGCGAAGCGGACCTGAAAAAGGCCTACCGTCGCCTGGCGATGAAGCACCACCCGGACCGTAATCCCGATGACAAAGCGTCGGAAGATATGTTCAAGGAGGCCAACGAGGCCTACGAAGTGCTGTCCGATTCCAGCAAGCGCGCGGCCTATGACCAATATGGTCATGCCGGTGTCGACCCGAGCATGGGTGGCGGCGGTGCCGGGTTTGGCGGTCAGAACTTCTCCGACATCTTTGGCGATGTCTTCAGTGACTTCTTCGGTGGCGGTCGCGGCGGTTCCCGTGGCGGCGCTCAGCGCGGCAGCGACCTGCGGTATACCCTGGAGCTGAACCTGGAAGAAGCGGTGCGCGGCACTACCGTGAATATCCGCGTTCCGACACTGGTCAACTGCAAGCCGTGCGATGGCTCGGGTGCCAAGAAAGGTTCCTCGCCGATCACTTGCCCGACGTGCGGCGGTATCGGTCAGGTGCGCATGCAGCAGGGCTTCTTCTCGGTGCAGCAGACCTGCCCGCGCTGTCATGGTCAGGGCAAGATCATTTCCGACCCGTGCGATTCCTGCCACGGCGAAGGTCGTGTCGAAGAGTACAAGACCCTGTCGGTGAAAGTGCCGGCCGGTGTCGACACCGGTGACCGTATTCGCCTGTCTGGCGAAGGCGAGGCGGGCGCGCAGGGTGGTCCGACCGGCGACCTGTACGTGGTGATCAATGTGCGTGAGCACGCGATCTTCCAGCGTGACGGCAAGCACCTGTTCTGCGAAGTGCCAATCAGCTTCGTCGACGCAGCGCTGGGGGGCGAGCTGGAGATTCCGACCCTCGATGGTCGGGTCAAGCTGAAGATTCCGGAAGGGACTCAGACGGGTAAGCAGTTCCGTGTTCGCGGTAAAGGCGTCGCGCCGGTTCGTGGTGGCGGTGCTGGTGACTTGATGTGCCGTGTGGCGGTCGAAACCCCGGTCAATCTGGGTCGTCGTCAGCGCGAATTGCTGGAGGAGTTGCGCAGCTCCCTGGCGGGTGACAACAGTCATTCGCCGAAAACCACCGGTTGGTTCGAAGGCGTGAAGCGCTTCTTCGGCGATTTGTAAGGAGTCGGCATGCGACGTATAGCTGTGATGGGCGCTGCCGGGCGCATGGGCAAGATTCTGGTCGAGGCGGTGCAGCAGCGCGCGCCGCTGACCGGGCTGACGGCAGCCATCGTGCGCCCTGGCAGTACGCTGATTGGCGTGGATGCTGGTGAATTGGCCTCGCTGGGGCGTATCGGCGTTCCGCTGTCCGGCAAGCTGGATGCGGTGGCCGATGAATTCGATGTGTTGATCGACTTCACGCTCCCTGAGGTCATGCTGAAAAACCTGGCGTTCTGCCGCAAGGCGGGCAAGGCCATGGTGATCGGCACGACGGGGTTGGACGCCGCGCAGAAGCAGTTGCTGGTCGAGGCGAGCGAAGATATTGCGATTGTGTTCGCGGCCAATTTCAGTGTCGGTGTAAACCTGTCGCTGAAGCTGCTCGACATGGCGGCTCGTGTGCTGGGCGATGACGCTGATATCGAAATCATCGAAGCCCATCATCGGCACAAGATCGATGCGCCTTCAGGCACAGCTCTGCGCATGGGTGAAGTGATTGCCAATGCGCTGGATCGTGATCTGCAGAAAGTTGCGGTCTATGGTCGTGAGGGTCACACCGGTGTGCGCGAGCGTGAAACGATCGGCTTTGCCACTGTGCGCGGTGGTGATGTGGTCGGTGATCATACGGTGCTGTTCGCCTGTGAGGGTGAGCGACTGGAAATCACGCACAAGGCATCCAGTCGAATGACCTTCGCCAAGGGCGCGGTGCGTGCAGCTTTATGGCTGGACAGTCGTGAACCAGGCCTTTACGACATGCAAGACGTGCTCGACCTGCGGTAAGATGTGCCCGAAATCGGGTTCAAACTCAGCGTTTGGGCCCGGTTTTATTCCGCCAAGCGACGTCCTGTCGCATTCTCCGGCCTTTAGGGCTCATTGGCGGTAGACCAAAAATGCCTTTTTCTGTAAGCTACAGCTTTAGTGTGTCCACTAAAAGCGCGCAGAATAATTCGGTGAAGAAGCGGGGTGACGTGTCCATACGTCACTCCGCTTTTTTACAACCTGCGATCGCCCTTTCAGGCTTTATTTACGGGAGGTCTTCTTGACTAAGCCAGCCATACTCGCCCTTGCTGATGGCAGCATTTTTCGCGGCGAAGCCATTGGAGCCGACGGTCAAACCGTTGGTGAGGTGGTGTTCAACACCGCAATGACCGGCTATCAGGAAATCCTTACCGATCCTTCCTACGCCCAACAGATCGTTACCCTGACTTACCCGCACATCGGCAATACCGGCACCACGCCGGAAGACGCCGAGTCCGACCGCGTCTGGTCCGCTGGCCTGGTCATCCGTGACCTGCCACTGGTTGCGAGCAACTGGCGCAACACGATGTCACTGTCTGATTACCTGAAAGCCAACAATGTGGTGGCAATCGCCGGTATCGACACCCGCCGCCTGACACGCATCCTGCGTGAGAAAGGCGCACAGAACGGCTGCATCATGGCCGGTGACAACATCTCCGAAGAAGCCGCCATCGCCGCCGCTCAGGGTTTCCCTGGCCTCAAAGGCATGGACCTGGCAAAAGTCGTCAGCACCAAAGAGAAGTACGAGTGGCGCTCGACTGTCTGGGATCTGAAAACCGACAGCCATGCGACCCTCGAAGCCTCCGAGCTGCCATACCACGTGGTGGCTTACGACTACGGCGTCAAGCTGAACATCCTGCGCATGCTGGTCGAGCGCGGTTGCCGCGTAACCGTGGTGCCGGCACAGACTCCGGCCGCCGAAGCGCTGGCACTGAAACCGGACGGCGTGTTCCTGTCCAACGGCCCGGGCGACCCTGAGCCATGCGACTACGCGATCCAGGCAATCAAGGACGTGCTGGAAACCGAGATTCCGGTGTTCGGCATCTGCCTCGGTCACCAACTGCTGGCTCTGGCCTCCGGCGCCAAGACCCTGAAAATGGGCCACGGCCACCACGGTGCCAACCACCCGGTTCAGGATCTGGACAGCGGTGTGGTGATGATCACCAGCCAGAACCACGGTTTTGCGGTAGACGAAGCGACCCTGCCAGGTAACGTTCGGGCGATCCACAAATCGCTGTTCGACGGCACCCTGCAAGGCATCGAGCGTACCGACAAGAGCGCCTTCAGCTTCCAGGGTCACCCTGAAGCCAGCCCTGGCCCGAACGACGTAGCGCCACTGTTTGATCGCTTCATCAACGAAATGGCCAAGCGACGCTAATCGCTCGCCTTGATGTAGCGAAGCCTGAGGGCGGTCCCGAAACCGGTGGCCCCCTCAAGGCTTCAGAGATTGAACAAGACGGCTTGCCGACTGACCTGCGGATTTGAGTGACAACCCATGCCAAAACGTACAGACATTAAAAGCATCCTGATTCTCGGCGCTGGCCCGATCGTGATCGGCCAGGCCTGCGAATTCGACTACTCCGGCGCCCAGGCCTGTAAAGCCCTGCGCGAGGAGGGTTACCGCGTCATCCTGGTGAACTCCAACCCGGCGACCATCATGACCGACCCGGCCATGGCCGACGCCACCTACATCGAACCGATCAAGTGGCAGACCGTTGCCAAGATCATCGAGAAGGAACGCCCGGACGCGCTGCTGCCAACCATGGGCGGCCAGACCGCTCTGAACTGCGCCCTGGACCTGGAGCGCGAAGGCGTTCTGGAGAAGTTCGGCGTAGAAATGATCGGCGCCAACGCTGACACCATCGACAAGGCCGAAGACCGTTCGCGCTTCGACAAGGCGATGAAATCCATCGGTCTGGACTGCCCGCGTTCGGGTATCGCCCACAGCATGGAAGAGGCCAACGCGGTTCTCGATCGTCTGGGCTTCCCGTGCATCATTCGTCCATCTTTCACCATGGGCGGCACCGGTGGCGGTATCGCTTACAACCGTGAAGAGTTCGAAGAAATCTGCGCCCGCGGTCTGGACCTGTCGCCGACCAAAGAGCTGCTGATCGACGAATCGCTGATCGGCTGGAAAGAGTACGAGATGGAGGTTGTCCGCGATAAGAAGGACAACTGCATCATCGTCTGCTCCATCGAAAACTTCGACCCGATGGGCGTGCACACCGGTGACTCGATCACTGTTGCACCAGCACAGACCCTGACCGACAAGGAATACCAGATCCTGCGTAACGCCTCCCTGGCGGTACTGCGCGAGATCGGCGTGGAAACTGGCGGTTCCAACGTGCAGTTCGGCATTTGCCCGGACACCGGCCGCATGGTCGTGATCGAAATGAACCCGCGGGTATCCCGTTCCTCGGCCCTGGCCTCGAAAGCCACCGGTTTCCCGATCGCCAAGGTCGCGGCTAAACTGGCCGTCGGTTACACCCTCGACGAGCTATCGAACGACATCACCGGTGGCAAGACCCCGGCGTCCTTTGAGCCGTCCATCGACTACGTCGTCACCAAGCTGCCACGCTTCGCCTTCGAGAAATTCCCGAAAGCCGACGCACGCCTGACCACTCAAATGAAGTCGGTTGGTGAAGTCATGGCCATCGGCCGGACCTTCCAGGAATCCCTGCAGAAAGCCCTGCGCGGTCTGGAAGTGGGCGTTTGTGGTCTGGACGAGAAGCTCGACCTGAGCAACCCGGAAAGCATGAGCATCCTCAAGCGCGAACTGACCGTGCCGGGCGCCGAGCGTATCTGGTACGTCGCTGACGCGTTCCGCGCCGGTCTGTCGGTCGAAGACATTTTCGGCATGAACATGATTGATCCGTGGTTCCTGGTGCAGATCGAAGATCTGATCAAGGAAGAAGAGAAGGTCAAGACCCTGGGTCTGGCCAGCATCGACCGCGACTTGATGTTCCGCCTCAAGCGTAAAGGCTTCTCCGACATGCGTCTGGCCAAGCTGCTGGGCGTAACCGAGAAGGCTCTGCGTCGCCACCGTCATAAGCTGGAAATCTTCCCGGTCTACAAGCGCGTTGACACCTGCGCTGCCGAGTTCGCCACCGACACCGCTTACCTCTACTCGACGTACGAGGAAGAGTGTGAAGCTGCGCCTTCGGGTCGCGACAAGATCATGATCCTCGGTGGCGGTCCAAACCGTATCGGCCAGGGCATCGAGTTCGACTATTGCTGCGTACACGCGGCACTGGCCCTGCGCGAAGACGGTTACGAGACCATCATGGTCAACTGCAACCCGGAAACCGTTTCCACCGACTACGACACCTCCGATCGTCTGTACTTCGAGCCAGTGACCCTGGAAGACGTACTGGAAATCGTCCGTGTCGAGAAGCCGAAAGGCGTGATCGTCCAGTACGGCGGCCAGACTCCGTTGAAACTGGCGCGTGCCCTGGAAGAAGCCGGCGTGCCAATCATCGGCACCAGCCCTGATGCCATCGACCGTGCCGAAGACCGTGAGCGCTTCCAGCAAATGGTTGAGCGTCTGAATCTGCGTCAGCCGCCAAACGCCACCGTGCGCAGCGAAGACGAAGCGATTCGTGCCGCAGCCAAAATCGGTTATCCGCTGGTGGTTCGTCCGTCCTACGTACTGGGCGGTCGCGCGATGGAAATCGTCTACGAAGAAGAAGAACTCAAGCGCTACCTGCGTGATGCGGTGAAAGTGTCCAACGACAGCCCGGTGCTGCTCGATCACTTCCTCAACTGCGCGATCGAAATGGACGTGGATGCGGTCTGTGACGGCACCGACGTGGTGATCGGCGCGATCATGCAGCACATCGAGCAGGCCGGCGTTCACTCCGGTGACTCCGCGTGCTCCCTGCCGCCGTACTCGCTGCCTGCTCACATCCAGGACGAGATGCGCGAACAGGTCAAGAAAATGGCCTTGGAACTGGGCGTTGTCGGCCTGATGAACGTTCAGCTGGCGCTGCAAGGCGAAGACATCTACGTCATCGAAGTCAACCCGCGCGCTTCCCGGACTGTGCCGTTCGTGTCCAAGTGCATCGGTGTTTCCCTGGCAATGATCGCGGCTCGCGTGATGGCCGGTAAAACCCTGAAGGAAATCGGCTTCACCAAAGAAATCATCCCGAACTTCTACAGCGTGAAAGAGGCGGTGTTCCCATTCGCCAAATTCCCTGGCGTGGACCCGATCCTGGGCCCTGAGATGAAGTCCACCGGCGAAGTGATGGGCGTGGGCGATACCTTCGGCGAAGCCTTTGCCAAAGCCCAGATGGGTGCCAGCGAAGTGCTGCCGACTGGCGGTACCGCGTTCATCAGCGTGCGTGACGATGACAAGCCACTGGTTGCAGGCGTGGCCCGTGATCTGATCAACTTGGGCTTCGAAGTGGTCGCCACTGCCGGTACTGCCAAGCTGATCGAAGCCGCAGGCCTGAAAGTGCGTCGTGTGAACAAGGTGACCGAGGGGCGTCCGCACGTGGTCGACATGATCAAGAATGACGAAGTCACCCTGATCATCAACACCACCGAAGGTCGCCAGTCGATCGCCGATTCCTACTCCATTCGTCGTAATGCCTTGCAGCACAAGATCTATTGCACCACTACCATTGCTGCTGGCGAAGCTATCTGCGAAGCGCTGAAGTTCGGTCCCGAGAAGACCGTGCGCCGCTTGCAGGATTTACACGCAGGATTGAAGGCATGATCAAATACCCAATGACCGTCCAGGGCGCGAAAGCCCTGGAAGAAGAGCACGCTCACCTGACCAAGGTCGTCCGTCCGAAGCTCAGCCAGGACATCGGTACGGCCCGCGAGTTGGGTGACTTGAAAGAAAACGCCGAATACCACGCTGCTCGTGAGCAGCAGGGTATGGTCGAGGCGCGGATTCGTGATATCGAAGGCCGGATTCAGAATCAGGTCATCATCGATGTCACGACCATTCCTCACACCGGCAAAGTGATTTTCGGCACCACCGTTGAAATCGCCAACGTCGAGACTGATGAAAGCGTCACTTACCACATCGTGGGTGAGGATGAGGCTGACTTCAAACTCGGCAAGATTTCGGTGGGTTCGCCACTGGCCCGCGCCTTGATTGCCAAGGAAGAGGGTGATGTGGTCGCCGTGAAAACGCCAGGTGGCGTTATCGAGTATGAGATTGTCGAAGTTCGCCACATCTGAAAGAAGGCGCCCGCTACGTGCGGGCGCCATGCTTTGGCAGCTGACCCAAATGTTGTGGGTTGGCGGCCTGTGGCTGTTGCACATCGGTCTGCTGCCGGTGCTGGGGCGAATAGGCCTGGCACCGCTGCTGATCGACGAAATTGCAGGCATGCTGAATACGCTGATGGTGGGATTTGCCACAGTGTGTGTGATTTTTCAGGCTTTGGTGCTGGTTCAGGCCGAGGGCCTTGCCAGTCTATGGCGCGATATTCGCGGGCAACTGCTGATGATGGCGCTGTATGGGGGCGCGATGTATTTCGCGGTCCACGTCGGCTGGCCGCAGGCGGCGCATTGGCAGCTGTTCAGCTATCTTGTTCTGGGGTTTTCCGGGCTGGTGCTGGTGATGCAACCGGTGCCGGGATGGAGTATCAGGGTGCGCGAAGCACACCCTTGACCCTTGTCATCACTTGAAGCGATGGACGTTCGACAGCTGCTTGTTGACGCTGAAGTTCTTGCGGTAAATCAGCGCCATCTTGCCGATGACCTGAACCAGATCGGCTTTGCCGACCTTGCAGAGCTCTGCAATGGCTGCCAGGCGCGATTCGCGATCGAGGATGTTGAGCTTGATTTTGATCAGCTCGTGATCCGCCAGCGCGCGTTCAAGTTCGGCTAACACACCTTCAGTCAAACCGTTGTCAGCCACAATCAAAACTGGTTTCAGATGGTGGCCAATGGATTTGTACTGTTTCTTCTGCTCTTGAGTGAGCGGCATAATCTGACCCCTGCGTCTGATCTTGTAAAAAGCGGCGGCCAGTTTACCCGAGCGAGTCCGGGACCGCCCAGTTAATCACGACCCGTTTTATTTTCGAGGTGGCCCGTGGCCCGTTCCAAGACAAGTCTTAAATGGCTGCAAGAGCATTTCAACGACCCATTCGTGAAAATGGCGCAAAAAGACGGGTATCGCTCCCGTGCCAGCTACAAGCTGCTGGAGATTCAGGAAAGGGATCGTTTGATCCGTCCGGGCATGAGCGTGATCGACCTGGGCGCCGCCCCGGGTGGCTGGTCCCAGGTGACCAGTCGTCTGATTGGCGGGCAAGGCACACTGATCGCCTCCGACATCCTGGAGATGGACAGCATCCCGGATGTGACCTTCATTCAGGGCGACTTCACCGAGGACGCCGTACTGGCGCAGATCCTTGAAGCGGTCGGAAAAAACGAAGTGGACCTTGTGATTTCCGATATGGCCCCCAATATGAGTGGATTGGCGTCTGTTGATATGCCGCGATCGATGTTCCTGTGCGAGCTGGCACTGGATCTTGCGACTCGGGTGTTGAAGCCAGGTGGTGATTTTTTGATCAAGGTCTTCCAGGGTGAAGGCTTCGACGAATACCACAAGAGCGTTCGCAAGCAGTTCGAGAAGGTCACGACGCGCAAGCCGAAATCGTCACGCGATCGCTCCCGCGAGCAGTACCTGCTGGGCCGTGGTTTCCGTGGTCGCAGTGAGGAATAAGAGGTTTTTCGAGCGGGGCGATAGGTTTTTCGTATTTCGTCCCGTGAGCATTAGCGAATACTGTGTAGAAAGTGTTTCACAAAGGGTTACAGACGGCGCCTGCCAGAGCCGTAGGTAATGTAGTAAGTTAGGCCGGTGAATATCATGCGAAGCACGCGCCATTAGCGGAGCTTGCTTCAGAGGGTAGTTAATTGAACGATATGGCAAAGAATCTGATCCTGTGGTTGATCATCGCGGCTGTCCTGGTGACGGTGATGAACAACTTCTCCAGCCCTAACGAGCCGCAGACCCTCAACTATTCCGACTTCATCCAGCAGGTCAAGGATGGCAAGGTCGAGCGCGTAGCGGTTGATGGCTACGTGATTACCGGCAAGCGCAACGATGGCGACAGCTTCAAGACCATTCGTCCGGCAATCCAGGACAATGGCCTGATCGGCGACCTCGTGGATAACCACGTGGTAGTCGAAGGCAAGCAGCCTGAGCAGCAAAGCATCTGGACTCAGCTCCTGGTCGCAAGCTTCCCGATCCTGGTGATCATCGCCGTCTTCATGTTCTTCATGCGGCAGATGCAGGGCGGTGCCGGTGGCAAGGGCGGGCCGATGAGCTTCGGCAAGAGCAAGGCGCGCCTGCTCTCCGAAGATCAGGTGAAAACCACTTTGGCTGACGTTGCCGGTTGCGACGAAGCCAAGGAAGAAGTTGGCGAACTCGTCGAATTCCTGCGTGATCCGGGCAAGTTCCAGCGTTTGGGCGGTCGCATCCCTCGTGGCGTGCTGATGGTCGGTCCTCCTGGTACTGGTAAAACCTTGATCGCCAAGGCGATTGCCGGTGAGGCCAAAGTGCCGTTCTTCACCATTTCCGGTTCCGATTTCGTCGAAATGTTCGTCGGTGTCGGTGCCAGTCGTGTTCGTGACATGTTTGAGCAGGCGAAGAAGCACGCGCCATGCATCATCTTCATCGATGAAATCGACGCCGTCGGTCGCCACCGTGGTGCCGGCATGGGTGGCGGTCACGACGAGCGCGAACAGACACTCAACCAGTTGCTGGTAGAGATGGACGGTTTCGAAATGAATGACGGCATCATCGTCATCGCTGCGACCAACCGTCCCGACGTGCTGGACCCCGCGTTGCTGCGTCCGGGCCGTTTCGACCGTCAGGTCGTGGTCGGCTTGCCGGATATCCGTGGTCGCGAGCAGATTCTCAAAGTCCACATGCGCAAAGTGCCAATGGGTGACGACGTCGCTCCGGCCGTGATCGCGCGTGGTACTCCTGGCTTCTCCGGTGCCGACCTGGCCAACCTGGTGAACGAGGCTTCGTTGTTCGCAGCCCGTGCTGGCAAGCGCATCGTCGAGATGAAAGAGTTCGAACTGGCCAAAGACAAGATCATGATGGGTGCCGAGCGCAAATCCATGGTCATGTCCGAGAAAGAGAAGCAGAACACTGCTTATCACGAAGCAGGCCACGCTATCGTCGGTCGCGTCGTACCTGAGCATGATCCGGTCTACAAAGTGTCGATCATCCCGCGCGGTCGTGCGCTCGGTGTGACCATGTTCCTTCCGGAAGAAGATCGCTACAGCCTGTCCAAGCGTGCGCTGATCAGCCAGATCTGCTCGCTATACGGCGGTCGTATCGCTGAAGAAATGACCCTGGGCTTCGACGGCGTCACCACCGGCGCATCCAACGACATCATGCGTGCCAGCCAGATTGCACGGAACATGGTGACCAAGTGGGGTTTGTCGGAAAAACTCGGTCCGTTGATGTACGCCGAAGAAGAGGGCGAAGTGTTCCTCGGTCGTGGTGGCGGCGGTCAGCATGCCAGCTTCTCCGGCGAGACAGCCAAGCTGATCGACTCCGAAGTACGCAGCATCATTGACCAGTGCTACGGCACGGCCAAACAGATCCTTACGGATAACCGTGACAAGCTCGACGCCATGGCGGATGCCTTGATGAAGTACGAGACGATCGATGCCGATCAGATCGACGACATCATGGCGGGTCGTACGCCTCGCGAACCTCGCGACTGGTCTGGCGGCAGCGATACTTCCGGTACGCCTCCGGCGGTGCAGGATGGGCGTTCGGAAACACCAATCGGTGGCCCGGCTGCTGACGTATAAGGTTTGAAATGACTTCTGTTCAGTCCTCGACCCGGTTGCCTTGCGGCAACCGGGTTCTTGATTTGGCCCAGACGCATGTCATGGGTATTCTCAATGTCACTCCCGACTCGTTTTCCGATGGCGGCCGATACAGTCAGCTGGATGCGGCGCTGCGCCACGCCGAGGCGATGATGGTGGCGGGGGCGACGCTGATCGACGTCGGTGGTGAATCGACCCGGCCAGGGGCCAGGGCGGTTTCACCACTTGAGGAGTTGGAGCGTGTAGCGCCCATCGTCGAGCGTATTCATCGTGAACTCGATGTGATTATCTCGGTCGATACTTCCACGCCGGCGGTCATGCGTGAAACCGCAAGGCTGGGAGCGGGGTTGATCAATGATGTGCGTTCGTTGCGTCGAGACGGAGCCCTGGATGCAGCAGCGGCCACCGGTTTGCCGGTGTGTCTGATGCATATGCTCGGTGAGCCGGGTGACATGCAGGACAATCCGCAGTACCAGGATGTGACAAAAGAGGTCGGCGAGTTTCTCGCCGAGCGCATGGTCCAGTGTGCGTCGGTAGGCATCCCCCCTGAGCGGATCATTCTCGATCCGGGCTTCGGCTTCGCGAAAACCTTGCAGCACAACCTGAGCTTGTTTAAGCATATGGAGGCCTTGCATGCCTTGGGGCGGCCCCTGTTGGTCGGGGTTTCGCGAAAGAGCATGATCGGGCAAGCGTTGAATCGGCCGGTGGGAGAGCGCCTGCATGGTGGTTTAGCGCTCGCGGCACTGGCTTCAATCAAGGGGGCGCGTATATTGCGCGTCCATGATGTGGCTGAAACGGTCGACGTAGTGCGAATGATTGCCGCAGTAGAATCAGCCGAATAAGAAATGATGGAGTACTTATGAGTAAAAAATACTTTGGCACCGACGGCATTCGTGGTCGGGTCGGTGAATACCCGATTACTCCTGATTTCATGCTAAAGCTTGGCTGGGCGGCAGGCATGGCATTTCGCAGCATGGGTGCCTGCAAGGTGCTCGTGGGCAAGGACACCCGGATCTCCGGTTACATGTTCGAGTCGGCGCTTGAGGCTGGTCTGACCTCGGCAGGTGCTGATGTGATGCTCCTGGGGCCGATGCCGACGCCGGCCATCGCCTATCTGACACGTACCTTTCATGCTGAAGCCGGCATCGTGATCAGCGCTTCGCACAACCCTCATGACGACAACGGCATCAAGTTTTTCTCCGGGAAGGGCACCAAGCTTCCGGATGAAGTCGAACTGATGATTGAAGAGCTGCTCGACACCCCGATGACCGTGGTTGAGTCGAGCAAAATCGGCAAGGTGTCGCGAATCAACGATGCCTCGGGCCGTTATATCGAATTCTGCAAGAGCAGCGTCCCTACCGGTACCAGTTTCGCCGGGCTGAAGATCGTGATCGACTGTGCCCACGGTGCGACCTATAAAGTGGCGCCTAGTGTGTTCCGTGAGTTGGGGGCCGATGTCGTTGTGCTTTCTGCTCATCCTAATGGCCTGAACATCAATGAGAATTGCGGTTCGACCCATATGGAGCCGCTGCAAGCCGCTGTATTGGCCGAGCACGCCGATTTGGGTATTGCCTTTGATGGTGATGGTGATCGGGTCCAAATGGTCGATCACACTGGCACTGTCGTCGACGGCGATGAGTTGTTGTTTATCATTGCTCGCGATCTGCAAGAGCGCGGCAAGTTGCAGGGCGGTGTGGTCGGAACGCTGATGAGTAACCTGGGGCTGGAGTTGGCCCTGGCTGATCTGGCGATTCCTTTTGTTCGCGCCAACGTTGGCGACCGTTACGTGATCTCCGAGTTGCTGGAGCGCGATTGGCAGGTGGGTGGAGAAAACTCGGGGCACATTGTCTGCTTCAGTCACACCACTACTGGTGATGCAATTATTGCCGCGTTGCAGGTGATGATGGCCCTGAAGAGGCGCGCAGAAGGATTGGCTCAGTCCCGTCAGGCGTTGCGCAAGTGCCCTCAGGTACTGATCAATGTCCGGTTTGGCGGTGGTGCGAGTCCGCTCGAGCATCCGAAAGTCAAGGAGGCCAGTGACCGTGTCACCCAGGCGATGGCCGGTCGTGGGCGTGTGCTATTGCGCAAGTCCGGGACAGAGCCTCTGGTGCGGGTTATGGTCGAGGGCGAGGACGAAATGCAGGTTCGCGGCTACGCCGAAGAGCTGGCAAAACTGGTTACTGAAGTTTCTGCCTGAATTCGGCTTGCCAGCCATGATTGTGTTGGGTAACATCTGCGCCCACTTTGACCGACGAGGTACAGCATGCGTCGCCCTATGGTAGCTGGTAACTGGAAGATGCACGGTACCCGCGCCAGCGTCGCTGAGCTGATCAACGGCCTTCGTCATCAGGCCTTGCCGAGCGGTGTTGATGTTGCGGTATTCCCGTCTTTCTTGCATATCAATCAAGTGATTGATGGTCTGGAAGGCAAGTCGATCAAGGTCGGCGCGCAGAACGCTGCGGTGGAATCCAAACAAGGTGCATTGACCGGTGAAGTTGCGCCGAGTCAATTGGCTGATGAAGGTTGCTCGCTGGTGCTCGTTGGGCATTCCGAGCGGCGCCAGATCGTTGGCGAGAATGATGAAACACTCATTCGCAAATTCGCAGCGGTACAGGCATGTGGCTTGATTCCAGTGTTATGCATAGGGGAAACCCTTGAAGAGCGCGAAGCTGGAAAAACTCTTGAGGTTGTCGGGCGTCAGCTTGGCAGTATCATTGAGGAGCTGGGTGTTGGTGTCTTTGCAAAGGCAGTAATCGCTTACGAGCCAGTCTGGGCCATAGGCACCGGGCTGACTGCTTCGCCGCAACAGGCGCAGGATGTGCATGCAGCCATTCGCGCTCAGTTGGCGGCAGAGAATTCTGAGGTCGCGCAAGGTGTGCGGCTTCTATACGGCGGCAGCGTGAAGGCGGCCAATGCGGTCGAACTGTTCGGCATGCCGGATATCGATGGGGGGCTCATTGGTGGAGCCTCCCTGAATGCAGATGAGTTCGGTGCGATTTGTCGCGCCGCGGGAAACTGAAAAAATGCTGGAAACAGTCGTAGTCGTTTTTCATCTGCTGGGTGCATTGGGCGTAGTTGCTCTGGTTTTGCTGCAGCAGGGTAAAGGTGCGGATGCTGGCGCGTCTTTCGGAGCAGGTGCTTCAAATACTGTGTTCGGAAGCCAAGGTTCCTCTACCTTTCTTAGTAAGTTTACTGCTATACTTGCCGCCGGTTTCTTCATAACCAGCTTAGGGTTAGGTTACTTTGCTAAAGAGAAGGCTCACCAGCTGACTCAAGTAGGTTTGCCAAACCCGGCAGTGTTGGAAGTTCCAAAGCAACAACCGGCTTCTGATGATGTCCCGGTGCTTCAAGAGCAAAAGTCGGCTACTCCAGCGACTGACGTGCCTCCAGCTCAAGAGCAGAAGTAAGAAGGGTTTCAAACGTAGTATTGCCGAGGTGGTGGAATTGGTAGACACGCAACCTTGAGGTGGTTGTGCCCATAGGGTGTAGGGGTTCGAGTCCCCTTCTCGGTACCAATTATCAGGAGAGCCCGCTGTTGCGGGCTTTCTTGTAGGTGGAAGGTTACATTGACCCTGTCAGGGATCGGTCGTATACTTCCGCCCCAGCTTTGTCGCGGGGTGGAGCAGTCTGGTAGCTCGTCGGGCTCATAACCCGAAGGTCGTCGGTTCAAATCCGGCCCCCGCAACCAGTTTAAGGAGCCCCTTTTAAGGGGCTTTTTGTTAGCTGGACACTTTCAACGCCGCTGTTCAACGGCGTTTCAAGGATGGGCGTTTCGCCCATTTTTTTATTTTGCACAGCATGCACATACATGCACGAGGGGGTTCAGGTGTCGAGCAAGCTAGAAGAGTTGCAGGCCTTGCTGGCCCCGGTGGTCGTGGCCCTAGGCTATGAATGCTGGGGTATTGAGTTTTCGGCTCAAGGTCGCCACTCAATGTTGCGCGTTTATATTGATAAAGAGGGCGGCGTGCTGGTGGACGATTGTGCCATCGTCAGCCGTCAGATCAGCGGTGTACTGGATGTTGAAGATCCGATCGCCGTTGAATACACCCTTGAAGTTTCCTCGCCTGGCATGGAACGCCCACTGTTCACTATTGAGCAGTTTGCAAAATTTGCCGGTGAACAAGTGAAGATCAAGCTGCGCTCGCCTTTTGAAGGTCGGCGCAACTTTCAGGGCCTTCTGCGCGGTGTAGAAGAGCAGGACGTCGTGGTGCAGGTTGAAGACCATGAGTTCCTGTTGCCGATCGATATGATCGACAAGGCCAACATTATTCCCAGTTTTGACTGAGACGCGGATCCCGCGGATCCAATGGCTTGCGAAAGGCGAGGCGTACGATGAGCAAAGAAGTACTGCTGGTTGTTGAGTCGGTATCCAATGAAAAGGGCGTACCGGCAAACGTAATTTTTGAAGCGCTGGAGCTGGCTCTGGCCACTGCTACCAAAAAGCGTTTTGAGGACGAAGTCGATCTGCGTGTGGAAATCAATCGCCACACCGGTGCTTACGAAACATTCCGTCGCTGGACGGTCGTCGAAGAAGCAGATCTGGACGATCCGGCCATCGAAACCTGGCCGAGCAAGGTTGCAGAAACGCATCCTGGTGCCAAGGTCGGCGATGTTGTCGAAGAAAAGATCGAATCCATCGAGTTCGGCCGCATTGCTGCACAGACCGCCAAGCAGGTCATCGTGCAGAAAGTTCGCGAAGCCGAGCGTGCTCAAGTCGTTGATGCCTATCGCGAGCGCCTGGGAGAAATCATCTCCGGCACCGTGAAGAAAGTCACCCGCGACAACGTGATCGTCGACCTGGGCAATAACGCTGAAGCGTTGCTGGCCCGTGAAGACATCATTTCTCGCGAAACCTTCCGGGTTGGTGTGCGTCTGCGTGCGCTGCTCAAGGAAATCCGCACCGAGAACCGCGGCCCTCAGCTGATCCTGTCGCGTACTGCGCCGGAAATGCTGATCGAGTTGTTCCGCATCGAAGTGCCGGAAATCGCTGAAGGCCTGATCGAAGTAATGGCTGCGTCCCGCGACCCGGGTTCGCGCGCCAAGATCGCGGTCCGCTCCAAGGACAAACGCATTGATCCGCAAGGCGCTTGCATCGGTATGCGTGGTTCGCGCGTCCAGGCAGTGTCCGGCGAATTGGGCGGTGAGCGTGTGGACATCGTCCTGTGGGACGATAATCCGGCGCAGTTCGTGATCAATGCAATGTCGCCGGCTGAAGTGGCGGCAATTATCGTTGACGAAGATGCCCATGCAATGGACATCGCCGTTGGCGCAGACAATCTGGCTCAGGCCATCGGTCGCGGTGGTCAGAACGTGCGTCTGGCCAGCCAGTTGACTGGCTGGACCCTGAACGTGATGACCGAATCGGACATCCAGGCTAAGCAGCAAGCAGAAACCGGCGATATCCTGCGCAACTTCATCGACGAGCTGGAAGTCGACGAAGACCTGGCACAGGTGCTGGTAGATGAAGGCTTTACCAGCCTGGAAGAGATTGCCTACGTACCGTTGGAAGAAATGCTCAACATCGACGGCTTTGACGAAGAAACCGTCAACGAGCTTCGCGCTCGCGCCAAGGATCGTTTGTTGACTAAAGCCATCGCTACTGAGGAAAAGCTGGCAGACGCCCATCCGGCCGAAGACCTGCTCTCGCTTGAGGGTATGGACAAGGATTTGGCGATGGAACTGGCGGTGCGCGGCGTAATTACCCGCGAAGACCTGGCCGAGCAGTCTATTGACGACCTGCTCGACATCGACGGCATTGACGATGATCGTGCCGGCAAGTTGATCATGGCCGCCCGAGCCCATTGGTTCGAGTAATTAGGCGCGGCCTGAGGAGAGAAGTGCATGACGCAAGTCACGGTGAAACAACTGGCCGATGAGGTCAAAACACCGGTAGAGCGCCTGTTGCAGCAGATGCGTGAGGCAGGTCTGCCGCACACCGCCGCCGATGAAGGTGTGAGCGATAGTGAGAAGCAGTCTTTGCTGACTCACTTGAAGAGCAGCCACAAGGCGAAAGTGGAAGAACCGCGCAAGATTACATTGCAGCGCAAAACCACCAGCACCCTGCGTGTTGCTGGTAGCAAGAGCATCAGCGTTGAAGTACGCAAGAAGAAAGTCTTCGTACAGCGCAGCCCGGAAGAAATCGAAGCCGAGCGCAAACGCGAACTGGAAGAACGTCGCGCAGTAGAAAATGCTGCACGTCAGAAGGCTGAAGAAGAAGCCAAGCGTCGCGCCGAAGAAGAAGCGCGTCGCCAGCCTGCTGCTGCGCAAACCGCTACTAACGACGCCGTTGCAGCGCCTGTTGCAGTTGCCGAACCCGTGAGTGAAAGCGCGCCGGTTGTTGCAGCTGCACCAGCACCTGCGGCCGACACTCGCAAACGCGACGAGCAGCGTCGTCCGGACAAACCACGTGCCGACGATAGCAATCGTCGTGGCAGTGGCGATGGCGAGCGCAAAAACGCTCCGCATCGTGCTTCGGTCAAGGAAAAAGCGCCTGCGCCACGTGTTGCGCCACGTACTACCGACGAAGAAAGCGATGGCTTCCGTCGTGGTGGTCGCGGCAAGGCCAAGCTGAAGAAACGCAACGCCCACGGTTTCCAGAGCCCAACCGGCCCTGTTGTGCGCGAAGTGAAGATCGGCGAGACCATCACTGTTGGCGATCTCGCCCAGCAGATGTCGGTCAAGGCTGCTGAAATCATCAAGTTCATGTTCAAACTGGGTACCCCAGCGACGATCAACCAGGTACTGGATCAGGAAACTGCCCAACTGGTTGCCGAAGAGCTGGGCCACAAAGTGACCCTGGTCAGCGACACCGCCCTGGAAGATTCCCTGGCCGAGTCCCTGAAGTTTGAAGGTGAAGCGTTCTCCCGTGCACCGGTTGTGACCGTAATGGGTCACGTTGACCACGGTAAGACCTCGCTGCTCGACTACATCCGTCGTGCCAAGGTAGCTGCTGGCGAAGCCGGCGGTATCACCCAGCACATCGGTGCATACCACGTTGAAACCGAACGCGGCATGGTCACCTTCCTCGACACCCCTGGTCACGCCGCGTTTACCGCCATGCGTGCTCGTGGTGCCAAGGCGACCGACATCGTGATCCTGGTGGTTGCAGCGGACGACGGCGTAATGCCGCAGACCGTTGAAGCCGTTCAGCACGCCAAGGCTGCTGGTGTTCCGCTGGTTGTTGCAGTGAACAAAATCGACAAGCCGGGCGCCGATCTCGATCGCATCCGTAGCGAACTGTCGGTTCACGGCGTGACCTCGGAAGAGTGGGGTGGCGACACCCCGTTCGTATCGGTTTCGGCGAAAGTCGGTACTGGCGTGGACGAGTTGCTCGAAGCTGTTCTGCTGCAAGCTGAAGTTCTCGAACTGAAAGCGACCCCTTCGGCTCCTGGCCGTGGCGTCGTGGTTGAATCGCGTCTCGACAAAGGTCGTGGCCCGGTTGCAACCGTTCTGGTTCAAGACGGTACCCTGCGCCAAGGCGACATGGTGCTGGTCGGTTCGAACTATGGCCGCGTTCGCGCCATGCTCGACGAGAACGGCAAGCCAATCAAGGAAGCCGGTCCTTCCATCCCTGTCGAGATCCTCGGCCTGGACGGTACCCCGGACGCTGGCGACGAGATGAGTGTGGTTGCCGACGAGAAGAAAGCCCGTGAAGTGGCTCTGTTCCGTCAAGGCAAGTTCCGCGAAGTCAAACTGGCCCGTGCTCACGCCGGCAAGCTTGAAAACATCTTCGAGAACATGGGTCAGGAAGAGAAGAAGACGCTCAACATCGTCCTCAAATCCGACGTCCGTGGTTCGCTGGAAGCGTTGAACGGTGCCTTGAATGGCTTGGGTAACGACGAAGTGCAAGTGCGTGTGGTCGGTGGCGGTGTCGGTGGTATCACCGAATCCGATGCCAACCTGGCACTGGCCTCCAACGCTGTACTGTTCGGCTTCAACGTGCGTGCCGATGCTGGCGCTCGCAAGATCGTCGAGCAGGAAGGTCTGGATATGCGTTACTACAACGTGATCTACGACATCATCGAAGACGTCAAAAAAGCCCTCACCGGTATGCTGGGCAGCGATGTTCGCGAGAACATCCTGGGTACCGCCGAAGTGCGTGACGTGTTCCGTTCGCCGAAGTTTGGCGCGATCGCTGGTTGCATGGTTATCGAAGGTGTTGTTCACCGTAACCGTCCAATCCGTGTACTGCGTGAAGACATCGTTATCTTCGAAGGCGAGCTGGAATCCCTGCGCCGCTTCAAGGATGACGCTTCCGAAGTACGTGCCGGCATGGAATGCGGTATCGGCGTGAAGAGCTACAACGACGTCAAAGTCGGTGACAAGATCGAAGTCTTCGAGAAGGTTCAGGTTGCTCGCAGCCTCTAACTCGCGCACTTCAAGGGCCACGATGAGCCGCCGCATGCAGATGCGCGGCGCAACGTCCGGACTCTAAACGCAACGCCCGGTCTGGCTTTTGTCAGGCCGGGCGTTTGCCGCTTTCAGACCCCTCGGGTTTCACCGTGGGGCAGTAACAGGTAACAAGACATGGCAAAAGAATACAGCCGTACCCAACGTATCGGCGATCAGATGCAGCGTGAGCTGGCACAGCTGATCCGTCGTGAAGTCAAAGACCCGCGCGTCGGTCTGGTCACCATTACCGCTGTTGAAGTCAGCCGTGACGTCGGTCACGCCAAGATCTTCATCACCGTGATGGGCCAGGACAGCCGCGACGACATCGCGCAAAGCATCAAGGTGCTCAACGCAGCCGCCGGTTTCCTGCGTATGCAGCTGGCTCGCGAAATGAAGTTGCGCAGCGTTCCGCAGTTGCACTTCCATTACGACGAAAGCGTCGTGCGTGGCGCGCACCTGTCGGCCCTGATCGAGCGTGCGGTGGCTGAAGACAATCAGCACCCGGTAGCGGCTGAACCCGAAGACGCCAAGGAGTAATCGGTGGCTCAGGTCAAACGTATCCGTCGTAACGTCAGCGGCATCATCCTGCTCGACAAGCCGTTGGGGTTCACCTCCAACGCGGCGTTGCAGAAGGTCCGCTGGCTGCTCAATGCCGAGAAGGCCGGGCATACCGGCAGTCTCGATCCGCTGGCCACTGGCGTGCTGCCGTTGTGCTTCGGCGAGGCCACCAAGTTCTCGCAATACCTGCTCGATTCCGACAAGGGTTATGAAACCCTGGCGCAACTGGGCAAGACCACCACCACGGCCGATGCCGAAGGTGAAGTTTTGCTGGAACGCCCGGTGACCGTTGGTCGCGCCGATATCGAAGCTGTGCTGCCGAAATTTCGTGGGCAAATCAGTCAGATACCGCCGATGTACTCGGCGCTCAAGCGTGATGGCCAGCCGCTGTACAAGCTGGCCCGTGCAGGCGAAGTAGTGGAGCGCGAACCGCGTTCTGTTACTATTGCGCGCTTGGAATTACTGGCCTTTGAGGGTGATACTGCGCGGCTTGCGGTGGATTGCAGCAAAGGCACCTATATCCGCACCCTGGTGGAGGATATAGGTGAGCAACTCGGTTGTGGCGCTTACGTCGCTGAATTGCGACGTACCCAGGCCGGGCCTTTCACGCTTGCACAGACCGTCACTCTGGAAGAGCTTGAAGCGGTACACGCCGAAGGCGGCAACGAAGCGGTCGACCGCTTCCTGATGCCATCGGACAGCGGCCTGCTGGACTGGCCACTGTTGCATTTCTCGGAGCACAGCGCGTTCTACTGGCTTAACGGCCAACCGGTACGCGCCCCGGATGCACCGAAATTCGGCATGGTACGGGTACAGGATCACAACGGTCGCTTCATCGGTATCGGTGAAGTGAGCGAAGACGGGCGCATCGCGCCACGTCGACTGATTCGGTCAGAATGACCGGACGAGTGTGGCTGTTAACAGGCACGGTCACTACTCATTTATAGATACAGGGATTTGTCCCTGGCCTGTTGAAGCTGTTTCTTTGAAACAGTTTCCTGATAAAAGGATTGCCTCATGGCTCTCGACGTTCAAGAAAAAGCTCAAATCGTAGCTGACTACCAGCAAGCTGTTGGTGACACTGGTTCGCCAGAAGTGCAAGTTGCACTGCTGACCGCCAACATCAACAAACTGCAAGGTCACTTCAAGGCCAACGGTAAAGACCACCACTCCCGTCGTGGTCTGATCCGCATGGTTAACCAGCGTCGTAAGCTGCTGGACTACCTGAAAGGCAAGGACGTGAGCCGTTACAGCGCTCTGATCGCTCGCCTGGGTCTGCGTCGCTAATAAGCGATTGCGCTAGAGGTTGGTTGTCTGTCGTGCGTCAGTGGGTTTCCCGCTGGCGCATGGCAGGCTCCCAGCCTCAAGTTTTATCTGGGTATACGTTTTACCCTGGACAGGCGTTGGGCCGATTCCCGACATTGCCCAAGAATTTCGCAAGAAGACAAGTTCCCCAAGAGCCACAAAAGAAGGTAGGACACCGTGAACCCGGTAATCAAAAAATTCCAGTTCGGTCAGTCGACCGTTACCCTCGAGACTGGCCGTATCGCCCGTCAGGCCTCCGGCGCAGTATTGGTCACCGTTGACGACGACGTCAGCGTATTGGTGACCGTCGTTGGTGCCAAACAAGCCGATCCAGGCAAGGGCTTCTTCCCTCTGTCCGTTCACTACCAGGAAAAGACTTACGCTGCCGGTAAGATCCCTGGCGGTTTCTTCAAGCGTGAAGGCCGTCCTTCCGAGAAAGAAACCTTGACTTCCCGACTGATCGACCGTCCGATCCGTCCACTGTTCCCAGAAGGCTTCATGAACGAAGTGCAGGTTGTCTGCACCGTCGTTTCCACTAGCAAGAAGACCGATCCGGACATCGCTGCGATGATCGGTACCTCGGCTGCCCTGGCCATCTCCGGCATTCCTTTCGATGGCCCGATCGGCGCTGCCCGCGTTGCGTTCCATGAAAGCACCGGCTACCTGCTGAACCCGACTTACGAACAACTGAAAGCTTCGAGCCTGGACATGGTCGTTGCCGGTACTTCGGAAGCTGTGTTGATGGTTGAATCGGAAGCCAAAGAGCTGACCGAAGACCAGATGCTGGGCGCTGTACTGTTTGCTCACGACGAGTTCCAGGTGGTGATCAACGCCGTCAAGGAACTGGCCGCCGAAGCTGCCAAGCCAACCTGGACCTGGGCTCCTCAGCCAGAAGCCACCGCACTGCTGGGCGCTATCCGTGCCGAGTTCGGCGAAGCGATCTCCCAGGCTTACACCATCACCGTCAAAGCCGACCGTTATGCACGTCTGGGCGAGCTGAAAGACCAGGTGGTTGCCAACCTGTCCGGTGAAGAAGGTCAGCCGACTTCCGCTGAAGTCAAAGCGGCTTTCGGTGAAATCGAATACCGCACCGTTCGCGAAAATATCGTTAACGGCAAGCCACGTATCGACGGTCGCGACACCAAGACCGTACGTCCGCTGAACATCGAAGTTGGTGTTCTGCCGAAGACCCACGGTTCGGCACTGTTCACCCGTGGCGAAACCCAGGCCCTGGTAGTCGCGACTCTGGGTACCGCCCGTGACGCACAGCTGCTGGACACCCTGGAAGGCGAGAAAAAAGACCCGTTCATGCTGCACTACAACTTCCCTCCGTTCTCGGTAGGTGAGTGTGGCCGCATGGGTGGCGCTGGTCGTCGCGAAATCGGTCACGGCCGTCTGGCCCGTCGTTCGGTTCAGGCCATGCTGCCTGCTGCCGACGTGTTCCCGTACACCATTCGTGTGGTGTCGGAAATCACCGAGTCCAACGGTTCGAGCTCCATGGCTTCGGTCTGCGGCGCTTCCCTGGCTCTGATGGATGCCGGTGTTCCGATGAAGGCACCGGTTGCCGGTATCGCCATGGGTCTGGTTAAAGAAGGCGAGAAATTCGCCGTCCTGACCGACATCCTGGGCGACGAAGATCACCTCGGCGACATGGACTTCAAAGTAGCCGGTACCGCCAAAGGTGTTACCGCGCTGCAGATGGACATCAAGATCAAGGGCATCACCGAAGAAATCATGGAAATCGCTTTGGGCCAAGCCCTGGAAGCGCGCCTGAATATCCTCGGTCAGATGAACCAGATCATTGGCCAGTCGCGTACCGAGCTGTCGGAAAACGCTCCGACCATGATCGCGATGAAAATCGACACCGACAAAATCCGTGATGTCATCGGTAAAGGCGGCGCGACCATTCGTGCGATCTGTGAAGAAACCAAGGCTTCGATCGACATCGAAGACGACGGTTCGATCAAGATCTTCGGCGAAACCAAGGAAGCGGCTGAAGCGGCACGTCAGCGCGTTCTGGGCATCACCGCTGAAGCTGAAATCGGCAAGATCTACGTTGGTAAAGTTGAGCGCATCGTCGACTTCGGCGCATTCGTCAACATCCTGCCGGGCAAGGACGGTCTGGTTCACATCTCGATGCTGAGCGATGCTCGCGTTGAGAAAGTGACCGACATCCTGAAAGAAGGCCAGGAAGTGGAAGTACTGGTACTGGACGTGGACAACCGCGGCCGTATCAAGCTGTCCATCAAAGACGTAGCAGCAGCCAAGGCTTCGGGCGTTTAATCACCCCCGCGCCTGACCGCTTCAACGTTATAAAAAATGCCCCGCCGTGAAAACGGCGGGGCATTTTTTTGTGCGCAGAAAAATATCTGAATAAGCTCCCTCGTCACAAGTTGCCGGACCCCGAAGCCAGTGCTAGGTTTAGCCCACAGCCCGTGTAGCTCAGCCGGTAGAGCAGCGCACTCGTAACGCGAAGGTCGCAGGTTCGATTCCTGTCTCGGGCACCATCTCTTCTTCATTTCACCTTTCTGCTCAGATCCTCGACGGTGCGCTTGAGCTGATCCATCGCGCGATCCTGATCGCTGATCTCCCGTTTGAGACTGGAAATTTCGCTGTTGCTCGAGCTTGAGCTGGAGCCGCTGTTGCGCTTTAGCTCTTCCATTTGCTTGCCAAGGTTGTTCAGATCGCGCTCCTGCTCATTGACCGTGCGCTTGAGATCCTCAATCTCCTTGCTGCTGGAGCTTGAGCTGGAACCGCTATTGCGATTGAGTTCTTCGATCTGACGGGCCTGCTCGCTAAGGGTGCGTTTCTGGCTTTCCAGTTCGGTGGCATTGGCCTTCACGGTTTTTTGCAGGCTTTCCAGATCGTCGATGCTGACGCTGGTTCTGACGAGCGTGTCCTTGCCGAATGAATTGTGGAGGGCGGAGATTTTGTCGGAGTACAACGCAGGGTCAGAGGTGACTTCGACAGCCGCTTGAGCCGCGCTGGCCAATGTCAGGCTGCCGAGCAGCAGGGTAGCGGTCGCAAGCTGGGCAGACAAAAGCTTCGAAAAACTGCGCATCACTGGGGTTCCTTGTGAAGTGCTGATATGGCACATCGCTATGACTTGGGGTTTTGACTTATGTTCCCTAAGCCACCTGCACCTTGTGCGTGTGGTTTTTTATGGGATAGATGTAAAGACCCGTGTAAATCATCGGCAAAACGTCCTATATTCGTTGTCTGCATGAGCATCACCCAGCAGTTTTCAGATGATCCCGAATGGTTCTGAAGGCCAGACAAACCGGGCTTCAAACGGTTTTTCTGCGTCAGAGAGATCCTTGATGATCCAGATCCATCTTCCATTCCTCAGATCAGCGAGAACGCCATGACCGTTAAAGAATTGACCCAAGAAGCCAGACACGAAGAAGCCCTGAAAAAGTACGTGCTGGACGCGCCCCAGTTGCTGGAAGAGATCAAGGACTTGCCCGCCGACGATCAGAAAGACCAGATCCAGTGGGCGTTCGAGGATGAGGCGGAAGCTCAGGGCTTGCAGCCGTGGGAGCTGACGCTCAAATACACCACAACCCCGGAAGAGTTCGAGGCCGCGCGCCTGGCGCTGCACAAGGAGGCGGCCGAGGTATTGGGCGTCGAGTGGGAAGAGTACTGCGAGATGAATAATCTGGTGGTCTAAAAAAATGCCAGCCTTCATCAGGCTGGCATTTTTTATTATCAAAGGCGTGATCAGAGACTCAGTCGCATCGACAGGTCCACAGCCTTCACATCCTTGGTCATCGCACCAATCGAAATATAATCCACCCCGGTTTCGGCAATTGGCAGCAACGTACTTTCGTTGATGCCGCCGCTGGCCTCCAGTTTTGCCTTGCCGGCGTTCAAGCGCACGGCTTCGCGCATGTCATCCAGGCTCAGTTCATCGAGCATGATGATGTCGGCGCCCGCCGCCAGTGCTTCCTTCAGCTCTGCCAGGTTTTCCACTTCGATCTCCACCGGTTTGCCCGGGGCGATCTTGTGCGCGGCGTTGATGGCTTCAGGAATGCCACCGCAGGCGGCGATATGGTTTTCCTTGATCAGGAAGGCGTCATACAGGCCGATGCGGTGGTTATGGCAACCGCCGCAGGTCACGGCGTATTTCTGAGCCAGGCGCAGCCCCGGCAGGGTTTTGCGGGTGTCGAGCAACTTCACCTGGGTCTCGGCGACGAAATCGGCTAGGTACTGCGCGCGAGTGGCCACGCCAGACAGCAATTGCAGGAAATTAAGCGCACTGCGCTCACCCGTCAGCAGCGAGCGCGCCGGGCCTTCGAGATGGAATAGCACCTGATTGGGTTTCACCCGTTCGCCGTCGGCTACCTGCCAGTGCACCGCAACCCGCGGATCCAGCTGCCGAAACACGGCATCCACCCACGCGGTGCCAGCAATGACAGCCGCATCGCGGGTGATGATGGTGGCTTTGGCCAGGCGTTCGGCCGGGATCAGTTGCGCGGTGATGTCGCCGCTGCCGATGTCCTCGAGCAACGCACGGCGCACGTTGGCTTCGATTTCGGCGGTCAAATCGGCGAGACGTAGATTCGGCATAACGGGCTCCACAAACAAAGTGGCCCGATTATAGGGCCATGCTGCGAGGCAACCCAAGGCATCAACGGTCATCGGGTTACCCGTCAACCTGCATTTGGTCGATTCGCACGAGACTCGGCGCTAAGCAAGGAGCCCTCATAAACGTCTATTCCTTGGTGAAGCGCAGAGTCTGCTGGCACAAGGAAGGTCTTTTGTCGATAATCCGCCTTGCATTTGACGTCATGGCTTTGACGTTAACCGAAGAATCACCGTTTCAGGAGGCTTGGATGCACAACGACGGGAATGTAGTGCCTTTGCACAAGGCCGCTACCGACCAGGCGACTCACTCGCCGCTCGCCCGCCTGCCCGTGATTCTGCTTCAGGTTCGCGACAAGGCCGCTCAACAGCTCAAGCAAGGTTTGCAGGAACTGTTCGATAACGCCGACGACACCCTGTTCGAAATGGCCGACCGGGCCCGAAATAATGTCGAGCAAAACATCTTCTTCGAGGCCATGCGCGATTTGCGCCTCAAGCGCAAAAGCATCGAACGCGGATTTCTCGATCAATACTTCGAGGCCTTCGTCAGCCTCGCGCGGTACGATATTTCTCACGCTGCCTTGCCCCGGGCATTGGCTTTCGATGCCTCGGCGTCGATGCCCGATGACGACATGGAGCGCAATGTGGCGGTGGAGGCCATGGTCGGCAAAGTGTTGAACCGTGACGGTTTCGCCCTCGACCAGCTCACCGCTCGACTCAGCACACTGCTGAGCAAGACGCTGGTCGAACAGCACAACCCCCTGGGGCCGACGCTGCTCTGCGAGTATTTCTTGCAGGCCGGGCGCAACCTGGGCATGGAGATCAAGGTCAAGCTGATCATCCTCAAGTTGTTCGAACGCTATGTGCTCAGCAATGCTGATCAGCTCTACGCCGAAGCCAATCAACTGCTGATCGCCACCGGCGTGCTGCCGGACCTCAAGCCCGCCCCGGCGCGGCGTGCCACCGATCGGGCGGCTGCGAGCGTTCGTGCTGACTCCGCCGAAACAGGCGTGCGGACTGCTAATACGCAGATCGACGAGGGCGTGCAGGAAGTCTTCGCCGCCCTGCAGGAACTGCTGTTCCATGTGCGTGGCAGCGTCGCGCCGACCCTGGAAGTCAGTGCCCAGACCCAGCCCATTTCAACCCGCGACCTGCTGCGCCTGCTCTCGCACTTGCAGCAATACGTACCGGCGCTGGCGGTTCAGGACGACTTCGATCTGCGTAACCAGCTCGAACAACTGCTGACCCGGGTCAGCGTCAAAAGCGGCAAGTCGCGCGTGGTGGGGGTGGCCGACGAAGACGTGATCAATCTGATCGCCATGCTCTTCGAATGCATCCTCGATGACCGTAACCTGCCGGACTCCCTCAAGGCGCTGATCGGCCGTTTGCAGATTCCGATGCTGAAAGTCGCGGTGCTCGACAAGAGCTTTTTCAGCCGCAGCAGCCATCCCGCTCGGCGTTTGCTCAACGAAATCGCCGCTGCGGCCATGGGCTGGGGCGAGTGCGATGACCATGAGCGCGACAGCCTGTACCTGCGCATCGAGCAAGTAGTGCAGCGCTTGTTGAACGACTTTGTCGATGATCCGGCGATCTTTTCCGAATTGCTGGCGGATTTTCTCACCTTCACCAGTGATGAGCGCCGTCGCAGCGAATTACTCGAGCAGCGCACCCGTGACGCCGAGGAGGGCCGCGCCAGGACCGAACTGGCGCGTCAGCGCGTTGAGCAGGCGCTGAACCAGGCGTTGGTGGGCAAGGTGTTGCCGCACAGCGTGGTGGCGTTTGTCCAGGAAGCCTGGAGCAAAGTGTTGTTGCTGACCTGCCTCAAGCGCGGTGATCAGTCCGCCGAATGGCATGCCGATGTGCAGACCATGGCGCAATTGATCTGGAGCGTGCAGCGCCATGACGAACCCGATGCGAGCCTGCGCTTGTTGTCGCTGGTGCCGGGGTTGCTCAAGTCGTTGCGCGATGGCTTGAACAGCTCGGCATTCGACCCGTTCGCCACCGGCGAGTTTTTCAGCGAGCTGGAAGTTTTGCACCTTCAGTTGTTCGAACGCCCGGGCCAGAAAAGCACGGCTGTTGACGCACCGATGATGGTCGAAGTGCAGCAGCAAATCGTGCTTCGCACCGCTGACGAAGGTCCGGTCGAAACGGCATCGGTGCGTTTACCGGAGGACGATGTCGCTCTGCTTCAGGTCGATCAGCTACGCCCGGGCTGCTGGGTCGAGTTTCAGGAAGACGAGGAAAACACCCTGCGTTGCAAGCTGGCGGCGATCATTGAAGCCACCGACAAATACATCTTCGTCAACCGTACCGGGATGAAAGTGCTGGAGCACAGCCGTACCGGTCTGGCCCTGGAGTTCCGGCGTGGCGCGGTGCGAAAGCTGGACGACACCTTGCTGTTCGACCGGGCGCTGGAGTCGGTGCTGGGCAACCTGCGGCGTCTCAATCACGGCAAGTGATCGCGCGCCGAGGGTCTATCGCGGCATACTGGGCACCAACACAGTCGTCGTTGAAGGAACCTGTATGCAGTTGGACCCCGCGAGCGGTTGGTGTCAGGGTGTGCGCATATGCCCTTCGCCCAACTTCAATGCGCGCCCCGAGGGCGAAATTTCCCTGCTGGTGATCCACAACATCAGTCTGCCGCCAGCGCAGTTTTTGACCGGCAAGGTGCAGGAGTTTTTCCAGAATCGTCTGGATGTCACGGAACATCCCTACTTTGCAGGTATCGCCGACCTGCGGGTGTCTGCGCACTTTCTGATTGAACGTGACGGCACCGTCACTCAGTTTGTCTCTTGTCTTGAGCGCGCCTGGCACGCTGGCGTCTCGTGTTTCGAAGGACGGGAAACCTGTAACGATTTTTCCGTGGGCATCGAGCTCGAAGGCACGGATGATCTGCCGTTCACCGACGCCCAATATCAAGCGTTGACGGACCTGACGCGACAGCTGCAAAGCGCCTTCACGGGCATCACCGCACAACGCATCTGCGGGCATAGCGACATTGCACCCGGGCGCAAGACTGATCCGGGACCGGCGTTTGACTGGGCACGCTATCGCGCGGCTCTGGCAAAAGCCACTCAGGAAGAAGAGGAGCAACAATGAGTTTTCTGGTGCTGCTGCTGGCGGTGTGGATCGAGAAGTTCTCGGCCTTGCGCCATAGGGTTCAACGTGATGGCGGTTGGGTACGCGAGCTGAACAAGCTTGAGGCCAGCCCACGCATGACAAACCGCCCGTGGCTGATACTGGTGGTGCTGGTGTTGTTGCCGGTGGCGCTGCTGGGTTTGCTGTTGGTGGTGCTGGACCCGGTGGCCTACGGCTTGCTGGCGTTGCCGGTGCACCTGCTGGTGGTGATTTACAGTCTGGGCCGTGGTGATCTGCTGGCCGACCTCGGGCCGTTTCGCGATGCCTGGCGCCGGGAAGACCTGCAAGCCGCCGCGCATGTGGCCAAACGTGACCTGAATATTTGCGCTGACAGCGGCGAGCAACTGCTGGAGCGAGTTGAAGGGCATCTGTTGTGGCAGGCCTATCAGAGCTTTTTCGCGGTGATCTTCTGGTATTTCCTGTTGGGCCCGGTTGCTGCGTTGAGCTATCGACTGCTGGCGCTGGCCGAGGAGAACGGGCAGAACCCGGCCGTGGTCGAGCGAGCGGCACAGCTGCGTCATGCGTTCGATTGGGTACCGGTGCGACTGCTGGCGGCGAGTTTTGCGCTGGTCGGCAACTTTGTCGCGGTCGGCCGGGTGATGTTGCACGAGCTGCTGAACTGGAACATCAGCGCCGCCCAACTGATCGAGAAAGTCGGGTTGGTGGCCGGTGAAATTCCGGCACCGGTGGTCGGGCCGGACGGCATCAACAGCCTCGACCGGATCTGGGAACTGCTGCTGCGCGCGGCGGTGCTTTGGTACGCCGGGTTTGCGTTGTGGACTGTTTTGTCCTGATTTCTGCTTTGAATCGAAAAGATCGCAGCCCTGTAGCAGCTGTCGAGCCCCAGCGAGGCTGCGTTCGGCTGCGCAGCAGTCGTGAATCCGGCTGACGCGGTCTGCCTGATGCACCGCGAATTCTGATTTGACGACTGCTGCGCAGCCGAACGCAGCCTCGCAGGCTCGACAGCTGCTACGGCCGAACGCAGGCTGCGTGTCTGTCGTTAACCTTAAGTTACAAAACCCCCCGCCGATTTAGGCTATACAGAGATAGCGCCAATAGTGGCTATCTGCTCTCTCCGCGCGCCTGCCATAAAAATAAGAAATCAAAGGGAGACTTCACAGTGAAGAGCTTGCTCTATCCCGCCGTCGCGCTGATGAACCGCCTGAGCTTCGGCATGAAGTTCAGCCTGATCAGCGTGCTATTCCTCGTGCCGATGCTGGTGACCAACTTCTATCTGGTGCGCGATTCCTATCGCGAATTCCAGGGCACCCGGGTGGAGCTGCAGAGCCTCGACCTGCTAGGCAGCGGCCTGAGCCTGCGGCGGGATCTGGAAACCCTGAACAACCTGGTGCAGATCAACGTCATCCTTGGCCAGTCCGGCAAGGCGGGTCATGTCGAGTCGAATATCAGCGCCCTGGAGCAAAGCGTTCTGACCCGTTTGCAAGGGCTGGCGGCGATGACCACTGACCCGGAGCAAATCACCTTTTTCGATGGCAAGCGCGATGAAATGATTGCCGCGTTCAAGGCCCAGCAAGCGGAAACCTCTCTGCAAAGCAAAAGTGCGCTGATCGGCAAGTTGCTCGGCAACGCGCAGATTTTCAGTCAGATCATTGCCAGTCAGGCCGGCCTGAGCCGCGACAGCCAGAGTGACATGCGTCAGCTGAGCGAGCTCATTACCAACGTCACGCCAGCCGTCACCCAGACGCTCGGTGAAGGCCGGGCGATGGGTTCTTACTCATTGGGGCAGGGCTTTCTCAATTCGGCGTCGAGCACCCGTTTCGATGAGTTGCTGGCGCAGATCGAAAAGCTTCAGGCCGAATACGGTCTGAAATTGCAGGATGCTCTGGGCTCCAGTAAAGCGGCGCACGAAACCCTGGCCGCTCAGGCCGAAAGCAGTAAGGCCTCTCTGAAAAAGGCCAGTGAACTGTTCGAAGAACAGGTGGTGATGGCTGACACCCTCGATGCACCGTGGCAGGCCTTTTACGATCAGGTCACGGGCCTGATCGACCAGACCTACCAACTCAACGAGGCCACCCTGAAGTTTCTCGGTACCCAGTTGCAGCAGCGGCTGGAGCAGCATCGCACCCACATGATCCTGCAGGCGGTGGCGTTGGCGGTGGTGTTTGTGTTGATTTTTTACCTCTATGGCGGTTTCTACGCCTCGACCCGCACTACCCTCAAGCGTCTTGGCGCGGTGATGGACAAGGTGGCAGCCGGCGACATGACCGTGACCTTCAGCGCCAACAGCCGCGATGAACTGGGCGAGTTGGGCGAGGTGTTCACCAGCACCGTGAAGAAGATCCATGACCTGATCGAGCGCGTGGGCCAGACCGTCAGTGAGGTCGAGCGCCAGGCCGGCCAGGTCGAAAACGTGTCGGCCCAGAGCAATCAGGCAGTGGCGGGACAGCGTACGCAGATCGAACAGGTCGCCACCGCGATGAACCAGATGTCAGCCACGTCTCTGGAAGTGGCGCGCAGCGCCGCGGCGGCCGTCAGCAGCGCTCACAGCGTCAATGACGAGACCATCAGCGGTCGCGGTCTGGTCGAGTCCCAGCAGGGCAGCATCGCTGCACTGGCCAGTGAGATCGATCAGTCGGTGCGGGTGATCAATCAACTGGCCAGCGACAGCCAATCCATCAGCCGTGTTCTGGAAGTGATCAAAAGCATTGCCGAACAGACCAACTTGCTGGCCCTCAACGCCGCCATCGAAGCCGCGCGCGCGGGCGAGCAGGGCCGGGGGTTTGCGGTGGTGGCGGACGAGGTCCGGACCTTGGCCAAACGCACTCAGCAATCGACCGAAGAAATCGAGCAGATGATTGCCAAGCTGCACAGCGGTGTCGGTGCGGCGGTCAAGGCGATGGGCACCAGCCATCAGATGGCCAACGGCACGGTCGGGCAGTCGGAAAAGGTCCAGCAGGCGCTGGAAAACATCCTCGGCGCCGTCGGCATGATCGTCGATCAGAACCAGCAGATTGCCGCTGCGGTTGAGCAACAGACTGCCGTGGCTCACGACATCGATCAGAATATCGTCGAGATCAACCGCGCTGGCGAGCGCACCGCCGACGGCGCGCACCAGACTGAAAATGCCAGCCGAGCGTTGTCGGCGCAGGTGGTGGAGCTTAAGCAATTGATCAGCGCGTTCCGGGTTTGATGTGGCGAGGGGGCTTGCCCCCGTTCGGCTGCGAAGCAGTCGTAAACCAGACAACTTGGTCTGCCTGAACGGGTGCCGGGGCCGCTTCGCGACCCAACGGGGGCAAGCCCCCTCGCCACAAAAGCCCGCTCCCACAGGGGATGTGTGTGGCAACTGACTACCAGTTAAACAACTCACACGCATTGGCCGTGCTGGCGGCAGCCAGTTGTTCAGGGCTGATCGCCATGATGGCGGCCAGTGCCTCGCAGATCGCCGGCAAATGGGCCGGGCTGTTGCGTTGACCGGGGAACATGGCGGGGGCCATGTCCGGTGAATCGGTTTCCAGTACCACCGATTCAACGGGCAGACCCGCGAGCACGCGGTGCATGCGCAAGGCCTGCGGCCAGGTCGCGGCGCCGCCGAGGCCGAGTTTGAAACCGAGCTTGATGTATTCGCGGGCCTCTTCCTGGCTACCGGCGAAGGCGTGAATGATTCCCGCGCGCTTCAAGCGAAACCGTTTGAGCGTGGCAATCACCGCCGCATGGCTGCGTCGTACATGAATCAGCGCCGGCAGATTGAAGTCCGCCGCCAGTTGCAGTTGGGCGTCGAACAGTGCTTGTTGGCGTTCACGATCCAGGGTCTCGATGAAGTAATCCAGACCGATCTCGCCCACCGCGCATAGCTGTCGATGGCCCGCCAGACGCGTCAGCCAGTCACCGAGTTCGGTCAAATCCTCTGGGCGATGGTCATCCAGATACACCGGGTGCAAACCGAACGCCGCGTGCAGATCGGGATCGCTTTGCACCAGATCCCAGACCCGCTGCCAATTGCCCTGATAAACCCCCAGCACCACCATCCGCCGCACGCCGAGGGCGCGGCTCTCGGCCAGCAGCGCCTGACGATCCACGTCGAAATCCGGGAAATCCAGATGAGTGTGGGTGTCGATCAGTTCCACGGCTCAGTCCTGATGAATTCGCTGCTTGAAGGTACGCGCGATGGCCTGCACGCCGGGTTGGTAATCGGCCTGTTCAATGGCCGCCAGCGCCAGTTGCAACGCCTTGTCGGCGATCAGCTGATGCTGCTGGGACATGGCGTTGACCGGCAGCGGCAGGAAGTCCAGCAGCTGCGTATCACCGAAGGTGCCCAGGCGCAGCGGGCGGTTTTTCAGCGGGAAGTCGTGCAAGGCATCGAACACGCCCTGAAGCAACACGTAGGAGGTGGTCACCAGCGCATCCGGCAAATGGCCCAGGCGCTGCAGCAACTCTTCCATCAATTGTTTGCCGCACTCACGGCTGAACGACTCGCCGTGCTCGATCAGCGCCTCACCTTTGAAGCCGTTCAGCGCTTCCTTGAAACCTGCGGCCCGCTCCTGGCTGATACTCAATTCGGGACGGGCCCCGATCAGCGCGATCTGCTTGGGCAACGGGTCCAGCAGGCTGCGGGTCAGGTGCAGACTGGCTTCGCGGTCGTCGCTGATCACCGAGCAGAAGTGCTCAGGCTCCATCACCCGGTCGATGGCGATGATCGGAATGCCTTTGGCTTGCAACACGCGATAGCTGTCGTCGCCGGCCGGCAGGCAACTGGCGACGATCAATGCATCGCAGCGGCGGGCGCGGAACAGTTGCAGCAATTGCCGCTCGCTGTCTGGCGCATCGTCGGAGCTGGCGATCAGTAGCTGATAACCGCGAGCCCGGGCGCCTTGCTCCAACAGTTTGGCGATTCGCGCGTAACTGGGGTTTTCCAGGTCCGGCAGAATGAAACCCAGTGTGCGGGTGTGCCGACTGCGTAGCCCGGCGGCCTGCGGGTTGGGCGTGAAGCCATGTTGTTCGACCACCGCGCGCACGCGCTCGACGGTGGCGCTGCTGATGCGTTGCTGTTCGGCCTTGCCGTTGATGACATAACTGGCGGTGGTCACGGAGACGCCGGCCAACTGTGCAATATCACTGAGTTTCAACCCGGTATTCCTTGTTTTTTCGAGCGTGTCGCAACATTTTCGCCAATCCTACCCGATTCAGGCAGGCGACCATTGTCGCAGCCTGTCCGACAATTGGACTTCAAGGATGAGACATTATCGAGTAACGTGCCTAACATTCTAGATTAAACGTTTCAGCAGGCGTATTTTCTACGTTATAGGTCGCTTTGGTCGGTTCTGCCGCGAAACCGCCAAAACTGCCCCTGAAAAGGCGCTCCCAAGGGCCTAAGCTGAATCAATCAAAACAATACCTGGCGTCACACGGCGCCAAAAAGGAGAAAGCATGCTCGAGCTCACCATAGAGCAGATATCCATGGGCCAGTCGGCTGTGGATAAAGCCACCGCCTTGCAATTACTCGCTGACCGACTCGTGACCGATGGCCTGGTGGCCGACGGTTATCTTGCGGGCTTGCAGGCCCGGGAAGCCCAGGGCTCGACCTTTCTCGGCCAAGGTATTGCCATCCCCCACGGCACCCCGGAAACCCGCGATCTGGTGTTTTCCACCGGCGTGCGGCTGATGCAGTTCCCTGACGGCGTGGACTGGGGCGATGGCCAGATCGTTTATCTGGCGATCGGTATCGCCGCCAAATCCGATGAACACCTGCGCCTGCTGCAACTGCTGACCCGCGCCCTCGGTGAAACCGATCTGGGCCAGGCCCTGCGCCGCGCCAGTTCCGCCGAAGCCTTGTTGAAACTGCTGCAAGGCGCGCCGCAAGAATTGGCGCTGGACGCACAGATGATCGGCCTCGGTGTTTCCGCCGATGATTTCGAAGAGCTGGTCTGGCGCGGTGCCCGTTTGCTGCGTCAGGCCGATTGCGTGAGCAACGGTTTTGCCGGCGTCTTGCAGCAGGTCGAAGCGCTGCCGCTGGGCGATGGCCTGTGGTGGCTGCACAGCGAACAAACGGTGAAGCGTCCGGGCCTGGCGTTCGTTACCCCGGACAAACCCATCCGCTACCTCGGTCAGCCGTTGAGCGGGCTGTTCTGCCTGGCCAGCCTCGGTGAAGCCCATCAGGCGTTGCTCGAACGCCTTTGCGCGTTGCTGATCGAAGGCCGTGGTCATGAATTGGGTCGCGCCACCAGCAGCCGCGCGGTGCTGGAAGTCCTTGGCGGTGAAGTGCCGGCGGACTGGCCGAGCGCACGCATCGCCCTGGCCAACGCCCACGGTTTGCATGCCCGCCCGGCGAAGATCCTTGCGCAACTGGCGAAAAGTTTTGAAGGCGAAATCCGTGTGCGCATCGTCGATGGCCACGACAGCGCGGTGTCGGTGAAGAGTTTGAGCAAACTGCTCAGTCTTGGCGCCCGCCGCGGTCAGGTGCTGGAGCTCATCGCCGAACCGACCATCGCCGCCGACGCCTTGCCCGCCTTGCTGGCGGCCATTGAAGAAGGCCTCGGTGAAGAAGTCGAGCCGTTGCCCGTGGTGAGCCAGCAGCGTGAAGTGCTCGTGGAGGTAGAGGTCGCCGAAGTGCTGCTCGCGCCAAAGTCCGGCAGCCTGATTCAGGCGATTGCTGCGGCACCAGGGATCGCCATCGGCCCGGCGCATATTCAAGTACTGCAAGTCATCGATTACCCGCTGCGCGGTGAGTCCGCCGCCATCGAGCGCGAACGTCTCAAGCAAGCGCTGGTCGATGTGCGTCGCGACATCGAAGGCCTGATCGAGCGCAGCAAGGCCAAAGCAATTCGCGAGATTTTCATCACCCATCAGGAAATGCTCGACGACCCGGAACTGACCGACGAAGTCGACACCCGTCTCAAGCAAGGCGAAAGCGCCGAAGCAGCATGGATGGCGGTGATCGAAGCGGCTGCCAAACAACAGGAAGCGCTGCAGGACGCCTTGCTCGCCGAACGTGCCGCCGACTTGCGGGACATTGGCCGTCGAGTGCTGGCGCATTTGTGTGGCGTCGAAACACCGGAGGAGCCTGCGCAACCGTACATTCTGGTGATGGACGAAGTCGGCCCGTCCGACGTGGCACGTCTCGATCCGACCCGCGTCGCCGGCATTCTTACTGCTCGCGGTGGCGCCACGGCCCACAGCGCCATCGTCGCGCGTGCCCTCGGTATTCCCGCGCTGGTGGGCGCCGGCGCCGCCGTGTTGCTGCTGAAACCAGGCACGCCGCTGTTGATCGATGGTCAGCGCGGGCGCCTGCATGTGGATGCCGATGCCGCAACCTTGCAGCGCGCCACCGAAGAGCGCGACACCCGCGAACTGCGCTTGAAAGCCGCCGCTGAACAACGCCATCAACCGGCGCTGACCACCGATGGCCACGCGGTGGAAGTGTTCGCCAATATCGGTGAAAGCGCCGGCGTCACCAGTGCGGTGGA
The DNA here is from genome assembly GCF_030687395.1 of Pseudomonas wuhanensis. Taxonomy (GTDB): domain Bacteria; phylum Pseudomonadota; class Gammaproteobacteria; order Pseudomonadales; family Pseudomonadaceae; genus Aquipseudomonas; species Aquipseudomonas wuhanensis. The sequence goes on along the minus strand of NZ_CP117430.1, from coordinate 5,688,101 downwards.
GCAGGGCGCCGAAGGCATTGGCCTGCTGCGCACCGAACTGATTTTCATGGCCCACTCGCAAGCGCCGGACGAGGCGACTCAAGAAGTCGAATATCGTCGTGTGCTTGATGGCCTGGCCGGTCGACCGCTGGTGGTGCGCACCCTTGACGTTGGTGGTGACAAACCGCTGCCGTACTGGCCGATCGCCAAAGAAGAAAACCCGTTCCTCGGCGTGCGTGGCATTCGCCTGACCCTGCAACGTCCGCAGGTCATGGAAGCGCAATTGCGCGCCTTGCTGCGTGCGGCGGACAACCGTCCATTGCGAATCATGTTCCCGATGGTCGGCAGCGTCGAAGAGTGGCGTCAGGCTCGGGATATGACTGAACGTCTGCGTCTGGAAATCCCGGTCGCGGACCTGCAACTGGGGATCATGATCGAAGTGCCGTCGGCTGCCTTGTTGGCGCCGGTACTGGCCAAAGAAGTGGACTTCTTCAGCGTCGGCACCAATGACCTGACCCAGTACACCCTGGCCATCGACCGTGGTCATCCCACTTTGTCGGCCCAGGCTGACGGCTTGCACCCGGCGGTGCTGCAACTGATCGACATCACCGTGCGTGCGGCTCATGCTCATGGCAAGTGGGTCGGCGTGTGCGGTGAACTGGCAGCCGATCCGCTGGCAGTGCCGGTGCTGGTGGGCCTGGGTGTGGATGAGTTGAGTGTGTCGGGCCGCAGCATTGCCGAGGTCAAGGCGCGCATTCGTGAACTCAGCCTGACCCAGACTCAAACCCTTGCCCAACAGGCCCTGGCCGTGGGCAGCGCGAACGAAGTCCGCGCATTAGTGGAGGCCCTGTAATGGCCAAGATCTTAACCCTGACCCTTAATCCGGCGCTGGACCTCACCGTTCAATTGCCGGTTCTTACACCCGGTCAGGTCAATCGCAGCGACGAAATGCACACCCATGCCGCCGGTAAAGGGGTGAACGTAGCGCAGGTGCTGGCGGACCTCGGGCATCAACTGACCGTCAGCGGTTTTCTCGGGGCCGACAACCTTCAGGCATTCGAAACCCTGTTCGCCAAACGCGGTTTTGTCGACGCGTTTATCCGTGTTCCGGGCGAGACCCGCAGCAACCTCAAACTGGCCGAACACGACGGGCGCATCACCGACATCAACGGCCCGGGGCCGGTGATCGGCGCGGCGGCGCAACAGGCGCTGCTGGATCGCCTGGCGCAGATCGCGCCGGGGCATGACGCGGTAGTGGTCGCCGGCAGTTTGCCGCGCGGGGTCAGTGCGCAGTGGTTACGGGAGTTGATCGAGCGCTTGAATCAAATCGGATTGAAAGTCGCCCTCGACACCAGTGGCGAGGCGCTACGAACGGCGCTCAAGGCCGGCCCGTGGCTGATTAAACCGAATACCGAAGAACTGGCCGACGCACTCGATTGCGAAGTGGTTTCGCACACGGCCCAGTCCGAGGCGGCGAGCCGTTTGCATGCCCATGGCATCGAGCATGTGGTGATTTCCGACGGAGCCGACGGGGTGAGTTGGTTCAGTGTCGGCTCGGCCATGCACGCCACGCCGCCCAAGGTCAGCGTGGTCAGTACCGTTGGTGCTGGGGATTCGTTGCTGGCGGGCATGCTGCACGGTTTGCTCAGTGCCGATACGCCTGAACAAACCTTGCGCACCGCCACCGCGATTGCCGCCATGGCCGTGACGCAGATCGGTTTTGGCATCGGTGACGCCGCGCAACTGGCGCAGCTCGAACAGGGCGTGCGCCTGCGCCCCCTGACAGAACAATAAGAGGGTTTGCAATGAAGTTAGCCATTGTTACGGCCTGCCCGAACGGCATGGTCACCAGTGTGCTCTGCGCTCGTCTGCTCGATGCAGCGGCCCAGCGTCAGGGTTGGAGCACCAGTGTCGAAGTCGTTGATGCAGCCCATCCGGAACGTCAATTGTCGGCGGCGACCATCGAGGCCGCCGAGTGGGTGTTGCTGGTCACCAGCGCGCCGGTGGACATGTCGCGGTTCGTCGGCAAACGGGTGTTCCAGAGCACCCCGGCCCAGGCCCTGCAAGATGTCGAAGCGGTGCTGCGCCGTGGGGTGGAGGAGGCTGAGGTTTACGTCGCACCCGAAGCCGCCGCCGAGCCTGCCGCCATCGTTAAAAATGCACCGCGCCTGGTGGCCGTCACTGCGTGCCCGACCGGCGTCGCTCACACCTTCATGGCTGCCGAAGCCTTGCAGCAAGCGGCCAAGCGTCTGGGCTACGACCTGCAAGTGGAAACCCAGGGCTCGGTCGGCGCGCGCAATCCGCTTAGCGCAGAGGCGATTGCCGATGCCGATGTGGTGCTGTTGGCGGCCGACATAGAAGTCGCCACCGAGCGTTTCGCTGGCAAGAAAATCTACCGCTGCGGCACCGGCATTGCGCTGAAACAGGCCGAAGCGACGCTGAACAAAGCCCTGGCCGAAGGCAAGCAGGAAAGTGCTGCGACCGGTGCCAAAGGCCCGGCCAAGCAAGAGAAGTCCGGCATCTACAAACACTTGCTGACCGGTGTGTCCTACATGTTGCCGATGGTGGTAGCGGGCGGTCTGATGATCGCCTTGTCCTTCGTGTTCGGCATCACCGCGTTCAAGGAAGAAGGTACGCTGGCGGCCGCGCTGATGCAGATCGGCGGCGAGACGGCGTTCAAGCTGATGGTGCCGCTGCTGGCGGGGTACATCGCTTACTCCATCGCCGACCGCCCGGGCCTGGCGCCGGGGATGATCGGTGGTTTGCTGGCGAGCACCCTGGGCGCCGGTTTCATTGGCGGGATCATTGCCGGTTTCATCGCCGGTTACGCGGCCCAGGCGATCAATCGCTATGCGCGCCTGCCGCAAAGCCTTGAGGCGCTGAAACCGATCCTGATCATCCCGTTGCTGGCGAGCCTGTTCACCGGTCTGGTGATGATCTACGTGGTCGGCAAACCGGTGGCCGAAATGCTCGCCGGGCTCACGCACTTCCTCGACAGCATGGGCACCACCAACGCCATCCTGCTCGGTGTGCTGCTGGGCGGGATGATGTGCGTCGACCTCGGCGGGCCGATCAACAAGGCGGCTTACGCGTTTTCAGTGGGGCTGCTGGCATCGCAGAGTTATGCACCGATGGCCGCGACCATGGCCGCCGGCATGGTGCCGCCGATTGGCCTGGGCATCGCCACGTTCATCGCCCGGCGCAAGTTCGCCCAGACGGAGCGCGAGGCCGGTAAAGCGGCGCTGGTGCTGGGGCTGTGCTTTATCTCCGAAGGGGCGATTCCGTTCGCGGCCAAAGACCCGCTGCGGGTGATTCCGGCGAGCATCGCCGGCGGCGCGTTGACCGGCGCGTTGTCGATGTACTTCGGCTGCAAACTCATGGCGCCGCACGGTGGGTTGTTCGTGATGCTGATTCCGAATGCGATCAACCATGCGCTGTTGTACCTGCTGGCGATCGTCGCCGGTAGTTTGCTGACGGCGGTGGTGTATTCGGTGCTCAAGCGGCCGGAAACAGTGGAACTGGCGCTGGAACCGGCCAACGCCTGACACACCACAAAACCTGTGGGAGCGGGCTTGTCCGCGATGACGGCTTAACATTCAACCCATTCGGTGACTGTTGCACCGCTATCGCGGGCAAGCCCGCTCCCACAGGGATCGGGCTTTCACATGGGTGTCATTTGCACGTGCTTAAGTTTTCCTTTTTCAGGGAGAACACCATGAGCGAATTCGACCTCAGCCGTCGTCGTGTCATGCAGGTCGTTGGCGCCGGGCTGTTGATGCCCGGCCTGGCCCCGGCGGTGATTGCTTCGGTCAAGGATCGGCCGCAACTCACCGATGGCGTGCAGTCTGGCGACCTGTTGGGCGACCGGGCGATGATCTGGAGCCGTAGCGACCGCGCGGCGCGGATGGTGGTGGAATGGGACACGCGCAGTCTGTTCAGTAACCCTCGTCGATTTGTTTCGCCATTGGCCGATGCCCGCACCGACTTCACCGCCCGCGTCGAGCTCACTGGCCTGCCCGCCGATCAGGCGATTTTCTACCGTGTGACGTTCGAAGACGCCCAAAGCGGTGTCGCCAGCGAACCCTGGTTCGGTCATCTGCGCAGTGTGCCAACCGCCCGGCGGGATATTCGGTTTGTCTGGAGCGGCGACACGGTCGGCCAGGGTTTCGGCATCAACCCGGACATTGGCGGCATGCGTATCTACGAAGCCATGCGTCTGCGCCTGCCGGATTTTTTTATCCACAGCGGCGATACGATCTACGCCGACGGCCCGGTGCCGGCGCAACTGACCACCGAAAGCGGCCGGGTGTGGCGCAACATCACCAGCGAAGCCAAGAGCAAAGTCGCCGAAACCCTCGACGACTATCGCGGCAATTACCGCTACAACCTGATGGACGAAAACATTCGCCGCTTCAACGCCGAGGTCCCACAAATCTGGCAGTGGGACGACCACGAAGTGGTGAACAACTGGTCGCCGGGCAAGCAACTGGATGAGCGCTACAAGAGCAAAGATATCCACAGCCTGGTGGGCCGCGCGCGCCAGGCCTGGCTGGAATACGCGCCGATGCGCTTGCAGAGTGCCGATGACGGCGGGCGGATTTATCGCAAGCTGAGTTATGGGCCGATGCTTGATGTGTTCGTGCTCGACATGCGCAGTTATCGCGAAGCCAATGACGACAACCTGGGGGCCGCCAAACCGTTTCTCGGTCGCGAACAATTGGACTGGCTCAAGCGTGAATTGAAAGGCTCCCAGGCCCAATGGAAAGTCATCGCCGCCGACATGCCCATCGGCCTCGGCGTCCCCGACGGTGAAGTCAGCCCCGGTGTGGCGCGGTGGGAGGCGGTGGCCAACGGTGACCCCGGCCCGGCTCAAGGCCGTGAAGTGGAAATCTCTGAATTGCTCGGTTTTCTGCGGGCGCAGCAGGTGCGCAATTTCGTATTCCTCACGGCGGATGTGCATTACTGCGCGGCGCACCATTACCACCCGGACCGCGCGGCGTTTCAGGACTTCGAACCGTTCTGGGAGTTTGTCGCGGGGCCGCTGAATGCGGGGAGCTTCGGGCCGAATGCGCTGGATAAAACCTTTGGTCCCGAAGTGGTGTTCGAGAAAGCACCGCCGGCGCAGAACACCTCGCCGTTTGCCGGGTTTCAGTTTTTTGGCGAGGTGAACATTGATGGGCAGACGGGGGAGATGGGCATCGTGCTACGGGATCTGGATGGGGTGGGGGTGTTTGAGCGCAGGTTGCAGCCAGTTTGAGGGCTGCATGATCGTTCCCACGCTCTGCGTGGGAATGCAGCCCGGGACGCTCCGCGTCCCTTTCAAGCCGAACGCGGAGCGTCCGTTGAGGCATTCCCACGCGGAGCGTGGGAACGATCAATCAATGTACCGCGCTATTAGTAGACGTCGCGGCGGTAGCGGCCTTGTTCGATCAGGCGCTCGACTTCATCCGCGCCCAGCACTTCATTGAGCACTTGATCCACGCCTGAAGCCATCCCCTGCAAACTGCCGCAGATGTAAATCACGGCGCCATCGGCCAGCCACTTTTTCAACTCGCCGGCAGATTCGCGCAGGCGATCCTGCACATAGATCTTCTCGGCCTGATCTCGGGAGAACGCCAGGTCCAGTCGCTCCAGATCCCCGTTGATGGACCACTCTTCCAGCTCTGCGCGGCACAGGTAGTCGTGCTCGCGATTGCGCTCGCCGAATAGCAGCCAGTGACGCTGCTGCCCATCCGCAATCCGTGCCTTGAGCAAACTGCGCAACCCGGCGAGCCCGGTGCCGTTGCCCAGCAGGATCATCGGCACCGGTTCGTTCGGTAGATGGAAACCACTGTTGCGTCGTACCCGCAGGCTGATGCTGCTACCCACGGGCGCGTGTTCGGTCAACCAGCCGGAACCGACGCCCAGGCTGCCGTCGGCATGCAATTCCTGACGCACGATCAACTCCAGCACGCCGTCGGCGGCGATCGAGGCGATGGAATATTCGCGCATGGCCAACGGCACCAGGGCGTCCGCCAGCGCTTGCGCGTGCAGGCCGACCAGATGGGCGCGGTTCTCGGGCAGTTGGCGGCTGGCGAGGGCTTGTTCCAGCGTTTGCGACAGGCCATCGAACTCAACCGTGGCCCGACCATCAATCCCCAGGCCGTCGAGGAAATGCTCGATGGCCCACGGGCAGTTTCGCGGCAGCACTTCCACCAGATCACCGGCCAGCCAGCTGCTGGTGGAGGGGGCGCTGAGACCGAGCAAATACACGGGCGAACCGCTGCTGTCCGGGTTCATCAATTCGCGACGGGTCAGGGTCCAGTTGTCGTAGCGTGGCGCTTGCCAGGTATCCACCGGCGCCTGGCCCGTCAGCAGGCCGAGTTGCTGTTGCCAGTGACGCAAGGCGTAAGGGTCGCCGCTGTCGACTTCCACCGGGGCGAACAAGGTCTTGCCGCCGTGCTCGCCCAGCCAGGTGTGCAAGCGGCGAGCGAAGCCGCAGAAGTGTTGATACTGGCGGTCACCGAGGCCGAGTACGGCATAGTTAAGACTGTCGAAACTCAGCGTCCGACCCAACACTTTGCGTTCGAATCCTCGGGCGCTGTCCGGTGCTTCACCGTCGCCGAAGGTGCTGACCACAAACAGCGCGTTGCTGGAATCCTGCAGGTCCTGTTCGCTGACATTGGCCAACGGTTGAACCTTCACCGGCAACCCGGCGGCCTGCAATTGTCCGGCAGTCTGCCAGGCGAGTTGCTCGGCAAACCCGCTCTGGCTGGCGAAGCCGATCAGCCATGCCGGCGCATCGCTGCCCGGTTGCGCGAGGCCTTTGCGGGCGTCCTTGATCTGACGTTTCTTGCGTCGACGGTCCAGGTACAGCAACCAGCCAGTGATGAAAAACAGCGGCATGGCCAGCGCGGCGATCGTCACCATAATCCGCCCGATCATCCCGAAATAACTGCCGACATGCAGCGCGTAGACACTGGTCAACAGCTGCGCCTTGAGGCTCTTGTCGCTGTAACGGTCATGACGGCTGACGATGCCGGTCGCCGGATCGAGGGTGAGCTGGTTCCGTGCCTGGTCGTGGGGGGAGTTCTTCAGCAGGTAGAACACCGTTGCCGGTTGCCCGGCCACCGGTGGCATACGCACGTTGTAGGACGAAAGCCCAGGGCCGGCGGCGCTGTAGATGCTGCTCCATATCGCGGCGTAATCGGCGGTGGGGGCCGGGCCGCTTGGCGCAGGACCGCGACTGCGCACTCGTTCGTTTTGCGGCGAATCGGAAAGCAGCCGCGTCAGGCCCTTGTTGTACCACTCGTACGACCAGGTCAGCCCGGTCAGCGCCGCCAAAAGATAGAACACCAGGCACCAGGTACCGGCCACCGAATGCAGATCCCAATTGAAGCTGCGGCCCTTTTTATTCCAGTCCAGGGTCAGCCAGGCGCGCCAGTTTTTCCACTGCCGCGGCCAGCGCAGGTACAGGCCGGACAGGCAGAAGAACAGCAGGATCAGCGTACAGGCGCCGGTGATCTGCCGGCCGGTATCGTCCATGGCCAAGACCCGGTGCAGTTGCAGCATCAGGCCAAAGAAATCCTGGCCCGTGACGTCGCCCATGAACTCGGCGGTGTATGGGTCGAAGTAACGCATCGGCCCGCGACGTTCACCGGGTGGTGCCGTGAAGATCACCCGCGCGGCGTTGCCGCTGTCGGTCTCGACCCAAAGCATCGAGACTGTCTTGCCCGAAGCACCTTCGATTTTCTCTACCAGCTCGGCAGGCGGCAGTACGCCGGCGATCTGCTTCTCGACGTGCAGCACAGAGGGGTTCAGCGCTCGCAGGATTTCATCCTGGAACGATACCGCCGCCCCGGTGATGCCCATCAGGGCCAGGACCAGCCCGGCGCTGATGCCGAAAAACCAGTGCAACTGGAACAGGGATTTCTTCAACACGTCGCTCGCCTTGTTCGTTCAAAAGTCATCATCACGGCGCGCATTATGCCGTGAGTTGTCGAGAAGCATTCTTTTTTACACACAAAAGCCCCGTTCACGTCGATGAACGGGGCTTTGGCCTAATGTCAGTCAGTCCGCCGCGCAACCACAGGGATTCTCGTTTAACTGGTCAGCTTGCCGGCGTAGCTCAGTTCCAGGCCATTGACCTGCTGTTCGCCGTCCAGTACTTGCGTGGTGCCGCCGTCCGGATCGTTGATCCGCGCGTTGGTTTTCTCGGTGCGGAACAGCGCGGCGGTCAGCGACAGATCGTCACGCCTCTCCGACAACATTGCGTCATGCGTGAGCTTTTCTCTCGGCTGGAAACCTGCAAGTCAGGTGTCGCGAGATTCAAGGAAACAGTGCGCAGCGTCGGTGAAACGATCCACAGTATTTTTGTTCGACTCATCGAGTCGATCGGACTTCCCTTGTGTCAATGCCACGATCCTATCCCCAAGATCGAAGCGTACCCCAACCCTACTCTCAGCAGGAGCGACTGGAAATGGCGCGGGAACATCTTGCTCGGCTATCCGGGTTATATCGGCGCACCACAGGGGTGGTGAACAATCTCAGCGACTTTTGCTACCGGCTGACGTATATCCTGGGTGAAGCCCAGCGATATCTTCAAATCAACCATTCCGGACAAACCTTGGGACGTGCCAGTAGCTCATTGAGACTGGTGGATTTTTCGCTGGCTGAAGTCAAAGCCATGTCAGACCAGATTCTGCGGACGTTGAATGCGGTCAAAAAAAAAGCCCATGACATGTCATGGGCTTTTTTCGGGCCAGCAGCGGATTAAACGTAGAACGACTTCAACGGCGGGAAGCCATTGAATTCAACAGCGCTGTAGCTGGTGGTGTAAGCACCGGTCGACAACCAGTACAAGCGGTCACCGATCGCCAGGTTCAGCGGCAGACCGTACTTGTAGTTCTCGTACATGATGTCGGCGCTGTCGCAGGTCGGGCCGGCGATGACCACTTCTTCCATCTCGCCTTTTTTCTCGGTCCAGATCGGGAACTTGATGGCTTCGTCCATGGTTTCGATCAGGCCGGAGAACTTGCCCACATCCGTGTACACCCATCGCTCGACGGCGGTACGGGATTTACGCGCCACCAACACCACTTCGCTGACCAGAATGCCGGCGTTGGCGATCAGCGAGCGGCCCGGCTCCAGGATGATTTCCGGCAGCTCGTCGCCGAAGTCTTCCTTGAGGAAGCGGATGATTTCTTCAGCGTAGGTTTCCAGGCTGTTGGTGCGGGTGATGTAGTTGGCCGGGAAGCCACCGCCCATGTTGATCAGCTTCAGGTGGATACCGTCTTCTTCTTTCAGACGCTCGAAGATCACTTTGACCTTGGCGATCGCCGCGTCCCAGACGCTGATGTCACGCTGCTGCGAGCCGACGTGGAAGGAGATGCCGTAAGGCACCAGACCCAGGTCGCGAGCGAGGATCAGCAGGTCCATGGCCATGTCGGTCTGGCAGCCGAATTTACGCGACAGTGGCCAGTCGGCGGTGGTCGAACCTTCGGTCAGGATGCGCACGTAGACTTTCGAGCCCGGAGCTGCCTTGGCGATGTTGCGCAGGTCGGCTTCGGAGTCGGTGGCATACAGACGCACGCCCTTGTCGTAGAAGTAGCGAATGTCCTTGGATTTCTTGATGGTGTTGCCGTAGCTGATGCGATCCGGGCCGACGCCCTGGTTCATCACTTTGTCGAGCTCGTAGATCGAGGCGATGTCGAAGTTCGAGCCTTTCTCTTTGAGCAGGTCGATGATTTCAACAGCCGGGTTGGCCTTGACTGCGTAGTAGACCTTGGCGAATTCGAAACCGGCGCGCAGGTCGTCGTAGGCCTGGCTGATCATCGCGGTGTCGATCACCACGAACGGGGTTTCTTGTTTGTCGGCGAAGGCCTTCATTTTCTGGAAGGTATCGCGCGCGAAATAGTCTTCGACGTTGATCGACATGCTGGGAACTCCTACTGGCAAACTGAAATTATCAATGGGTGCAAATGAACGCCCTCCGTATCCCCACTTTGGTTCGCCTACTTCCCAAGGCATGTCGCCGAAAGCAAAAAGGCCATGGGAGGCGGTGCTTTCCCTTGGCCTTGCTGTCTCGTCGTCAGTACTTGAGCCGGATGGATCGTTTCCAGCATGGACGTTCGGCGCGAACTTTAGGGCGTGAGGAGCTTGAGATCAACAAAAAATGTCGCGTTTTTGCACGCTTCCGTCGTGCGGTGCCGGACAGGTACTGATGTAACCGACCTGCATGACAGTGTGATGTTCCCGTAGAAGGGATATTTGAGGTGTTTCAGGGGGATTTGTGGTGCCCCCAATCGCGGGCAAGCCCGCTCCCACAGTGGTTTCTGTCGTACACAAAATCTCGTGTACACCAAGAACCCTGTGGGAGCGAGGCTTGCCCGCGATGGCGTCCGTCAGGCCAACGCAGTTTCCGCTGGCGAAACAATACTGGTCTTGCCCCCACGGGACTTACCGGAGCTCAAATATTCGGCTATCGATTCCTGGGTCACCTCACCCAGGAACACCCGCTCGGCATCCATCACCGGCAGCCACGAGCGGTTGAACTCGTACATGCGCGACAGCAGGATGCGCAAATGCTCGTCGTACGCCGCGGTGGCGTTGAACTCGCGCAAGTATTGCGTGCAGGTGCCGGTCTGGCGGTGCAGGTCGCGACGGCGCACGTAGCCCAAGGCCTTGTTCTCGGCACAAGTAACCACCACGTAGCGACGGTCCAGTTCGTCCATCAACTCCAGCGCTTCGGCCACCGGGGTTTCCGGGCTCACCGAGGGCGCGTTGTCCGCCGCGTCTTCGGCTTTCACCAGCAGCAGACGCTTGAGGGTGCTGTCCTGGCCGACGAAGTTGCTGACAAAGTCGTCCGCCGGGTGCGCGAGCAGGGTGTCCGGGTGGTCGATCTGCAGCAGTTTGCCAGCGCGGAAAATCGCGATCTTGTCGCCGAGCTTGATCGCCTCGTCAATGTCGTGGCTGACCATGATCACGGTCTTGTTCAGCGCCCGTTGCATCTCGAAGAATTCGTTCTGAATCATCTCACGGTTGATCGGGTCGACCGCGCCGAACGGTTCGTCCATCAACAGCAATGGCGCATCCGCCGCCAGCGCGCGAATCACGCCGATCCGCTGCTGCTGGCCCCCGGACAGTTCACGCGGATAGCGAGTCAGATACTGCTTGGGTTCGAGCTTGATCATGCTCATCAACTCGCGGGCGCGGTCGTGGCATTTCTGTTTGTCCCAGCCGAGCAGGCGCGGAACGATGGTGATGTTTTCCTCGATGGTCATGTTCGGGAACAGGCCGATCTGCTGGATCACATAACCGATGTTGCGACGCAGGGTCACGGCGTCGAGGTCGGTGGTGTCTTCGCCGTTGATCAGGATCTTGCCGGAGGTCGGTTTGATCAGGCGGTTGATCATTTTCAGCGTGGTGCTTTTGCCGCAGCCCGATGGCCCCAGGAACACGCAGATCTCGCCTTCATTGACGGTCAGGCTTACCGAGTCCACGGCTTTCACATCTTTGCCGTTGCTTTGGAAGGTCTTGCTGAGGTTTTGAAGTTCGATCATTTGAGCAGTCCTTTTGGAGTCAGCGTGCGTTGCAGCCATTGCAGGAGCAGATCGGCGAAGATGGCCAGGAGACTGACCAGCACGGCGCCGACGATCAGCATCGACATGTCGCTGCGGCTGATGGAAGCGAGAATGAGTACACCGAGACCACCGGCGCCGATGGTCGCGGCGATGGTCATCACGCCGATGTTCATCACCACGGCGGTGCGCACGCCGGCGAGGATCACCGGCACGGCAATCGGCAGTTCGACCATGCGCAGGCGCTGGCCGAAGGTCATGCCGATGCCGCGCGCCGCTTCGCGAATACCCGGTTCGACGCCGGTCAGCGCCAAATAGGTGTTACGCATGATCGGCAGCAACGAGTACAGAAACACGGCGGTGATCGCCGGCATCGGGCCGAGGCCCTGGCCGAATTTGGAGTAGAACGGCAGCAGCAGGCCGAACAGCGCAATCGATGGCACGGTCAGCAACACCGTAGCGCTGGCTTGCAACGGGCCGGCCAGTGTCGGGAAACGGGTCATCAGGATGCCCAGCGGCACGCCGACCAGAATCGCCAGGGTCACGGCGATGCCGACCAGGGTGATGTGCTGCCAGGTCAGGTGCAAAACCTGCGGCCAATCGAGATGGGAAAAGGCGTTCAAAAATTCCATGGCTTTTCCTCCTCAGTTGATGGGGTGCTGGCGCAGGAAATCTGCAGCAACGGATGAAGGGCTTTCATGATCGACATCGACCCGCGCATTCAGCTGACGCATGGTGGCGTCGTCGAAAAGTTCGGCCAGTGGCTTGAGCTCTTCGGCGAGTTTCGGGTGGGCGTCGAGGTAAACCTGACTCACCACTGGCGCGGCGGTGTAGTCCGGGAAGTAATGTTTGTCGTCTTCCAGCAATTTGAGCTTGAAGGCGTTCAAACGACCGTCGGTGGTGTAGACCAGACCGGCAAACACCTGGCCATTGCGCAGAGCGGTGTAGACCAGCCCGGCATCCATCTGGCGGATGTTGTTGCGGGTCAGGTTCATGCCGTAGAGGTCCACCATGCCATCGAGTCCGTCGGAACGGTTGGCAAACTCGGTGTCCAGCGCGACGAGATGATTAGTCTTCGCCTCAGCCTGCAGCACCGTGTTCAGCTCGCTGATGGTGTTGATCTGCGGGTAAGCCTTTGCGGTGTTTTCCGGCAGGGCCAGGGCGTAGGTGTTGCTGAACTTCGACGGGGTGAGCCAGACCAGGCCCTTTTTCGCGTCGAGTTCTTTCACCCGGGCGTAGGACTGAGCGCTGTCGAGCTTGTCGGTGACATGGTTGTAGGCCACCAGCGACACGCCGGTGTATTCCCACATCAAATCCAGCTGGCCACTTTCGTGGGCGCTGCGGGCCAGGTTGCTACCCAGACCGCCGGTCACTTGGGTGTCGTAACCCTTGGTGCGCAGGTATTGGGAAGTGATTTCCGCCAGCAGGGTTTGTTCGGTGAACACCCGGGCGCCGATGCGGATCACCGGTTTTTCAGCGGCTTGGGCAAATCCTGCGAACAGCAGAACGCAGCCTAGTAAAAAGCTTAATTTCTTCATAAAAATTCCTTTGCCGAGGCTTAAGACGGGCGCAAGCCGCGTTCGAGCCAGAGGCGGCTGGCGAGTGTCACCAGGCCGTCGAGCAGCAAGGCCAACAGGGCGGTGCAGGCCGCGCCGAGCAGCAGTTGCGGCTGATTGTTCAGGGCGATGCCGGGGAAAATCAGGCTGCCCAGGCTGTTGGCGCCAATCAGGAACGCCAGCGGTGCGGTACCGACGTTGATCGCCAGCGCCACGCGCACGCCACCGATGATGATCGGCACGGCGTTCGGTAGTTCGACCCGCCATAGCACCTGAGTCGGTGTCATGCCGATGCCAACGGCCGCTTCCTTGAGTGAACCCTGGACGTTTTTCAGCCCTTCGTAGGTGTTGCGCACAATCGGCAACAGTGAGGCGAGGAACAAGGCGAAGATCGCCGGGCCGCTGCCGATGCCGAGGATCCCCAATGCAATGGCCAGTACGGCAAGAGGCGGCACTGTGTTGCCGATGTTGAAGATCTGCATGAAGCGTTCGGCGCGTCCAACCATGGTCGGGCGGCTGAGGAAGATGCCGGCGGGGATGCCCACTACAAGGGCGGCCAGCATGGAAACGAGGACGAGAATCAGATGAGCTTGCAGGTAAAACAACAAATCGTCGCGGTACTGTTCGATCGTGTTGATGCCAATCCAGTGGACCAGCAGGGCCAGAAGGGCGACGACAACCGCACCTCCTGTCAGCCCTTTGCCATAGCGAATAGCCACAGGCGGACTCCTTTTTTCAGTCGGCGGACACCGCTTCGTGTGGCAATGCCATTCCTGGCTGCCGAAGTCAGTGTTCGCGAAAAGCAGCTCTATCAGTGCCGGTAAAACGGCCTGAAATCGAGCCATAAGCGCAGCCTCGTCAGGCTAACTTGCTGATTTTTCAACCCTGACGAATGGCCGTAACAGGGGAGTGGACGCCTCCACGCTCCGAAAGGTTCCCATCGGAAGCAGCATTTGGCCACTCCTAATGTGCTCAACGGTTCGGTTCTTCGATGAAGTTGGGCTATAATCGCGGCCCTTTTTTGAATCACCTGCCAGGCGATTTCCCATGACCAAACAGGCCGCCGAAGTCGCGAAACGCCGCACTTTCGCCATTATTTCCCACCCCGATGCCGGTAAGACCACCATCACCGAGAAGCTCTTGCTGATGGGCAAGGCGATTGCGATTGCGGGCACGGTGAAATCTCGAAAATCCGACCGCCATGCCACCTCCGACTGGATGGAAATGGAAAAACAACGGGGTATTTCCATTACCACGTCGGTCATGCAGTTCCCGTATCGCGATCACATGATCAACCTGCTCGACACCCCGGGCCACGAAGACTTCTCCGAAGATACCTACCGCACCCTGACAGCGGTGGACTCGGCATTGATGGTCCTCGACGGCGGTAAGGGTGTAGAACCACGGACCATCGCCCTGATGGACGTCTGCCGTTTGCGTGACACGCCGATCGTCAGCTTCATCAACAAACTCGACCGTGACATTCGCGACCCGATCGAACTGCTCGACGAAATCGAAGCGGTCCTGAAGATCAAGGCGGCGCCGATCACCTGGCCGATCGGTTGCTACCGCGACTTCAAGGGCGTTTATCACCTCGCCGACGACTACATCATCGTCTACACCGCCGGCCACGGCCATGAGCGTACCGATGTGAAAATCATCGAGAAGCTCGACTCCGATGAGGCCCGCGCGCACTTGGGCGACGAGTACGATCGCTTCGTTGATCAGCTGGAACTGGTGCAGGGCGCCTGCCACGAATTCAATCAACAGGAATTCCTCGACGGCCAACTGACACCGGTGTTCTTCGGTACCGCTCTGGGCAACTTCGGTGTCGATCACGTGCTCGACGCCGTGGTCAACTGGGCGCCGAAACCGCTGGCCCGTGTCGCCAACGAGCGCACCGTGGAACCAGTGGAAGAGAAGTTCTCAGGCTTCGTGTTCAAGATCCAGGCGAACATGGACCCCAAACACCGCGACCGCATCGCCTTCATGCGTATTTGCTCCGGCAAGTACGAAAAAGGCATGAAAATGCGCCACGTGCGCACCGGCAAAGACGTGCGGATCGGCGATGCGCTGACCTTCTTCTCCTCCGAGCGTGAGCAACTGGAAGAAGCGTTTGCCGGCGACATCATCGGTTTGCATAACCACGGCACCATCCAGATCGGCGACACCTTCACCGAAGGCGAAGTCCTGGGCTTCACCGGTATCCCGCACTTCGCCCCGGAACTGTTCCGTCGCGTGCGTCTGCGTGATCCGCTGAAATCCAAGCAACTGCGGCAGGGCTTGCAGCAACTGGCCGAAGAAGGCGCCACCCAGGTGTTCTTCCCCGAGCGCAGCAACGACATCATCCTCGGCGCCGTCGGTGTGCTGCAGTTCGATGTGGTCGCCAGCCGTTTGAAAGAGGAATACAAGGTCGAGTGCTCGTATGAGCCGATCACCGTTTATTCCGCGCGCTGGATCGATTGCGATGATAAGAAGAAGTTTGAGGAGTTCCGGGTCAAGGCCGTGGAAAACCTCGCTGTCGACGGCGGCGGTCACCTGACCTACCTGGCCCCGACACGGGTCAACCTGGCGCTGATGGAAGAGCGCTGGCCGGATGTGAAATTCCGTGCGACGCGTGAGCATCACTAAGCGCTGAGCCGTAACACCCAAAGCCCCGATGCGTAAGTATCGGGGCTTTTTTATTGACCACTATTTCCCTGTGGGAGCGAGCCTGCTCGCGATAGCGGTCTGGCATTCAGACATGTGTCGACTGGCTGTCCGCCATCGCGAGCAGGGGGCATCATTGTTAGTGGGTTTGGATATAACCCTTATTCGAAACCAATCTCTCCGCCAACGGCATTTTCTGCTACCCGGTAGCGTCCCATCTGGAGAACCCGGTCAATCGGAACTAAATTTCACTCAGTACCTTTCAGGCATCCATGCGTCACCCCCATAAAGGATGGAATCGGCTATGAGTATTTTTCAACGCATTGTGTTGTTGCTTAAGGTGTTGGTGCTGCTGTCCCTCGGCACGTCGGCGGTGGCGTGGGCAGAATGTCAGGACCATGAAAAACAGGCCTTGAACGGGCAAGGCGTGCACAGCGAGCTGATGATCGCTGCGACCGAATCAGACGAAGACGACCCAGACGCCGATGAGGACGAGGAAGAGGAAGAGACGCAAACGTAAATGACAGACCAAAGAAAACCCCTCCTGCCGGACTGATGCGCAGTCTGGCGGAAGGGGTCTGGTCAACTCGGTAAAAGCGCGCCCCGAAATCCGAGGCGCGTTTTTTTATGCCGCGCCGTCGAGGAATTGCTCGGCGTAGTGACAAGCCACCTGGCGGGTGTCGACCAGGCGCAAGAGCGGTTCTTCTGTGGTGCAGCGCTCGGTCGCGTACGGGCATCGCTTGTGGAAGGCGCAGCCGGACGGCGGGTTCAGCGGGTTCGGCAACTCACCGACGATCTTGATTTTCGGCTTGTTCGGGTCCGGGTGAATGGTCGGGGTGGCCGACAACAGCGCCTGGGTGTACGGGTGCAGAGGGCGAGTGTAGATGTCCTCTTTCGGGCCCATTTCCACCGGGCGACCGAGGTACATCACCATCACATGATCGGCGACGTGACGCACCACGGCCAGGTTGTGGGAGATGAACACGTAGGCGGTGTTGAACTCTTGCTGCAAATCCATGAACAGGTTGAGCACCTGCGCCTGAATCGACACGTCCAGCGCCGAGGTCGGTTCGTCCGCGACCAGCACTTTCGGTTGCAGCATCATCGCGCGGGCCAGGGCAATCCGCTGGCGCTGACCGCCGGAGAACATATGCGGATAGCGCTGGTAGTGCTCGGGACGCAAGCCCACCTGCTTCATCATCGCCTGGACTTTCTCGCGACGTTCCGAGGCGCTGAGATTGGTGTTGATCAGCAGCGGCTCAGCCAGTTGATCACCGACTTTCTGCCGTGGGTTCAGCGACGCGTACGGGCTCTGGAACACCATCTGCACGTCTTTGCGCAGTTGCTTGCGTTGGGCCTTGTCGGCGCCGGCGACTTCCTGCCCGGCGATTTTCAAGGAGCCGGAGGACGGCTCTTCGATCAGGGTCAAGGCGCGGGCCAGGGTGGATTTGCCGCAGCCCGATTCGCCCACAACGGCGAGGGTTTTGCCGGCTTCCAGTTCGAACGACACGCCGTTGAGGGCGCGCACGGTCGCATGCCCCTTGAACAGGCCACGGGACACTTCATAGTGGCGGGTCAGGTTGCGGGCGGTAAGTACGACGGCCATTACGCCACCTCCTGATTCAACGGGTAGAAGCAACGGGCGAGGCTGTTGCTTTTCGGGTCAAGGGCCGGACGCTGGGTGCGGCAGTTGTCCTGCACGTAGGGGCAGCGCGGCGACAACAGGCAGCCTTGCGGGCGGTCGTAACGACCGGGAACGATGCCTGGCAGTGTCGACAGGCGCGCGGCACCCAGGCTGTGTTCCGGAATGGCCTTGAGCAGTGCCTCGCTGTACGGGTGCGCCGGAATGTCGAACAGTTGTGGCACCTGACCGACTTCAACCGCTTGGCCGGCATACATCACGCACACGCGCTGGGCGGTTTCGGCGACGACCGCGAGGTCGTGGGTGATCAGCACCAGGCCCATGTCCTGCTCTTTTTGCAGGGCCAGCAGCAGGTCCATGATCTGCGCCTGAATCGTTACGTCCAGCGCGGTGGTCGGTTCGTCGGCGATCAGCAGTTTCGGTTCGCCGGCAATCGCCATGGCGATTGCAACACGCTGGCTCATACCGCCGGAGAGTTGATGCGGGTAGGCGTCCATCCGGCTGGCAGCGCCTGGGATTTCCACTTTTTCCAGCAGCTCGATGGCACGCTTGCGGGCGTCCTTTCTGGACATTTTCAGGTGCAGGCGCAGCACTTCTTCAATCTGGAAACCGACGGTGTAGCTCGGATTCAGCGCGGTCATCGGGTCCTGAAACACCATGGCCAGGTCTTTGCCGACGATTTGCCGACGTTGACGGTTGCTGAGCTTGAGCATGTTCTTGCCGTCGAAATTCAGGGCATCGGCAGTGACGATCCCCGGATGCTCGATCAGGCCCATCAGCGCCATCATGGTCACGGACTTGCCGGAACCCGATTCGCCGACGATGGCCAGTACTTCGCCTTTTTCCACGGTAATGTCGAGACCGTCGACCACCGGAACGGCGTTGGCGTCGCCGAAGCGAACGTTGAGATTCTTGATTTCTAACAGTGACATTTGAATCTCCTCAGGCGGCGTTCTTGAGTTTCGGGTCCAGCGCATCGCGCAGGCCGTCGCCCATCAAGTTGATTGCCAGCACGCTGAGCAAAATGGTCAAACCAGGCAAGCTCACCACCCACCAGGCGCGTTCGATGTAGTCACGAGCCGAAGCCAGCATGGTGCCCCACTCAGGCGTTGGCGGTTGTACGCCAAGGCCGAGGAAGCCCAGTGCCGCGGCATCGAGAATCGCCGAGGAGAAACTCAGGGTGGCCTGAACGATCAGCGGCGCCATGCAGTTGGGCAGCACGGTGACGAACATCAGGCGTGGCAGACCGGCACCGGCCAGGCGCGCGGCGGTCACGTAGTCGCGGTTCAGTTCGCCCATCACCGCAGCGCGGGTCAGACGAACATAGGACGGCAACGAAACCACGGCGATGGCAATAATGGTGTTGATCAGGCCAGGGCCGAGGATGGCGACAATCGCCACGGCCAGCAGCAGGGACGGCAGGGCCAGCATGATGTCCATCAGACGCATGATGGTCGGGCCGAGCACGCGCGGGAAGAACCCGGCGAACAGACCCAAAAGGATGCCCGGAATCAGCGACATCACCACCGACGACAAGCCGATCAGCAGGGACAGGCGCGAACCGTTGATCAGCCGCGACAGCAGGTCGCGACCCAGTTCATCGGTGCCGAGCAGGAACTGGATTTGCCCGCCTTCCAGCCAGGACGGCGGGGTCAGCAGGAAGTCGCGGTACTGCTCGCTTGGGTTATGCGGTGCGACCCATGGGGCGAAGATCGCGCAGAAAATCACCAGCAGCATGAACATCAGGCCGGCGACGGCGCCTTTGTTCCTGGAGAACGCGTGCCAGAATTCTTTATACGGGGACGGATACAGCAGGCTTTGATCGACTGCTACCGGTGTAGTGAGAGTGGTCATGGTCTTGATCTCAGCGCTGATGACGGATGCGTGGGTTGGCAAAGCCGTAGAGGATGTCCACTACGAAGTTGACCAGAATCACCAGGCAGGCGATTAACAGGATGCCGTTCTGCACCACGGGATAGTCCCGTGCGCCAATGGCTTCGATCAGCCATTTGCCGATGCCGGGCCAGGAGAAAATGGTTTCGGTCAGGACCGCACCGGCCAGCAGCGTGCCGACTTGCAGGCCGACCACGGTCAGTACCGGAATCAGTGCGTTACGCAGGCCGTGAACGAACACCACCCGCGATGGCGACAGGCCCTTGGCTTTGGCGGTACGGATGTAGTCTTCACGCAGTACTTCGAGCATCGACGAACGGGTCATTCGCGCGATCACCGCCAGCGGAATGGTGCCGAGCACGATGGCCGGCAGGATCAGGTGATGCAGGGCATCGAAGAACGCCCCGACGTCATCGGCCAGCAGCGTATCGATCAGCATGAAGCCGGTGCGCGGCTCGATGTCGTAGAGCAGGTCGATCCGCCCGGACACCGGCGTCCAGCCCAGGCTCACCGAGAAGAACATGATCAGGATCAGGCCCCACCAGAAGATCGGCATCGAGTATCCCGCCAGGGAGACTCCCATCACCCCGTGGTCGAACAGGGATCCTCGCTTGAGTGCCGCAATCACCCCGGCCAGAAGGCCCAGGATGCCGGCGAACAACAGGGCGGCCATGGACAGTTCCAGGGTCGCGGGGAAGAGAGAGCTGAACTCGGTCCAGACGCTTTCACGGGTACGCAGGGATTCGCCGAGATCGCCGTGGGCCAACTTGCCGATGTAATCCAGGTATTGGGCATACAGGGGTTTGTTCAGACCTAGGCGTTCCATTGCCTGAGCATGCATTTCGGGGTCGACTCTACGTTCGCCCATCATTACTTCCACGGGGTCGCCTGGAATCATGCGAATCAACGCGAAAGTCAGCAAGGTGATGCCGAAGAACGTGGGGATCAGTAACCCCAATCGGCGGGCAATAAAACTAAACATCTTGTGTGGTACCTCATCAGCCGGTTAGGCGTGCCCGGCAGCGCTGGGGTCAGCGATGCCGGGCGTTTCTTATCTACTTCACCTGGGTGGTGGCGAAGTTATTGGTTGTCAGAGGACTCTGGTGGTAACCCTCGACGTTTTTGCGCATTGCCGTGAACATTTTCGGATAGGCCATGGGAATCCATGGCTGGTCCTTGTCGAAAACTTCCTGCGCTTGTTCGTAGAGCGCCGCCCTGGCAGCCGGTTCAGTGCCGCCGCGAGCCTTGTCGATCAAGTCCTGGAATTCCTTGTTGCACCACCGGGCGTAGTTTTCGCCGTTTTTCGCTGCGTCGCAACTCAGGTTCGGCGTAAGAAAGTTGTCCGGGTCGCCGTTATCGCCGGCCCAGCCTGCCGATACCAGGTCGTGTTCGCCATTCTTGGCGCGTTTGAGCATTTCTCCCCATTCCATGACACGGATGTCGAGCTTGATCCCGATCTGCGCCAGATCCGACTGCATCATTTGCGCGCCCAGCAGTGGATTAGGGTTGGTGGGGCCGCCGCCGTTGCGGGTAAACAGCGTCAGCACGGTACCTTCCGGTACACCCGCTTCCTTGAGAAGTTCACGGGCCTTACCAAGGTCTCGCGGTGGGTTTTTCAGTTTGTCGTTGAAGCCTAGCAGGGTCGGAGGATAGGGAACGGTACCAATGACGGCGTTGCCCTTGCCGTACAAACTAGTGACGTAAGTCTGCTTGTCGAATGCAATGTTTATCGCCTTGCGTACGCGTACATCGCTCATGTACTTGCGGCTGGTATTCATCGCGGTGTAGCTGGTGGTCATTGCGGCCAGTTCGTCGACCTTCAGGTTCTGGTCGGCCTTGATGCTAGGGACATCATCGGGTTTGGGATACAGCGCGATCTGGCATTCGTCGGCCTTCAGTTTTTGCAGGCGCACGTTGTTGTCGATGGTGATCGCGAATATGAGCGGATCAGCCGGGGGCTTGCCACCGAAGTAGTCCGGGTTGGCCTTGAAACGGACCTGAGCGTCCTTGGCGTAACGCTGGAAAACGAACGGGCCGGTGCCGATTGGTTTGTTGTTCAGATCGCCGGCCTTGTTGGCCTTGAGCAACTGATCGGCGTACTCGGCAGAGTAGATCGAGGAGAAGGCCATGGCGATGTCGGCCAGGAACGGCGCTTCACGGCGGGTCAGGGTGAATTTGACCGTATTGTCGTCGACCTTCTCGACGCTTT
The DNA here is from genome assembly GCF_030687395.1 of Pseudomonas wuhanensis. Taxonomy (GTDB): domain Bacteria; phylum Pseudomonadota; class Gammaproteobacteria; order Pseudomonadales; family Pseudomonadaceae; genus Aquipseudomonas; species Aquipseudomonas wuhanensis. The sequence goes on along the minus strand of NZ_CP117430.1, from coordinate 5,666,615 downwards.
TGAGCAGCTCTTTGAAGCCCATGCTTTCAAAGTACGGGAAGCCCACGCTCGACAGTTTGTGCCATGGGTGTTTCGGGTCCAGCTGACGCTGGAAGCTCCAGACCACGTCGTCGGCGTTCATGTCGCGGGTCGGCTTGAAATAGTCGGTGGTGTGAAACTTGACGCCTTGGCGCAGGTGGAACGTGTAGGTCAGACCGTCGTCGCTGATCTCCCACGACTCGGCCAATGCCGGGATCACTTCAGTGGTGCCTGGCTTGAAGCCCACCAGACGATTGAAAATGGTTTCGGACACCGCATCGCCGGTGACTGCAGTCGTGTACTGGACCATATCGAAGCCTTCCGGGCTGGCTTCGGTACAGACCACCAAGGGTTTGGCCGAGACGCCAACAGCGGCACTCAGCAACGCGGCGGCGATGGCCGCTCGTAGGGGAAGCATTTTCATCTAGAGCCCTCTGCAATCGGTGAACAGAAAAGCCAGGCGGCCGACTCATCATGAGTCAGCCGCAGGCATGCGTTTTACAAAATGTTGAACGGGATGGTGGTCACAAGACGGAACTCGTTGATGTTGCCGTCAGCCTGGTTTTCGCTGGCGCGGTGAGTGGTGTACGTCGCGCGGATGGCGGTGGCCTTGAGTGGGCCGCTCTGCACGGCGTAGGACGCACCGATGCCGTATTCGTAGTGGGTTTCGCCGTCCATCAGGCTCAGGTCGCCGCGCTTGGCGCCCGGATCGGTGTAAGCCGTGCCGCGGTAGTGAGTACCGTCAATGCCCCAGCCGCGTGCCTGGTAGATGTTGAATTTCAGGCCTGGAACGCCGTATTCGGCCATGTTCAGACCGTAGGCAATCTGGAAGGATTTCTCGTTCGGGCCGTTGAAGTCCGACAGCAAGGAGTTGGCCAGGTAGATGCCGTTGGTTTCGTGCAGGTAGTCGAAATAGGTGTCGCCGTTCACTTCCTGGTACGAGAAGGTCAGACTGTGAGCCTGGTGAGCCAGGCCCAGCGACAGCGAGTAGGTGTCGTTGTCGATCTCACCCATCAACTTTTTGCCTTCGTCGACGGTTTTGTAGTAGTTCAGGCCGGTGGTCAGACTCAGCACCTGGCTGTCACCCAGCTCGTGGGTGGCGCCGAAGTAGTACTGGTTCCAGAAGTCTTCGACGTTGGCGCCGTACAGGCTGGTTTTCAGGCTTTTGAACGGCTGGTAGTTCACGCCTGCGGTGTAGACCTTGTCGGTTTCAACGCCGGTGGCGGAGTACTCGCTGCGGAACTTCGACAGACTCTGTTCGGTACGTGGCGAAACGCGGTCGAAACCGGCCAGGTCGAACGACATGTTGTTGAATTCTTCGCTGTGCAGGCTGATACCTTCAAAGCTCGAAGGCAGTGCACGGTTGCCGATGACGTCGACGATCGGCGTGCTGAAGTTCTGACGACCGGCGGTCAAGGTGGTGTTCGATACACGGAACTTGGCGTTGGCCAGACCCAGTTTGCTCCACTGGTCGACGGCATCGCCGTTGGAGTCTGCCAGGGTGCGGTTGGAGCCGCCTGCAATATCCTTGCGATCACGGTCCAGAACGATGGCGTTGTAGAGGGCGACTTCGGTGCTGACGCCAACGGTGCCCTGGGTGAAGCCCGAGGTGTAATTGACGATGGTGCCCTGAACCCAGTTGATACGACGTGGTGTCGGGGTCCTAGGGGCGGTCGGATCGTTCTTCACGCTGTTTTTCTTGTAGCTGAAGGTGTCGTCACGACGTTTCAGTTCGTTGGCATACCAGTTACGCGTTGTGCCGCCCAGGCTTTGTCCATCGATAAAGCCTTTGGCCTCGCTTTGGGCGCTACTGCCGGCCAATGTGGTAGGGACAAACTCCTGACTTGCAGGTTCTGCGTATGCCGTGGCGGTGATGCTGCTGATGGCCAAGGCCAATAACGCGGTGCTGCTCAGTTTCATGGGTGAAGCTCCTTATTTACTTTTTTAATCCCGGTCTTTTTTGGTGATCCGGTTATTTGGTTTTGAACTCATACAGACTTCGCAAACGTTTGCTGTAGGCCGGATTGACGAATTACGGCAACACGCTTGCGCGAGGGCGAAATTCGCCCCCAGCGTTTCTGATTACACGGTTATTGGTCCAGGCTGACGCCCGAGAACACATTACGACCGAAAGGACTCACCTTGAATCCTTCGACTTTGGCGCTCAACGGCTGATTGACCGTCGAGTGGGCGACCGGCGTGATCGGCACCTGCTGCTTGAGGTACTGCTGCGCCTGTTTGTAGAGCACGGTGCGCTGGTCACGGTCTGTGACGACCTTGGCTTGCTTGATCAGCTTGTCGTAAGCCGGATCACACCACATGGAGTAGTTGTTGCCGCCAATGGCATCGCAGCTGTAAAGCGTGCCGAGCCAGTTGTCCGGATCGCCATTGTCACCGGTCCAGCCGATCAGGCTGATATCGTGCTCGCCGTTCTTGGTGCGCTTGATGTACTCGCCCCATTCGTAGCTGACGATCTTGACCTTGAGGCCGATCTTCGCCCAATCCGCCTGGAGCATTTCGGCCATCAACTTGGCGTTGGGGTTGTACGGACGCTGAACCGGCATGGCCCAGAGGGTGATTTCGGTGCCTTCCTTGACGCCGGCAGCCTTGAGCAGCTCCTTGGCTTTTTCCGGGTTGTAGGCGGCGTCTTTAACTGTTTCGTCGTAGGACCATTGGGTCGGTGGCATGGCGTTGACCGCCAGTTGGCCAGCGCCTTGATAGACGGCGTTGAGAATGCCTTGCTTGTTCACCGCCATGTCCAGCGCCTGGCGCACTTCGAGCTGATCGAACGGTTTGTGCCGCACGTTATAGGCGATGTAACCAAGGTTGAAGCCGGGCTTCTCGATCAGTTGCAGTTTCGGATCGTTTTTCAGCGCGGTTACGTCGGCCGGGCGCGGGTGCAGGGTGATCTGGCATTCGTTGGCCTTGAGTTTCTGCACGCGCACCGAGGCGTCGGTGTTGATGGCGAAAATCAGGTTGTCGAGCTTGACCCGGCTCGGGTCCCAGTACTGCTTGTTGCCGCTGTAACGGATGTTGGAATCTTTCTGGTAGCTCTTGAACACGAACGGGCCAGTGCCGATCGGCTTCTGGTTGATGTCGCTCGGCTTGCCGGAGGCCAGCAACTGGTCGGCGTATTCGGCGGAAAGGATCGCGGCGAAGCTCATGGCGATGTTCTGGATGAATGCGGCGTCGACGCTGTTGAGCGTCATCACCACGGTGAGCGGCCCGGTCTTCTCGACCTTGGCGATGTTCTTGTTCAGGCTCATCCCGTTGAAATACGGGAACTCGGTTGGGTAAGCCTTTCGGAAGGGTTGCTGCGGATCAAGCATGCGATTGAACGTGAACAGCACGTCATCGGCGTTGAAATCGCGGGTCGGTGTGAAGTACTTGGTGGTGTGAAATTTCACCCCTTCGCGCAGGTGAAAGGTGTACTTGAGGCCGTCCTCGGAAATATCCCAGCTCGTTGCCAAGCCCGGTACAACGTTGGTGGCGCCTTTTTCAAACTCTGCCAATCGGTTGTACAGCGGCTCGGCGGCGTCGTTATCGGTCGCCGTGGTGTATTGCGCGGTGTCGAAGCCCGCCGGGCTGCCTTCGGAGCAGAACACCAGGCTGTTATTGGCGGCCTGGCTAATGGAAGTGACGGCCAGCAGGCCGGTGCCCAGCAATGCGGATAAAACCAAGGTATGGCGCATGACGCTCCCTCTTTTTAGTGTTGTGCAATGAGCCGTTATCCCGTCCGGGGACGTGGGGCTTCATTGATCTCAAACCATTGCATGCAGCAAACCGAGAACCCACGCATGAACTGGTCAGATCCCGACGGTATGAGCCGTGGGTCTGGCAGTAAATGTGTAGAGTCTGAAAGACTCGTAGGAAAAGGCGACGCGTCCTAAATCTCTGCTGTGGTACGCAGTGGATTTGGCTGTCAGTGAATTCCTACTTTCTCGGCAGATAAAGCAACGGCGACGTGAATAACGTCGCCGTTGCAAAACCTTATTTGCTGACGCTGACGCCGTAGAAGGAGTTCAAGCCAAACGGGCTGATCTTGAAGTCCTGCACGTTGTTGCGCATGGGTTGGAACACCGTCGAGTGAGCGATAGGTGTCATTGGAACAGCATCTTTGAGGACGTGTTGCGCCTGTTTGTACAGTTCGGTGCGCTTGGCCTGATCGGTAGTGCGCTTGGCTTCCTTGACGATGCCGTCGAATTTCTTGTCGCACCATTTGGAGAAGTTGTTGCCCTGCAACGAGTCGCAGCCGAACAGTACGTTGAGCCAGTTGTCCGGGTCACCGTTGTCGCCGCTCCAGCCAATCAGCATCGCGCCGTTTTCGCCGCCTTTGGAGCGCTTGATGTACTCGCCCCACTCATAGGTCACGATCTTGGCTTTGATCCCGATCTTGGCCCAGTCGGACTGCAGCATTTCGGCCATCAGCTTGGCGTTCGGGTTATAGGGACGTTGCACCGGCATCGCCCACAGGTTGATCTCGGTGCCTTCCTTGATGCCGGCTTCCTTGAGCAGCTCTTTGGCTTTCTCAGGGTTGTACGGAGCATCCTTGATGGTGGTGTCATAAGACCATTGGGTCGGTGGCATGGCGTTGACTGCCAGTTGTCCGGCGCCCTGGTAAACCGAGTCGATGATCTGCTGTTTGTTGACGGCCATGTCCAGTGCCTGACGCACTTTCAACTGAGCCATTGGGTTCGGCTGATCGCTGCCCTTGATCTTGTCCATCACGTTGTAGGCGATGTAACCCAGGTTGAAACCGGCCTGGTCAGGCACCTTCAGGGTTTTGTCTTCCTTCAGCGCCTTCAGATCGGCGGGACGAGGGAACAGGGTGATCTGACACTCGTTCTTCTTCAACTTCTGAATACGCACCGATGGGTCGGTGGTGATGGCGAAGATCAGGTTGTCGATCTTCACGTCGTCAGGCTTCCAGTAGTCCTTGTTCCCGGTGTAGCGGATGTTGGAGTCTTTCTGGTAGCTCTTGAATACAAACGGGCCAGTACCGACCGGCTTCTGGTTGATGTCGGCGGCTTTGCCTTCCTTGAGCAGATGGGCAGCGTACTCGGCGGACTGGACCGAGGCGAAACTCATGGCCATGTTCTGAATGAACGCGGCATCAACTTCTTTGAGGGTGAACTTGACGGTGTGGTCGTCGACTTTATCGATCTTGGTGATGTTGGTGTCCATCCCCATGTCGGTGAAGTACGGGAATTCAGTCGGGTACGCCTTACGGAACGGGTCATCCTTGTTAATCATGCGATTAAAGGTGAACAGCACGTCGTCGGCGTTGAACTCACGAGTCGGCTTGAAGTACGGGGTGGTGTGGAACTTGACGCCTTCACGCAGATGGAAGGTGTAAGTCAGGCCGTCATCGGAAATGTCCCACTTGGTCGCCAGGCCAGGAACAACGGCGGTGCCGCCGCGCTCGAACTGGGTCAGGCGGTTGAACATGGTTTCTGCAGAGGCGTCGAAGTCGGTTCCGGTGGTGTACTGACCAGGATCGAAACCGGCCGGGCTCCCTTCGGAGCAGAACACCAGGTTAGTCGCCGCGTGGGCGAAAGGTGCGCTGGCTAACAGGCTTGCGCCGACTAAAAACGGAATGACCGCGTGTTTAAGCATGGTGGCCTCATGATTTGTTGTCATTTTTGGAATTAGAGGACGACCTCGTGAGTCGACCTGCGGATACTTATGCAGGGGCCATACCCAATGCAAGATCCTGAATGGCTCCAAGCCTTAAACAGTGGTACGAACGTACCTTAATGTCGCATTTGTATAAATGCTGGCGCATTTGACCGTTTGCGCAGGTTTTTTACGGTGCAAATCACGCACCGACAAGGCGCAACCGGGGCGTTTGGTGCACCCGGTTGGAGCCTGGTGTTACTTATTTATACCCACTCCATAGAAGGGAGTAAGGCCGAACGGGCTGATCTTGAAGTCGCTGACTTCCTTGCGCAGGGGCTGGAACACCGTCGAGTTCGCAATCGGTGTAATCGGCACTTGTTGCTTAAGGATTTGCTGTGCGTGTTGGTACAAGTTGACCCGCTGCTGTTTGTCCGTGGACACCTTGGCTTGTTGCACCAGCTTGTCGTAGGCGGGGTCGCACCATTTGGCGTAGTTGCTGCCTTTCACCGCAGCGCAGCTGTACAGCACACCGAGCCAGTTGTCCGGGTCACCGTTGTCGCCGGTCCAGCCGTAGATCATCGCGTCGTGCTCACCATTCTTGGCGCGCTTGATGTATTCGCCCCATTCATAGCTGACGATGTTGGCCTTGATGCCGACTTTCTCCCAATCCTGCTGGATCATCTGTGCCGACATCCGCGCGTTGGGGTTGGAGGCACGTTGCACGGTCATGGCCCACAAATCGATGGTGGTACCGGGCGCAACCCCTGCTTCTTTCAGTAGCGCGCGAGCTTTGGTCGGGTCGTGCGGGGCGTCTTTGATACTCGGGTCGTAGGACCATTGCGCCGGGGGGAGGGCGTTCTGCGCCAGTTGCCCGGCACTCTGGTAGACCGCTTTGATGATCGCCGGTTTATCGATGGCCATGTCCAGGGCCTGACGGACCTTGAGCTGGTCCAGCGGCGGATGGGTCACGTTGTAGGCGAGGAAGCCGAGGTTGAAACCGGCTTGCTTGAGGACTCGCAGATTCGGGTCTTTCTCCATCACTTCGATGTCTGCCGGGCGCGGGTAGCCGCTGACCTGACACTCGCCGGCCTTGAGCTTCTGCAAGCGCACGGCGGCGTCGGGGGTGATCGAGAAAATCAGGCTGTCGAGTTTCACGTCCTCGGGTTTCCAGTAAGCCTTGTTGGCGGCGTAGCGGATCTGCGAGTCCTTTTGATAGCGCTTGAACACGAAGGGGCCGGTGCCGACCGGTTTCTGGTTGAGGTCGGCGGCTTTGCCTTCCTTTAACAGTTGTGCGGCGTATTCGGCGGACTGCACCGAGGCGAAGCTCATGGCGAGGTTTTGCACGAACGCGGCGTCGACGTTGTTCAGGCTGAAGCGCACGGTGTGGTCGTCGAGTTTGTCGATGCTTTTGATCGTGGTGTTCAGGCCCATATCGGTGAAGTACGGCGACTCGGCGGGGTAGGCTTTACGGAAGGCATTCTGCGGATCGAGCAGGCGCTGGAAGGTGAGCAAGACGTCGTCGGCGTTGAAGTCGCGGGTCGGGGTGAAGTAGTCGGTGGTGTGGAATTTCACGCCGTCGCGCAGGTGGAAGGTGTAGCTGAGACCGTCCTTGGACACTTCCCAGCCAGTAGCCAGACCGGGTTCGGCTTCGGTGCCGCCGCGTTTGAATTGGGTGAGGCGGTTGAAGACGGTTTCGGCGGAGGCGTCGAAGTCGGTGCCGCTGGTGTATTGGCTGGGGTCGAAGCCGGCGGGGCTGGCTTCGGAGCAGTAGACCAGGGTGGTGGCGGCTTGGGCGGTTTGTGCCAGTGATGCGGTTGTGGCGAGGGCGAGAGCGAGCAGGAGTGGTTTGACGGTGGTTCTTTCCATGGAGTCCCCGAGGGCGTGGCGGCGGTGTTTTCCTGAGGGTAGCGTTGTTGGCGGGGCGGGCGGAAATATCGTTTTTTGAGGGGGACCCCTCTATCTGGGCATAGTTGATCGGGGGCGAGGCTTGCCCGCGAAGGCGGCAGATCAGCCAGCACATATCCTTAGGCAGGAACTGAAATCCCACATGGAAGATTTGGAATGACTCGAATTGTTGAAATCCTGATGTACACCTTGAAACCGGGATCAGGATTGGATTTCCATCGAATAATGCGGGAAGTAAGCGTTCCGCTTCACTTAAAGGCGGGTATGGATGTTGTTTCTTATGGCGGCTCTTTGCATGACGATGACAGTTATCACTTAATTCGCTCCTACGAGAGCGAGAATCATCGCCAAGCCTCTCAAGATCTTTTTTACTCAAGTACTGATTGGAAGCAAGGTCCGAGAGCAGACATCATCAGTCGGATTGAAGTAAGCACAACGACTGTCATGACGCTCACTCAAGAGGCGATTGATGCTATCAGAGCTTCCCATAAATCTATCCAGAGCTGATGCTCAATGATCGTTCCCACGCTCCCGCGTGGGAATGCCGCCAGGGACGCTCCGCGTTCCGCTTTTGAATGTTTAACGGATGTATCAGAACTCAGACCTTTCCCACGCATTTTTCAGGTTGTCCGTCGGAAGCGGGCTCTCTAGTCTTTGGCTGTCGCTGCAAAACCAGCGACCAGGAGTGGAAACCTGAAATCAGTAGGGCGAAAGCCCTCACGACCATAATGGCAAGTGCTGGCTCCAATTGTGATTAGGAGCTGCAAATGGACGATGATAATTCTGATTCGAACTTTAAAAAAACCAACCCAATCGCCGAAGTCTTGCGCGCCGAAGAGCTACTCAAAGACCGCGAAGCCACAAAGCGCGCGCTTGACTACTACCTCAATCCTCCCAAGCCTTACGCCGCACGACCTCGTCGCCCCAGCACGATGTACTTGGTTGCCCCTGACATGGACACCGAAAGTCTCCTGGCACAAGCCTGCGAGTCATTGGCCTCGGCCAGTGTCCTGGCCAGTGATTTCGCCACGAACCTGATCGGCCCGCAGCACAACACCGTGTTGGCGATTCAACAGATCATCATGCTGGCGGAATTGGCGGTGAATCGGGCGTTGGATAACGTCGATCCGCAGACTTAATTCTGAATCACTGCGATGACGTCCGTGCTTTCACCAGTAAGCCGACAGTCACAACCAGATTCTTCTGGCGCAAAAAAAACGGCGATCACTTCGGTGATCGCCGTTCTTTATACAGGCTTATCGAATCAAGGCATCAACACTTCAATCGCCCCATCCGCCGTCATGCTGACCTGGCTGGTGCCCGCTTCAACTTCCGGGGTCACCGGCGCTGAATCCATGGCCGCGGATTTCATCATCATCGGCCCACGCATGTACGGTTGTGGATAACCGTTGCTGTTGAGGTTCAGGTTGACGATTTTGTAGCTCTTGCCGCCCAGGGCGTCGGTGGCCAGTTGGGCGCGGGACTTGAAGGCGGTCACGGCTTCTTTGAGCAGGGCGTCCTCACTGGCTTTACGGGTTGGGGTGGCGATGGCGAAGTCCATGCCGCCCATTTTCAGGTCGGTGAGCAGTTCGCCGGTGAGTTTGGAGAGGGCGGCGAAGTCCGAGCTTTCCAGGCGCAGTTCGGCGCGCTCACGCCAGCCGGTGATTTTCTGGCCTTTGGTGTCGTAGATCGGGTAGCTGTTGCGGCTGCCCTGGCGCAGGGTGATGTCTTTGACTTCTTTAGCCTGGGCCAGTGCTTTGTTCATGGTGGTGCTGACGTCGGCGGCGAGTTTGGCCGGGTCGGTGTTTTGCTCTTCGGTGTAGAGGGTCACGATCATCAGGTCGCGGGCCACTTCCTGGCTGACTTCGGCGCGCAGGGAGATCTGGTTGTAATGCAGCTCGTCGACGGCCAGGGCCGGGAGGCTGGCGACGGTGCCAACGCTTAAGGCAAGAAGGGCGGCGCTGCGGCGCAATGTGTGCATGAAAAGCTCCTTGGACGGTGCGCAGGGGTTAAGGTCCGAACCTGCGTGAAACCATCAGACTCTAGCTTCAATGATCCGGTTCGCACAGTTACAACTTCTATACAGATCGACCACAGGTGACCGCTGCGCGGTCAATCGCGGGCAAGCCACGCTCCCACAGGGGACGCATTCCAATGTGGGAGCGTGGCTTGCCCGCGATGGCGGCCTTATAGACGCCACAATCCTTTCCGCCATGTGGTCGTTTGCCGCACTTTCGCCTCTCAGGCCCGTGGCTTGGTTATACTCCGTGCGATCCGCCTGGAGCGCTCATCAGGAGAGCTCATGCTCGCCCCCGTTCAAATCACTTCCGCCACTCGCCAGAACCTCTGGCGGCTGACTTTCATCCGCACGCTGGTGCTGGCCGCGCAGGCCGGTTCCGTAGGCCTGGCCTACTGGTTCGACCTGCTGCCGTTGCCGTGGGTGCAACTGGCAATGACCCTGGGTTGTTCGACGCTGCTGTGCGCGTTCACGGCGGTGCGTCTACGCACCTCGTGGCCGGTGACTGAGCTCGAATATGCCCTGCAACTGGCCTGCGACCTGTTTATCCACAGCGCCTTGCTGTACTTTTCCGGCGGCTCGACCAATCCGTTCGTCTCTTATTATCTGGTGCCGCTGACTATCGCTGCCGTTACCTTGCCGTGGCGCTATTCGGTAATTCTGTCGGGTATTGCCTTGGCGCTTTATACGTTGCTGCTGGCGCGGTTCTACCCGCTGGAAACGTTCCCGATCGCCCGGGAGAACCTGCAGATCTACGGCATGTGGCTGAGCTTTGCCCTGGCGGCAGCGGTCATCACGTTCTTCGCCGCCCGCATGGCTGAAGAGCTGCGCCGTCAGGAAGAGCTGCGCGCAATCCGTCGCGAAGAGGGCCTGCGCGACCAGCAATTGCTGGCCGTCGCGACTCAGGCTGCCGGTGCCGCCCATGAACTGGGCACGCCGCTGGCAACCATGAGCGTGTTGCTCAAGGAAATGCGTCAGGACCATCCCGACCCGCTGTTGCAGGACGATTTGAGCGTATTGCAGGATCAGGTCAAACTCTGCAAGGAGACCTTGCAGCAGTTGGTTCGGGCGGCGGAAGCCAACCGTCGCATGGCGGTGGAAATGCAGGATGTCACCGACTGGCTCGACGAAGCGCTCAACCGCTGGCACCTGATGCGCCCTGAAGCCAGCTACCGCTTCCAGCGCCTGGGCCAGGGGACCGTGCCGCGCATGGCGCCGCCGCCGGACCTGACCCAGGCCCTGCTGAATTTGCTGAACAACGCCGCCGATGCCTGCCCCGAAGGCTTGCAAGTGACGCTGGACTGGAATGCCGAGGACCTGACCATCAGCATTCGCGACCATGGCGCCGGTGTGCCACTGGCCATTGCCGAGCAGATTGGCAAACCGTTTTTTACCACCAAGGGCAAAGGTTTCGGCCTGGGCCTGTTTTTGAGCAAGGCCAGCGTGACACGCGCCGGCGGCTCAGTGAAACTCTACAGTCATGAGGAAGGCGGCACGCTCACCGAGCTGCGCTTGCCCCGTGTCGCCCGAGGAGACGAACATGAGTGACGAGATCCAAGTCGAAGGCGAAGAACTGCCGCATTTGCTGCTGGTAGACGACGACGCAACCTTCACCCGCGTAATGGCCCGCGCCATGGCCCGCCGTGGTTTTCGCGTGAGTACCGCAGGTTCCGCCGAAGAAGGCCTGATCATCGCCCAGGCGGACATCCCGGATTACGCCGCGCTGGACCTGAAGATGGACGGCGACTCAGGCCTGGTGTTGCTGCCCAAGCTGCTCGAACTCGATCCGGACATGCGCGTGGTGATCCTCACCGGTTACTCGAGCATTGCCACCGCCGTCGAGGCGATCAAGCGCGGCGCCTGCAATTACCTGTGCAAACCGGCGGACGCCGATGACGTGCTGGCCGCGTTGCTCTCCGAGCACGCCGACCTCGACACCCTGGTGCCGGAGAACCCGATGTCGGTGGACCGTCTCCAGTGGGAGCACATCCAGCGCGTATTGACCGAGCACGAAGGCAACATCTCCGCCACCGCCCGCGCCCTGGGCATGCACCGCCGCACGCTGCAGCGCAAACTGCAGAAGCGCCCGGTCCGTCGCTGAACGGACGCTGAACGATTATCGCCAGCCCTCGCGATAACACGAACCGATCATTTATGATCGGCTCGTGTGTGTTCTTTTCTTTATCGAGCCTTATCCATGAATCAGAACGCTGAGTATTCCGCGGTCAACGATGCTGTGCGCGGGCAGTTTTTTCGCAAAGTCTGGGCGATGATCACGCCTTACTGGCGCAGTGAAGAGAAGGGCAAGGCCTGGACGCTGCTGATCGCGGTGATTGCGTTGTCACTGATCAGCGTGGGCATCTCGGTGTGGTTCAACACCTGGTACAAGGATTTTTACAATGCGCTGCAGCAAAAGGATGAGGCCGCGTTCTGGCGGCTGATTCTGTATTTCTGCGGGATTGCGGCGGTGGCGATTGTCGGTGCCGTCTACCGGCTCTACCTGACCCAGATGCTGACCATCCGTTGGCGGGCATGGCTCACGGAAAAGCATTTCGCCCGCTGGCTCGGCAACAAGAATTACTACCAGCTGGAACAGGGCGGTTACACCGATAACCCGGACCAGCGGATTTCCGAAGACCTCAACAACTTCACCTCGAACACCCTGGAGCTGGGCATTGGTTTGCTTCGCAACATTGTCAGCCTGGTGTCGTTCTCGATCATTTTGTGGGGCGTGTCGGGCAGTATCGAAGTATGGGGTTTTACCATTCCCGGCTACATGTTCTGGTGTGTGCTGGTCTATGCCGTGATCGGTAGCTGGCTGACGCATCTGATCGGCCGCCGTTTGATCGGCCTGAATAACCAGCAACAACGTTTCGAAGCCGACCTGCGTTTCTCTATGGTGCGGATTCGCGAAAATGCCGAGAGCATTGCGCTGTACAACGGCGAGCCCAATGAAAATCGTCGCTTGAACAGTCGCTTCGGGATGGTCTGGCATAACTTCTGGGACATCATGAAGGTGTCCAAACGACTGACTTTCTTCACCGCCGGTTACAGTCAGGCTGCCATCATCTTTCCGTTCATAGTCGCTTCGCCGCGTTACTTGTCCGGCAAGATCGAACTTGGCGAGCTGATGCAAATCAGCTCGGCGTTCGGCAACGTGCAGGAAAGTTTCAGCTGGTTTATCAGTGCGTACCAGAGCCTTGCCTCCTGGCGCGCCACCTGTGATCGACTGCTGAGTTTCCGTCAGGCCATGACCGACAATGAAGAGCGTGCACCAGCCATTGACGTCCAGAATCAAGGTGATGCGTTGAAGGTGCATAACCTTGGCCTCGACCTCGCTGACGGTCGTCATCTGCTGACTAACGCCGACATGACGGTGGAGGAGGGCGAGCGCGTCATGCTCAGCGGTCGTTCCGGCAGCGGCAAATCGACGTTGCTGCGGGCGATGGGGCACCTTTGGCCGGCCGGCCACGGCAGCATCCGCCTGCCAACAGGGCGTTATCTGTTCCTGCCGCAAAAACCCTATTTGCCGATTGGCACCTTGCGCGAGGCGCTGAGTTATCCACAACCCGGCGACACCTACCCGCGCGAGCGTTATGCCCACGTGCTGGAAACCTGCCGCTTGCCGCACCTGGTTTCGCGTCTGGATGAAGCCAATCACTGGCAGCGCATGCTTTCGCCCGGTGAGCAGCAACGTTTGGCCTTCGCCCGTGCGCTGCTTTATGCGCCGCAATGGCTGTACATGGACGAAGCGACTTCGGCGATGGACGAAGAGGATGAGGCGTCGTTGTATCAGGCGTTGATCGATGAATTGCCGGGCTTGAGCATTGTCAGCGTCGGGCATCGCAGTAGCCTGAAACGTTTCCATCCTCGGCATGTGCGCATCGAGAATGGCCATCTGGTGGACCAAACCGTGACCGCCTGAACCTGTGGGAGCGTGGCTTGCCCGCGATGGCCTTAATGCGGTTTACCTGACGAACCGCGTTATCGTTCATCGCGGGCAAGCCACGCTCCCACAGGTCAACGGTGATCGTACAACCGTGTTGAGCTATGATGCGGATTCAGCCGAATTTTCGAGACAGACGTTCACCATGGAAAACCCGATCGACGCACCTCGCCTCCCTCGCAAGCGGCGCAGCCTCGCACAGGAATTGGTCACGGTGTTATCCGAGCAGATCCGCGACGGTCAGCTCAAGCGTGGCGACAAGCTGCCCACCGAATCGGCGATCATGGATGCCCATGGCGTCAGCCGCACCGTGGTGCGCGAAGCGATTTCCCGTTTGCAGGCCGCCGGGCAAGTGGAAACCCGTCACGGCATCGGCACCTTCGTGCTCGATACCCCCAGCCCAAGCGGTTTCCGTATCGACCCGGCCACCGTGGTCACCCTGCGCGATGTGCTGGCGATTCTGGAATTGCGCATCAGCCTGGAAGTGGAATCCGCCGGCCTTGCCGCGCAACGTCGCAGCCCTGAGCAGTTGGCGTTGATGCGAGCGGCGCTGGACGCGCTGAATGAAAGCGCCTCCCACGCCAGCGATGCGGTGGCTTCGGATTTCCAGTTCCACCTGCAAATCGCTCTGGCCACCGGCAACCGCTACTTCACCGACATCATGACCCACCTGGGTACCAGCATCATTCCGCGCACGCGCCTTAATTCCGCGCGTCTGGCCCATGATGATCAACAGCACTACATGAGTCGTCTGAGTCGCGAGCATGAAGAGATTTACGACGCAATTGCCCGCCAGGATTCCGATGCGGCGCGGGCCGCGATGCGGTTGCATCTGACGAATAGTCGCGAGCGGTTGCGCCAGGCCCATGAAGAGGCGCAGGCGCAGCGTTGATTATGTCTTATTTTTCTAGTTTCACGAGCAGGTCAGGAGAGAGAGCCGTGTTACCGGATGCACTGGTCACGCTGTACCGCAGTGTGGCGGTAGCGTCTGGGGTCAGGTTCTTTTCGAAGATGTTTTTCGGGATATCGAAAACGATAAGGCTTCCGACTAAGGCTTGGGTCAGTATGATCAAGTGTGTCCAGGAGTTGCCGGTAGAGGTTTGTACCGTAAATTCGACTTTGTCCCCTACAGTCGCATTTGCATACGGCGGAACCTCACCATGTGCCGGATCTATCAGGTTATCAACGAAAAGCACGCTTTTGATGGCTTCTCGAAGCTGTGGAGCAGATAAAGTTTTCAGTTGTGCAGTCATGATCAAAATCCCTTTAACAATGAATCGAACCGTTTAATAAACGCGATTTTGCATGCAACGTTGACGGAGCCGGTTCGTTAACTCCTGAGCCATTTAGGCTGAGGCAGCAGGGAGCGGGCTACTGTTAGAAATAACAGTTTCGACGAATGGCATGTGTGGGCATTTCAGAACAAGACTCCCGCCTGGGCGGTCGCAAAGTGTGAGGCAGAGCATCAGGTGCATGAAGCGGGTTCAGGTTTTCTGATTGAGGTGATTTCTTGCCTGACAGATAGCCATCGCGGGTAAGCCCGGCTCCCACAGGTTTTGTGTCGATCACAATAGTGTGAACACATACAGAACCTGTGGGAGCCGGGCTTGCCCGCGATGGGGTCAGTAGCCATCAATTAATCTTTCAGATTGTCTTCAAAATTCCCCGATCCACCCTCACCGCCAACTCAGCAGCCCCAGGTTTGGCATCGAAAACCGCATGCCCGCGTTCATCCACAACCGCCCGGGCAATCGGCAAGCCCTTCGACAGCAATTCCAGCGGCGCACCTTTCAGCGATTGCCCCGAAGCCAGTTCCAGTTTCAGTTTGATAGTCATCAGTGATCTCCTTATCAGGCATTGGCCGCTGAATTCAGCGCGCCGGTTGGTTGGTAGTCCTTGAGCAGCAGGTAAGTGCTCCAACCCCACCAATCATCAACGGTGGCGGTATCGTTCAAGTTGTTGACGTCCTTGCGCCGCAACACCTTGTTGCCCTCGACCTTGAACAGTGGCGAGAAATTGCCTGCCGGGTTCAGTACTGCTTGCAGGTCGGGCAGTCTTTTCAAAGCAGCGAAGCTGCCGGCCGATGGAGCGGTGCCACCGAGGTACGCCGCGAACACTTCATCCGCCGACACCTGAACCGCTTGATTCACCTGAGCGCGATTGGCGCTGTCGATGGCGTCGAAGTAGCGCTTGTCGCCGTAGGCGTGCCAGCGATCGCCGTTGCCATTGCTCACGTTGAGGCCGAACTTGCTGTCTTCATCGTGCATGAAACGGGTAATCAACGAACCGAGATCACTGGGCGTGACCACCGCCGCCAACTGTTTGCGCGGTACTCGCAGGTGACCGGCGGAATACAGGTCGGTCAGGTAGTGATCGGCAAAAGCGTTCATCGCATAGGCCTGCTCCAACTGCTTTTCATCGCCGCTGTTGTGGGCCAGCACCGCATGTTGCAGCGCTGCCGTGTGCCCGGCGATGTAAGCCAGCAACGCCCATTCGGCAAAGTGGTCGGCATTGTTGGCGGCCAGTTTCAGATAACGCCCCAAAGGGAACAGTGCCGAGACGAAGCTGCCGCCGCCGGTGATTTTGTTCCACTCTTCCGACAACGTATCACCCAAGGCGTCATAAGCCTCATGCGGCTGTTTACCGTCCCTGATCGCTTGATTGATGGCGGCGATTTCCTTCTGCATGACGCCGAGGATCAACTTCGCCTCGGCGTTTGAGGCCGGCAGTACCGCCAGGGAGTTGAAGGCGTTGGTAAAACGCTGGATTCGGTCCGCCGCTGTTGCGCCTTCGCAGATCGGTTGATCGGGAATTCCATAAAAATCACCCCCCAGTGCAATCACTTGCCCATAGGTCAATGCCAGGCCATTGGGCAGGTGCAACTCCACCTGTGAGGCCGGTATGGCAGGTGCATCCTTGACGAAACGCAGCAGGGTGCTGTCGCCGATAGCGGTATGTTCTGCACCCTCAAACCTCAACTGGGGCGCGCCTTTCAGCGCATTTTTTGGTGGCGTCGGCGGCAGGCCTTGATGCTGATGTTTGGGGCCGTGATGGCTGCCGGCGGTGAGCTTAAGCGTGTCGCCATTGCCAGAAAAGGCGATGCCGTGCCCGGTAAAAAGATCATCCAGATCGGCAATGACCTGTCGGGTATTTTCCTTCGATTGTGCGTGTAGACCTGACATTTCTAGCTCCTTGATATGTCGTAGGTAGAGTCAAATTTAACTGTATGTATATACAGTTATCTGGATCATAGATGAGAACTTTCCTACGTCAAGGAATTACTTTTTCCGACGCAAATGTTGAGGTCCGCGATGAAATGCTGTTGACGGTTGTATTTTAAGTTGTACGATGACCTACAACTTCGGCGAAAGCTGAACAGTTTTCTCACACAAACGTTGCTACCAGGGTGTTCGAATAATGAATCCACAAGAACTGAAGTCCATCCTCTCTTCCGGCCTGCTGTCGTTCCCGGTCACCGACTTCAATGCTCAGGGCGATTTCCATCGCGCGGGCTACATCAAGCGTCTCGAATGGCTGGCCCCATACGGCGCCTCGGCATTGTTCGCCGCGGGCGGCACCGGTGAGTTCTTCTCTCTGGCGGCCAGCGAATATTCGGAAATCATCAAGACTGCCGTCGACACCTGCGCTACCAGCGTGCCGATCCTGGCCGGTGTTGGCGGTTCGACTCGTCAAGCTATCGAATACG